>DATFPD010000610.1:0-15439 GCA_035265005.1 Gemmatimonadaceae bacterium | reverse complement strand
CAGACCGACCGCCGCCGCCGCCGCGGAGAGCACCAGCGCCTCCATGAAGAGCTGCGCGACGATGCGCCGCCGGCTGGCGCCGAGGGCGGTGCGCACCGCGATCTCGCCCATCCGGCTGGCCGTGCGCGCGTAGACGAGCGTGGCGACGTTCGTCCCGATCACCACCAGGATCATGCTGACCATGGCCTGGACGACGTACAGCGCCCACGTAAGCTCGGGGCTGTCGAAGAACGCGCTCGCGTAAGGCAGAACGCGCGGCCGGACGTGCTCGTGCGATTCCGGATGGTCGGCGGCGAGCCGCTTGCCGATCGTCGTCAGCTGTGCCTGCGCGTCGTCCAGGCTGGCGCCGGGCGCCAGGCGGCCGAAGACCTGCACCGGGGGCGCATCCCCCGGCGTGAACGCGGCCGGGTCCAGGCGCAGCGGCGTCCAGACGCGGTTGTTGACCGGGAACGCGAAGCCCCGCGGCATGACGCCGACGATGGTGTGCGCGGTCGCGCCGAGCTGGATCGTGCGGCCGACGACGTCCGGCTCGCCGGCGAAGCGGTGCTGCCACACGTCGTACCCGATCACGACGACCGGCGGCGCGCCCGGCCGCTCCTCCGCATCGTCGAAGTAGCGGCCCAGCAGCGGCTGGACGCGCGCGATGCGGAACCCGGACGCCGTCATCTCGACGACGCGCATCGGGTCGGGGCGCGCGTCGCGCGAGATGACGTTGCGGGCGACCGTGCGGTAGGCGCCGAGCGCCTCGACCGCGCCCAGCGCGCCGCGCCACACGGCGAGGTCGTGCAGGTGGGTGCCGTCGCCCTCGACGTTCCGGCGCGCGTCCACGTTCTGAATCGCGACGAGCCGGTCCCCGTCGTCCAGCGGCAGGGTGACGCCGATGAAGTTGTGGATGATGCCGAAGGTGACGGCGCCGATCGCGATCGCGACCGCCATCCCGACGACGCCGACGAGCGTCAGCCCCGGGGACTTCGCCATCATCCGCAGGCCGAGCTTGAGGTCGAGCCTCATCCCGCCCAGCCAGGCGAGCCCGCGCCCCTCGCGCAGCTCCTCCTTGTAGCGCTCGACGCCGCCGAAGGCGACCAGCGCCCGGCGCCGCGCCTCGTCAGGCGCGAGCCCCTGCTCGCGCGCGATCCGCCCCGCCTCCATCTCGACGTGGAAGCGGATCTCCTCGTTCATTCGCGACTCGGCCGCGCGGCGCGCGAACAGGAGGCGCAGGCGCGCGCGCGCGGCGTCGATCAGTCGCATGGGCGTCGCATGGGCGCGCTCACTCCGCCTTCAGCGCTTCCGTCGGCTGGATCTTGAGCGCCCGGCGCGCCGGCCCGATCGCGGCCACGCAGCCGACCGCCGTCATGAACGCGGCGACCGCGGCCAGCATGTAGATGCCCCGCCCGCCGGTGAATCCGCCGTTGATGGCGTGGTCCGCCAGCCCCGCGAGCCCCATGCCGACCGCGATGCCGACGCCGATCTGTCCCATCGCCTTCGACAGCACGCTCCCGATCACCTGGCGCGGTCCGGCGCCGAGCGCGGCTCGGATGCCGATCTCCCGCCGCCGCTTCGTGATCGTGAAGGAGATGAGCGCGTAGATCCCGGCGGCCGAGAGCAGGAGGACGCTCAGCGTCACGAGCACCACCACCAGGACCACGACGTGGAGCTCCAGCATCCGGTCGCGCATCGAGTCGTCGAGGGCGGCGATGTTCTGGAGTCGAAGCATGGGGTCCACCGCGAGCGTGAGCTCCCGGAGGCGGCCCCCGAACTCGGCCGGCGCGCCGCCGCGCACGCGCACCGCGACCGTTACCGCGTGCACCGCGCCGGGGTCGAGGGCCTGGTACATCCGGGGCTCGGGGAACCTCGGGTTCACCGGGTTCGGGAAGTCGGGCACGACGCCGACGATCTCGGCCCAGGGCTGGGGACGCACCACGGCCTCGGCATCTTCGCTGCGCTGCCTGACGACGCGACGCACCCGGCGGCCGAGCGGGTCGCCGCCGCCGAGGACCTTCTGCACGAACGCCCGGTTGACGACGATCGCCAGCTCGTCGCCCTCCCGCAGTCCCCGGCCGGCCAGGATGGAAACGCCGAAGGCGCCGAGGTACTCGGGGTCCACCTCGGCGAGCTGCGCCGCGTGGCCGGTGGCCCCGCCCGCGGCGGCAGCCTGCGGGGCAGACTCCTTGCGCTCGCCCTCGACCTCGATCCGGATGGGATACTCCTCGCCGGGCGCGGACGACGCGCGGACGATGGAGACGACGCCCGGCTCGGCCTTCACCAGCCGGACCAGCTCGGACTGAAGGCTCGCGTACCTGGCCGCGAACGCGCTGTCGACGGGGGGCGCCGTCCCCTCGGGCAGCTGGATGCGCTCGAAGCCCGAGACGCCCTCCCGGTCGAGGACGAGCGACGCCGTCATCCACTCGCCTGGGGCGACCGCGGGCTTGGCCAGCGCCTGGCGGACCACCACCGCGATGCCGGCCGCCGCGAGCGGCAGCGTCGCGACCGCCATCGCCACCTGCGCCACGATCATCACCGTCCAGCCCCGGCCGAGCCGCATCGCCATCTTGCCCGACCCCTGCTGCAGCGTGGCGTGCAGCTGGCGCCGCGTCGCCTTGAGCCCGGGCAGAACGCCGACGATCACGGCGCCCAGGACCGCCAGCCCCACGGCGTACAGGACCATGCCGGTCGAGATGCCGAAGTCCATCCAGAAGGGGATCCGCTCGCTCGCCGTCCGCTTCACGTACGCGTTCACCTCCGCGAGGGCGGTCCCCCCGATCGCCAGCCCCACCGCCGCGGCGGCGAGGGAGAGGACGAGCGCTTCCGCGAAGAGCTGCCCGACGATGCGGCCGCGGCTGGCCCCGAGCGCGCTCCGCACCGCGATCTCGCCCGTGCGGCTCGCCGTGCGCGCGTAGACCAGAATGGCGACGTTCGTCCCGATCACCACCAGGAGCATGGTGACCCCGAGCTGGACGAGGTCGAACATCCAGGCCGTCTCCGGGGCGTCGGTGAAGACGCGCGCGTACGGGACGACCCGGGACCGGATGTGCTCGTGGGTCTCCGGGTACGCGGAGGCCAGCCGCTGCCCGATGGTCGTCAGCTGCTTCCGCGCGTCGGCCAGCGAGGCCCCCGGCGCGAGCCGGCCGAAGACCTCGATCGCCGGGGCGTCGCCCCGCGGGAAGTCCGACGGGTTCAGCCTGAGCGGCGTCCAGACGCGGTTGTTGACCGGGAACGCGAAGCCCTGCGGCATCACCCCGATGATCGTGTGCGGGGTGCTCCCGAGCCGGAGCGTCCGGCCGATGACGTCGGGCTGGCCGGCGAAGCGGCCCTGCCACACGCTGTAGCCGATCACGACGACCGGCGGCGCGCCCGCGCGCTCGTCGTCCTCGTTGAAGTACCGCCCGAGGAGTGGGGGGACGCGCGCGATGCGGAACCCCGACGCGGTCATCTCCGCGATGCGGACCGACTCCGGCCGCCCCTCGGGCGTGATGAGGTTGAGGCTCGTCATCCGGTAGGCGCCGAAGCTCTCGACCGCCTGGAGCGCCTCGCGCCACGTCGTGAGGTCGTGCAGATGGGTCCGACGGGCGTCGCTGCTCCGGCGCGTGTTCAGGTTCTGGATCGCGACGATCCGGTCGCCCTCGTCCAGCGGCACGGCCGGGTCGAAGATCGTGTAAATGAGGCCGAACGAGACCGTGCCGATGGCGACGGCGACCGCCATTCCGATGATCCCGACGAACGTCAGCCCCGGATACTTCAGGAGCATGCGCAGGCCGAGCTTGAGGTCGAGCGTCATCCCGCCCAGCCAGGCCAGCCCGCGCCCCTCGCGCAGCTCCTCCTTGTAGCGCTCGACGCCGCCGAAGGCGACGAACGCCCGGCGCCGCGCCTCCCCGCGGTCGAGCCCCACCTCGCGCATGAGGCGCTCCGTCTCCATCTCGACGTGGAAGCGGATCTCCTCGTTCATCCGCGCCTCGGCGGCGCGGCGCGCGAGCAGGAGGCGCAGGCGGGTGCGCGCGGCGTGGAACAGTCTCATTCGCGTGTATCCAGGGCAGTCGGTCAGGTCGTGCGGAGGACGGTCTCGAGGCCGGCGGCGAAGCGGCGCCAGCTCTCCAGCTCCGCGCCCAGCGCGCCGCGGCCGGCGGCGGTGAGGCGGTAGTAGCGCGCCCGCCGGTTGTGGTCGGTCGTCCCCCACGCGCTGGCGACCAGCCCGTCCTTCTCCAGCCGCTGGAGCGCGGGGTAGAGCGAGCCCTGGTTGACCTCCAGCGCGCCCTGAGAGAGCTGCTGGACGCGCAGGCTGATCCCCCAGCCGTGCATCGGCTGGAGCGAGAGCGTCTTCAGCACGAGCAGGTCGAGCGAGCCCCGGAGGGCGTCGGTCTGCGGGCGAGGAGGCAGGGTGCGCTCCGTGAGTGGGTTCCTGTAGCCGTCTACAGAAAGATGCACGATTTCCTGTAGCTGTCAAGAGAAGACGCAATGACCCCCTCGCCGGGTTTCAGCCCCGCCCGCCCTCGACGGTGACCAGCATCACCCTGCTCCCCAGCGGCATCAGGAACGACCTGCCGTCAGGCAGCGCAGCGGTGCCGTGGCCGCCGGTCACGACCGCGTGCCCCGCGGCGCGGCCGGTCCGCGGGTCGGCCTTGACGATCGTGGGCTGCCGGTTGGGCGTCCCCGGAAGCCGCAGCACGTCGATCCACATCGTCCCGGAGACGAGCTCCAGCGAGTACGGGTTCCCGTCGGTCTTCCATTCCCCGAGATAGCGGCCGTCGAGGTCGAAGCGCTGGACGCGGCCTTCCGACCGTCCGCCGTGTACTCGAGGACGCGCGCGTTCGCGTAGCCGTCGGTGATGTACAGGTGGCCGTTCGGGCCGAACGCGATGTCCGTGGTGCCGCAGAACTCACGCGCGCAGTCCGCCGGCTGGCCGCCGACGGCGATGGTCATCATCTCCCGACCGTCGGGCGTGAACTTGATGACATGCGACGACTTCGCGTCGGTCGTCCAGACGTAGCCCTCCGGGTCGATCCGGATGCTGTGCGGCATGACGTACATCCCCTTGCCCCACGAGCGCAGGACGCGCCCCTCCCGGTTCACGACGACGACCGGGTCGGCCCTGTCGCCGCGCTGGATCAGGTAGACCAGACCGTCCCGGTCGGTCTCGACCCACGAGACCCTGCCGAGCTCCCACCCATCGTTCGGCGGCACCACCTTGATCTCCATCGCGGCCGACGGAATCACCGGCGAGCTCGCCGCGGGCACGGGCGACGTGGGCGCCGCCTGCGCGGCCGGCTGGCTCGCGCCCCGCTCCGCCTGCCGGTGGCACGCCGCGAGCGCGGCGGCCGCAATGCACGCGTGAAGCAGCAGCCTGATCGTGTCGCGAACCGCGCTAGTGACGGCCATCGATCACTCCGTGTCGAGAAGCGCCTTCATACGGGATGGACCAGGCAACGGCAACATCAACGGCATTTTGACAGGACGAACGGCGACAGGATGGACAGGATGGTGAACAGGATAGGTGCCCCGGGATTCGAAGTCTCCCGGGGCACCTATCCTGTTCACCATCCTGTCCATCCCGTCGCAGTTCATCCTGTCAAAATGCCGTTGCCGTTCCCCGGTCCAGTCGCCGAGCGCCATCTCGTCATCCGCCGCATGTTCGAGGCATACTTCTCTCGTTCGCTTTCCAGTCCGAATCCTAACCGGAGTCATGATCGTGGATGCCCCGCTCGACGCCGTCGCCGTCCGCGTGCTCGGGTCGCTGATCGAGAAGGAGATCACGACGCCCGACTACTATCCGCTGACGCTCAACGCCCTCGTCGCGGCGTGCAACCAGTCGTCGAACCGCGACCCGGTGCTCGAGCTGGACGAGGACACGGTCCGCCGCAGCCTCAACGACCTCCGCCAGCGGTCGATCGCCCGCGGCGTGCAGCGCATGGACTCCCGCGTCATGCGGTACAGCCACCTCCTGACGCAGGCGCTGAGCCTGGAGCCGCCGGAGCTCGCCGCGATGTGCGTCCTCATGCTGCGCGGCCCGCAGACCGCGGGCGAGATCAAGACCCACGCGCGCCGCCTGTTCGACTTCGCCGAGGTCGCGCACGTCGAGCACACGCTGGATGGGCTCGCGGCGCGGCCGTCGCCGCTCGTGGCGCAGCTGCCGCGCGGGCCGGGGCAGAAGGAGGCGCGCTACGCGCACCTGCTCTCGGGCGAGGTCGCCACGGAATCGGCCGGCGCCGCGCCGCGACGCTCGAGCGCCGCATCGTCCGCCTCGGGCGCGGCCGCCTCGCCCGTCGAGGCGCGCGTCGCGGCGCTCGAACACGACGTGGGCGCGCTGCGGGCCGAGCTGGCGGAGCTGCGGGCGCGGTTCGAGGCGTTCCGTCGGGAGTTCCAGTAGCCCATCCCTCCATGCCGCACCAGACGGACCTCTTCGCCGCCGCCGCCGCCCCCGAGCCGTCGCTGCCGGAGGGCTTCCGCTACCAGGCGGAGCTCGTCGCGCCTGACGACGAGGCGGCGCTTCTCGACGCCGTGCGCGCGCTCCCCTTCCGCGACTTCGAGTTCCACGGCTACGTCGGCAAGCGCCGCGTGGTGTCGTACGGCTGGCACTACGACTTCGCCGCGCGCCTGCTCCGCAAGGCGGACGACATCCCGCCCTTCCTCCTCCCGCTCCGCGAGCGCGCGGCGGCGTTCGCGGGCATGGCACCGACGCAGCTCCAGCACGTGCTCGTCACCGAGTACGGCGCGGCGGCGGGCATCGGCTGGCATCGCGACAAGGCGGTCTTCGGCGAGGTGGTGGGCATCTCGCTGCTCGCGCCGTGCGTCTTCCGCCTGCGGCTCCGCGCGGGCGCGGGGTGGAAGCGCGCCTCGCTCATCGCCGAGCCGCGGTCGGCCTACCTCCTCAGCGGCCCCGCGCGCACGGAGTGGGAGCACAGCATCCCGCCGGTGGCCGCGCTCCGCTACTCGATCACCTTCCGCAATCTCCGCGAGCCGTGAGCGAGCCCGCCGCGCGCCCCGCTCAGCGATCGCGCGCTCAGCGATCGCGCGCTCAGCGATAGCCGGCCGCCTGGAGCTCGAACAGTTCCGCGTACCGCCCGCCCTGTGCCAGCAGCTCGGCGTGCGTCCCCATCGCCTCCACGGTCCCGTCGGCGAGCACCAGGATGCGGTCCGCCATCCGCACGCTGGAGAAGCGGTGCGAGATGAGCACCGCGGTCTTCCCGACGCTCAGCTCCTTGAACCGCTGGAACACCTCGAACTCCGAGCGCGCGTCCAGCGCGGCGGTGGGCTCGTCGAGGATCAGCAGCTGCGCGTCGCGCATGTACGCGCGCGCGATCGCCACCTTCTGCCACTCGCCGCCCGAGAGGTCCACGCCCTTCTTGAAGCGCTTGCCGATCACCTGGTCGTAGCCCTGCGGCAGCTTCGCGATGACCTCGTTCGCCAGGCTGCGCTCGGCGGCGCGCTCGATCCGCGCGCGGTCGTCCCGCGCCTCGATCCGGCCGACGGCGATGTTCTCGGCGGCGGTGAGGTGGTAGCGCACGAAGTCCTGGAAGATCACGCCGACGTTCGAGCGCAGCTCGTCGAGGTCGTACTCGCGCAGGTCGTGCCCGTCGAGGAGGATGCGCCCCTCGTCCGGGTCGTAGAGCCGGGCCAGCAGCTTCACGAGCGTCGTCTTGCCGGCGCCGTTCTCGCCGACCAGCGCCAGCACCTCGCCCGCCTTGAGCGTGAAGCTCAGGTGCCTGACGGCCCAACGCTCGGCGCCGGGGTAGATGAAGCCCACGTCCTCGAAGGTGACCCCCTGCGCCATCGGCGACGGGAATGGGCGCGGCCGCGCCGGCGAGCGGATCTCCGGCTCGATCTCGAAGAACGAGAACAGGTCGTCCAGGTACAGTGCCTGGCCGGCGGTCTGCGAGAACCCCACCAGCAGCCCTTCGAGCAGCGTGCGCAGCCGACGGAAGGAGCCGGCGAGGAACGTGAGGTCGCCGATGCTGAACTCGCCCGCCAGGGTGCGCCAGGCGAGGTACGCGTACGCCACGTAGTAGCCCACCGTGCCGAGGGCGGCGAGCACTCCGCCCCAGCTCGCGCGCCGGAGCGCGAGCCGGCGGTTGGCCTGGAAGAAGCTCTCGGCCAGCTCGCGGTAGCGCTGGATCAGGAACGCGTTGAGCCCGAAGATCTTCACTTCCTTCGCGGTCTCCACGCTCGCGCCCGTCTGGCGCACGTAGTCCAGCTCGCGCTGCTCCGGCGTGCGCGCGTAGGCCAGCGCGTAGCTCTGCGCGTTGAAGTGCGCCTCGCCCAGGAAGGCGGGCACGAGCGCCACCACCAGCAGCAGGATCAGCCACGGCGCGTAGATCATCAGCCCCGCGGCGAAGCTGGCGATCGTGACGACGTCCTGCGCCTGGCCGAACAGCTGGCTGATGAGCGTCATCCGCCCCGACGCCTGACGACGGGCGCGGTCGAGCCGGTCCTGGAGCTCGCTGTCCTCGAAGTCCTCGAGGTCGAGCGTCGCCGCGTGCTCCATGAGGCGCACGCTGGTGGTGTTCGAGAAGCGCTCCGACAGCAGCGAGTCGAACAGCGACACGAGCCGCCCCAGCACGTCCGAGAGCACCGCGAGCGCGAACTCCGCCGCCAGCAGCCAGAGCAGCCGGTCGACGAGGCCGCTGGCGTACCACCCGGCGAGCGTCGTCGGCGCGCCCGGCGTCTGCGCCCGGGCCACCACTTCGTCGATGATGAGCTTCCCGACGAACAGCGTCGCCACCGGGAGGAGCGCGCGCAGCAGCCGCAGCACCAGCGTCCCGACGGTCAGCGCGGGGCTGGTCTGCCAGACCAGGCGGAGGAACGGCGGCAGGTTGCGGAGCGCGCCTACGCGCTCGCGCACCGTCCGCGGCGGCGGAAGCGGCGCGCCGCTGCGTCCTGTCGGCGGCTGGGGCGGTGGCGCCCCACGACCGCCCATCGTGTACTGGCGGGGCATCGGCTGGCGTCTGTCTCCTTCGGCGTGAATCGGTCGAGGTGACGCCGGGCAGGTTCCGGACCCGCGGCGGCGCTCGAACCGGTTCGCTTCGAGGCAACTACGACGGCGACTCGAACCGGCCGACGCCGGGAGGGAGCGTCGCTCCCTCAGGCCATGCTCTCGCCGGCGGGCGGGCGTTCGCGGGCTCGGGGGAGCGTCAGGGTGAACTGGCTCCCCGCCCCCGGCGCGCTCGCCGCCGTGAGCTCGCCGCCCATGCCGCGCGCCAGGTCGCGGCTGATCGCCAGCCCCAGCCCCACCCCCTCGTGCGGCCTCGTCAGGCGCTGATCCACCTGCACGAACGGCTCGAAGATGTCCGCCAGCTTTTCCGGCGCGATGCCGATGCCGCTGTCGACCACCGTGATCGCCACCGTCGTCCCGCGTTCAGCGCACGAGACGTGCACGTCGCCACCGGGCTCGGTAAACTTGATCGCGTTCGAGAGCAGGTTGAGCAGGATCTGCTGGAGCTTCTCGCGGTCCGCGCGCACGGCGAGCGCCGGCGCGCAACGGCCCAGCGTGTAGGAGAGGCCGCGGGCGCGCGCCTGCGGCAGCACCAGCGCCTCCGCCGAGGCGAGCGCCTCGCCCACGGGCACGTCGGCGAGCTCGTAGCGCACCGCGCCGGCGTCCACGCGCGTGTAGTTGAGCACCTGGTTGATGAGCCCGAGCAGGTGCCGCTGGCTCTGCTGGATGCGGGCGAGGTCCGCCCGCTGCTGCTCGGTCACGGCGCCGCGCAGGCCCAGCTCCATCAGCTCGGCGTAGCCGCCGATGGCGTTGAGCGGCGTGCGCAGCTCGTGGCTCATCACCGCCAGGAACTCGCTCTTCGCGCGGTTCGCGGCCTCGGCCTCCGCGCGCGACGCCTCCGCGTCCGCGCGCGCCCGCTCGCTCTCGGCGAGCAGGCGCTCGGCCTCGCGGCGGGCGAGCACCTGCTCCGTGATGTCGGAGCCGTGCGCGACGACGCCCGAGCGCGTGCCGTCGGCCTCGGTGAGCGCCTGGAACACCATGTCCAGGTAGCGCGTCTCCAGCGGCGCCCCGGGCGTGCGCTGGAGCAGCACCGGCGACTCGCGCCCCACCCACGGCTCGCCGGTCTGCCGCACGCGCTCGAGAAGCTCCAGGAACCCCTGGCCGCGGATCTCCGGGATGGCCTCGAGGAGCGGCTTGCCGATGATGTCGCGATGCCCGACGAGCTGGTAGTACGCCTCGTTCACGAACTCGTACACCTGGTCGGCGCCGCGGAAGGCGACGATGAAGCTCGGCGCGCGGCGGAACACCTGCGCCAGCCGCGCGCGCTCCACCTCCAGCTCGGCCAGCAGCCGCTCGCGCTCGGACTCGGCGCGCTTGCGCTCCGTGATGTCGCTGAACAGCACGGCCACCAGGCGCTCGGACGGCTCGCCGACCCGGAACGCGTTGACGTCGAACCAGCGGCCCAGCGCCTCGGCGGGCGCCTCGAACCGGGTCGGCTCGCCGGTGACCGCGACGCGGCCGTAGGTCTCGAACCAGTGCGACTCGTGCGCCGGCGCGAGCTCGCGGATGGTCCGTCCGAGCGCGTCGGAGAGGCCGGTCTGCTGAACGAACGCGGGGTTCGCTTCGAGGAAGCGGTAGTCGACCGGTCGCTGCCGGTCGTCGAACAGCATCTGCACGACGCAGAAGCCTTCGTCCATGGACGCGAACAGGGCGCGGTAGCGCGCCTCGCTCGCGGCCAGCGCGGCCTCCGCCCGCTGCCGCTCGGTGACGTCGCGCCCCTCCGGCACGATGAAGATCACGTCCCCGCGCTCGTCGCGCACCGGGTGCAGCGAGATGTCGAAGGTCGTCCACTCCCCCGTCGGACGCCGGATCGGCGCCTCCCAGCGCATGAACTCTCCGGCCGCGGCGCGCGCCACGGCCTCGCGCATCGCCGCCGACGCGCCGGGGGTGGACGAGAACCAGACGGTCTCCCAGAACGGCCGCCCCACCTCGTCCTCGCGCGCGCTGCCCGCGAACGCCAGCGAGGCGCGGTTCGCGTCCAGCAGCGTCCCATCCGGCGCCAGCAGTCCGATGTACTCGTACGTGCCGTCGTAGATCGCGCGGAGCCGCTGCTCGCTCTCGCGCAACGCGTCCTCGCCCGCGCTGCGGGCGTGGACCTGCGCGGTGGTCTCGAACACGGTGACCAGCACCCCGCCCGCGGCGCCCGCGTCGTCAGGCACGGGGCTGAAGGCGAGCGTGAAGAACCCCTCGGCGGGGAGCCCGGGCCGCTCGAGGATGAGGCGCTGGTCGGTGAAGGTGAACGTCTCGCCGCGCCGCATCACGCCCTCGAAGATCGGCGCGTTGAACTCCCACACCTCCGGCCAGCAGTCGCGCGTCGGCTGCCCGAGTCCGGCCGGGTGCTTGGCGCCCATGACCGCGCGGTAGCCGTCGTTGTAGAGCTGCACCAGCTCCGGACCCCAGAGCACGATCATCGCGGTCGGCGCCGCCAGCACCAGCCCCGCCACGGTCCGCAGGCTCGCCGGCCACGCCTCGACCTGGCCGAGCGGGGTGGCCTGCCAGTCGAGCGCCCTGCAGCGCGCGCGCATCTCGCCGGGGCCCGCGAACAGCTCGTCGGGCGCGCGTGGCGCCTGGCGGCTCATCCCCTGTGCGTCCACCGCCCTGTGCCCGATTCCAGTCACGTCGGAGATCTCTCCCGGTCGCCGCCTCGCCCACCCGAGGCACAGTCGCAGAATAACGGCCCGACGGGCCGCCGGAAGATGCAGCCGTAAATCGGGTCGACGCCGAACCGCAGACGAAGCGCCGCACTCGTGCGGTGGCGCCGTGGGCTCCTGCTCACGTGCCACGAGCGCCCAGTCCACCGACGCGCCGCCGTCTCACGGAGGAAGACCGCGCGCTACGAGCCGGGCATCCGCGCCCCGCCCGGCTACCCGTCCGTCCGCAGCGCCTCGGTCGGCTCCACGCGCAGCGCGCGCCGCGTGGGTACGACGCAGGCCAGCAGGCAGACCGCGAGCATCAGCGCCATGTACGCCGCCACGAGCCCCACGCCCCGCGCCGACAGCCCCTCCACCAGCCGGGTGAGCACCAGCACCAGCGCCGCGCCGGCGGCCAGGCCGAGCCCCACCTGGCGGAGCGGGCGGGCGAGAATGGCCGCCACCACCCGCCGCGGCTCCGAGCCTAACGCGACGCGGATGCCGATCTCGCGCGTGCGGCGCGAGACCGTGAACGCCATCACCGAGTAGATCGCGGCCAGCGACAGCAGCAGCGCCACCGCGCTCACCAGCACCAGGAGTCGGAACAGGAACTGGAGCTCGGTCCACGACGTCGCCCCCACCTCGTCCAGCGGCGCCAGCTCGTGGAGCCGGAGCGAGGGGTCGACCGCGGTCGCGACCGCGCGGAGCCGCGGCGCGAACGACACCGGGTCCCCGCGCACGTGCACGGCCATCCGCAGCGGCAGCACCGCCCCGGGCGCCGCCGGGTGGTAGAGCCCCGCCAGCCAGTCCGGGTCGTCGGCGACCATCCCCAGGTCCTTCACCACGCCCACGATCTCGTACCACGGCTCCGGCTCCGACGTCGCGCGCGCGGCGGCCTCGCGCTCCGCGTCGGTCCGCCGGTAGCGCAGCCGGAGGCCGATCGGGTTGCGGCCGCCCAGCACCTGCCCGACGAACGACTGGTTCACTACCACGACCCGCGCGCCCGTCTCGAGGTCCGCGGAGTGGAAGCCGCGACCGGAGATGATCGGGGCGCCGAGCGCCTCGAAGTAGTCCGCCGCCACCACCGCGCTGCTCACGCTGTACGCGGGCGCCGAGTCGCGACGCGCCGCGTCGGCCGCGTCCAGCTCGATCGGGCGCGGCGGGTGAAGCATCCGCGGCAGCCGGTCGGCGAAGGTGACGCCGGCCACGCCGGGCTCGCGCTCCAGGCGGCGCTCCAGCTCCCGGGCGGCCGTCCCGAGGCGCGCCTGGAACGCGGCCCGCGACGTGTCCGCGGCGCCTGACGACTCCTCGCGGTCCATCTCCAGCCGCACCGAGAGGTACGCCGACGCCGGGACGCCGGCGTCGACCGACTGCATCCGCGCCACGTACCGCCCCGAGAAGAACGCCGTGGCCGGAAAGGCGACGGTCACCGCCACCTGCGCGACGATCACCGCCGTCCACAGGCCGCCGAAGCGCGGCCCGCCCCCGCCCCCGGCGGCGCTCTGCCGCAGCCGCGCGCCCAGCCCGCGCGTGACCTTGAGCGCCGGCACCACCCCCGCGATCGCGGCGCCGAGCACGGTCAGCGCGCCGGCGTAGAGCACGGTCGCGGGAGACAGGCGGTCGGTGAACCAGAACGGGAGCTGCCCGCCGGATTCTCTCTCGAACACGCCCAGCCACCAGCGGAGCGCGAGCCCCGCGGCCGCGACCCCGACGACCGCCGCCACGCCGCCGAGCACCAGCGCCTCGGCGAACAGCTGCGAGACGATCCGCGCGCGGCTCGCCCCCAGCGCCGTCCGCACTACGAGCTCGCTCTCCCGCGTCGCCGCGCGCGCGAACATGAGCAGCGCGACGTTGCCGCAGACGAGCACCAGGAGCATCGCCAGGAAGGCGTTGATCGCCATCAGCCCCACCGGGCCGAGCTCCGGCAGCTCGAGGATCGACCGCGCGTACGGCATCACCTGCGGCAGCAGCTGCGCGTGCGTCCGGGGGAAGTCGGCCGCCGCGCGCCGGCCGAGCGTCGTCAGCTCCGCCTGCGCCTCGGCGAGCGTCGCGCCGGGCGCCAGTCGGCCGAAGAGCTGGAGCTCCGGCCCCGCCCCGCGCTCGTAGTCCAGAGCGTTCAGGCGCAGCGGGACCCACACGCCGTGAAAGACCGGGAACGCGAAGCCCGCCGGCATCACCCCCACGACGGTGGCCGGCGCGCTCCCCAGCCGCACCGTGCGCCCCACCACCGCCGGGTCGGCCGCGAAGCGCCGCCGCCAGACGTCGTAGCCGATCACCACCACCGGCGGCGCGCCCGCCCGGTCGTCGGCCGCGATCAGCGACCGCCCGAGCAGCGGGGCCACGCGCGCCAGCGCGAACGCGGACGCGCTGATCTCCGCCACCGCCACTGGCTCGCCGCCCCGCCCCTCGCCGGCGATCAGGTTGCGCTCGATCGTCCGGAAGGCGCCCAGCTCCTGCACCGTCTTCAGCCCCTCGCGCCAGGCGACGAAGTCGTGCAGCGCGTGTCCCTCCACGCGCGCCGCCGCCGCGTCCCAGTTCCGGAGCCCCACGATGCGGCCGCCGTCCGGCAGCGGGATCGTCGGGCGCAGCAGCTGCCGCACGGCCTCGAAGCTCGCCGCGCCGACGGCGATCCCGAACGCCATCGCCAGCCCGCCCACCACCGTCAGGCCCGGGTACTTGACCAGCATCCGGCCGCCCAGCTTGAAGTCCAGCCAGGAGACCCGGAGCTGGTCGAAGCGCTGGAGACCGCGCGACCGGGCCCCCTCGTCCTTGTAGCGCTCCACGTTGCCGAACTCCGCGCGCGCCCGCCGCGCGGCCTCGGCCGGCGAGAGCCCGGCGCGCACGAGGTCTGCCGCCCGCAGCTCCACGTGCAGGCGGAACTCCTCGCCCATCTCCGACTCGACGGCGGAGCGCCGCCGCACGCCGCGCCAGAGCGAGCGGGCGCGCGCGACGAGGCGGGCGATCACGTCGCCGCCAGCGATCGGGCGATCGCCTCGACGAGCCGGTTCCAGCTCGCCGCCTCCTCGCCCAGCCGGCGGCGCCCGGCCGTCGTCAGGCGGTAGTACTTGGCCCGCCGGTTGTTCTCGGACGTCCCCCAGTCGCTCTCGATCAGCCCCTGGTGCTCGAGGCGGTACAGCGCGGGGTAGAGCGCGCCCTGCTGGATCTGGAGCGCACCGCCCGAGATCTGCTCGATCCGCAGCAGTACGCCGTACCCGTGCAGCTTGCTGAGCGAGACGGCCTTCAGGATCAGCATGTCGAGCGTACCCGGGAGGACCCCAGCCTGGTCGTTCATCGCCCTCTCCTATGTTGCTTAGGAGAAGAGTACGACGCGCTCTCCTAACCTGTCAAGGAGAAGCATGGCCGACCCGGAGCACGCTCGGCCGCGGCATCCAGGCCGGGACGAGCCCGGCAGGGTCTACCACAGAGGCACAGAGACACAGAGGAGGGACACACCGAAGAGACACCCCCTTTCGGTCGGCGTTGCCAACTGCTGTTAAACCACCGAGGACACAGAGGACACAGAGGGAGCGCCCCTACAAAGAGCAGGCACTGTTCTTTGATGCGGCCGGCCCGGCATCGATGCGCTCCCTCTGTGCTCTCTGTGTCCTCGGTGGTCGAATCGCCCTTCAGCAAAGCCGACCGGCCGGGGGCCCCTCGTCCGTGTGCACGTCCTCGGTGTCTCGGTGCCTCTGCCGCGCCGCCGGCGTCAGTGCACCAGGTGCCCGCTGAGCCGTCCCTCGTCGCCGCCCAGGTACCAGCGGCCCGAGAGGTTGCGCGACAGCGCCTCCGGCTCGCTCTGCCGGTCGAGGCGGAGCGTGAGCACGCCGGC
>DATFPD010000609.1:0-23831 GCA_035265005.1 Gemmatimonadaceae bacterium | reverse complement strand
CTACGCGCCGGACGCGCCCGAGCCATCGGACGAGCTGCGCGCCCGCGCGTACCGCGTGTTCCAGCGCGTGGACGCCGAGGCGCGCGCGCGCGGGTCGGCGTGGCGGCGGGAGGTGACGGCGCTGGTCGCGACGTTAGGCGTCGGCGCCGCCGCGGCGGTGGGCGCGCTGCGGGCCGAGCAGGCCGGCTCGCCGGGAGACCTGTTCGCGCGCGGCGTCGCGGTCTACCAGTCGCGCCAGTACGCCGAGGCGCGGCGGCTGTTCGCCGAGAGCGGCGCGCTGGAGTTCCGGGCGCCCGACGCGTGGGCGAACTTCGGTACCGCCGGCTGGGTCGCCGGCGACACGGCGGCCGCCGCCGTCGGCTGGCAGCGCGCGCTGCGCATGGAGCCGACGGCCGACGACGTCCGCGACCGGCTGGCGCTGCTCCCCTCCGGCCACGACGGCCCGATCGCCGCGGTGCCCAGGCTCCCGGCGGCGGCCCCCGCGCTGGCCGCGCTGGCGCTCTGGGTGGCGGCGTGGCTGCTCGCGGCCTACGCCGGCGCGCGCTCACTCCCCGAGCTGCGCCCCATCATCGGCGCGGCGCTTTTCTCCTCGGTGGTGCTCGGCGGGACGTCGCTCTACCTGCGCGACCGCCTCGCCGGCACTGACCTCGTCGCCTTTTCCGACGACGGCGACCTGCGCGTGCTCCCGGCGCTCTCCGCCGAACGCGCCCAGCACGCGACCACGGGCGAGGTCGGCCGCTCGCTCTCCCGCCAGGGCGCCTGGACCCGCGTCCGACTCGACGGCGACCGCGAGGGGTGGGTGGAGAGCGACCGGCTCGTCGAGGTGATGCTGGGGCAATAGCACGTGCGACCTGCGACCTGCGACCTGCGACCTGCGACCTCAGTGCGCTCGGGACGCAGGAGCCTCCCGAGGGGGTCAGGTCGCAGGCCGCAGGCCGCAGGTCGCAGGTGTAGTTCGCAGGTTGCAGTTCTTCCGGGTACTTTAGGTTCATGCCTCGCATCGCAGTCCTCCCGGGCGCCGTGGCCGACCAGATCGCCGCCGGTGAGGTGGTGGAGCGGCCGGCGTCGGTGCTCAAGGAGCTGGTCGAGAACGCGCTCGACGCGGGGGCGACCGCGGTCGACGTGGCGGTCGAGGATGGCGGGCGCGCGTCGATCCGGGTGAGCGACGACGGGTGCGGGATGGAGCGCGACGACGCGCTGCTGGCGCTCGAGCGGCACGCGACCTCCAAGATCCGCAGCGCCGCCGACCTCGTGGGCGTGTCCAGCTTCGGCTTCCGCGGCGAGGCGCTCCCGGCCATCTGCTCGGTCGCCGAGCTCTCGCTGGAGACCGCACCGTCGGACGGCGCGGGGACGCTCGTGCGCGCGAACGGCGGGCGCGTGCTCGGCGTGAGCGACGCGGCGCGGCGGCGCGGCACCACCGTGCAGGTGGCGCGGCTGTTCTACAACGTGCCGGCGCGGCTCAAGTTCCTCCGCAGCGCGCGCTCCGAGTGGCGGAGCCTGAGCGACGCGTTCACCACCGTCGCGCTGCTGCGCCGGGACGTGCGCTTCACCCTGAGCCACGACGGGAAGACCGTCGCCGCGCTCCCGCCCACCTCGTCGCTCCGCGCGCGCGTCGCCGGGATCTGGGGCGGCCGCTACGCCGAAGGGCTGGTGGACGTGGACGACGTCAGCGGCCCGGTGCGCGTCTGCGGCCTCGTCGAGCGGCCGTCCGACGTCGGCACCGCCGCGCGGCGCGTGCACCTCTCCGTGAACGGACGCGCGGTGCGGGACGCGGGGATCGTCCGCGCGGCCGAGCTGGCGTACCGGTCGACCATCCCGGCCGGCGTCAGGCCGTCGCTCTTTCTCGAGCTCACCGTGCCGGCGGACGTGGTCGACGTGAACGTGCATCCGGCGAAGGCCGAGGTGCGCTTCCGCGACCGCTGGAGCACCGAGCGCGCGGTGGAGTCCGCCGTTCGGCGCGCGCTCGGCACCATGGAGAGCGCGGCGAGCATCGGCGCGCGCGTGTGGACGCCGGGGATGCGCCCGGCCGCACCGGCGGACGGCTCCGGCGCCGCGCCGGTCGACGTCGAGGTGCTGGGCGCCGCGGCGGCCGCGGCCGCGCCTCGTGAGGCGCTGTTCGCGGCGGCGGCGGCGCCCGCGGTCGCCACGGTCGAGCGCCCGCTGCCTGACGCGCCGGCCGAGATGGAGGTCGTCGTCCCGCCGCTGCTCCAGATGCGCCGGACCTACATCATGTTCGAGCGCGAGGAGGGCGTGGTCCTCATCGACCAGCACTCGGCGCACGAGCGCGTGCTGTACGAGCGCTTCGTGCGCACGCTGGAGGGAGGCGGCGCGCCGACCCAGCGGCTGCTCTTCCCGCTGACGATCCACCTCGGGCCGGCCGAGGCGGAGGCGTTCGACGCGCACCGGGAGTCGCTGGAGCGACTTGGGTTCGAGGTGGAGGGCTTCGGCGGGCACACGCTGATCGTGCGCAGCGTCCCGATGCCACACCCGCGGTTCGACGCCGAGCGCTGCCTGCGCGAGACGCTCGACGCGCTCACCGGCGACCGCGTGCCGGGGACCGCGACGCGCCACGAGCGCCTGGCGGCGACGGTGGCGTGCAAGGCCGCGATCAAGGCCGGCGACGCGCTCTCGCCGGCGGAGATGCGCGCGCTGTTCGTCCAGCTCTCGCGCACCACGCTGCCGGCGCACGACGTGCACGGGCGCTCGACGATCGTGCAGCTCTCGTGGGACGAGCTGGAGCGCCGATTCGGGAGGAAGTGACGCGGCAGAGCGATCCCGACACTCGCCGGCCCCCGGCCGACTCGCGCGGGACGACCCTGCGGGTCGTCTGCGGGCCGACGGCCGCGGGCAAGTCGCGGATCGCCGAAGCGCTGGCCGCGGCGAACGGACTGGCGATCGTCAGCGCCGACTCGCGGCAGGTCTACCGCGGCTTCGACATCGGGACGGCGAAGCCGCCGCGCGGGGTGGCGGTGCGCTACTTCGGCGTGGACGTGGCCGAGCCCACCGAGCGCTACTCCGCCGCGCGCTGGGCCGACGCGGCCGCCGGCTGGGTGGCCGAGGCGCGCGCGGAGGGGCTGGAGCCGATCGTCGTCGGCGGCACCGGGTTCTACCTGCGCGCGCTGTTCGACCCGCTGTTCGAGGAGCCGGAGCTGGACCCCGAGCGGCGGGCGCCGCTGCAGCGGCTGCTCGACGAGCTTCCCTCCGACGAGCTGCGCCGCTGGTGCCTGGCGCTGGACCCCGCCCGCGCGGGGCTCGGCCGCACGCAGCTCCTGCGCGCGGTGGAGGTGGCGCTGCTGACCGGCCGGCGGCTGAGCGAGCTGCACTCCGAGCGGCAGCGTCCGGCGCGCTTCTCGGCACGCTATCTTGTGGTGGACCCTGGTCCCTCGCTGGCCGGCCGGATCGAGCAGCGCGTGTGGCAGATGCTCGACGCCGGGTGGGAGGACGAGGTGCGTGGGCTGAACCGAAGCGTGCCGGAGGACGCGCCGGCGTGGAACGCCACAGGCTACCGGCACGTTCGGGCGCTCGTGCGCGGCGAGCTGGCGCGGGAGGAGGCGGTGCGCCGCACCGTGATCGACACGAGGCAGTACGCGAAGCGGCAGCGGACGTGGTTCCGGCATCAGCTGCCGGAAGCGCGCGTGACTCGACTGGACCCGTGCGACCCCGGCGCCGACCGGATCGCGGGCGCGTGGTGGAGGGGGGAGATGACGGCGTGAAAATCGGAATCACCTGCTACCCGACCTACGGCGGCTCCGGCGCCGTCGCGACCGAGCTCGGGATCGCGCTCGCGGCGCGCGGCCACGAGGTGCATTTCATCACCTACCAGCAGCCCTTCCGGCTGCCGTCGTTCCTCCCGCGCGTCTACTTCCACGAGGTGGACGTCGGCCGCTACCCGCTGTTCGAGTACCCGCCGTACGACCTGGCGCTCGCCGTGCGCATGCACGAGGTCGTGCGCGACCGGAAGCTCGACCTGCTCCACTGCCACTACGCCATCCCGCACGCCACCAGCGCGTGGATCGCGCGCGAGATGCTGCATCAGAACGACTCGGACGTCGCGGTCGTGACCACGCTCCACGGCACGGACATCACGATCGTCGGGCAGGACCCGTCGTTCTGGGCGATCACCAAGTTCTCGATCGAGAAGTCCGACCGCCTGACGGCGGTGTCGCACTACCTGCGCGACGAGACGTTCCGCGCCTTCGGCTGCTCGGGGTGCAGCGTCAACGTCATCCACAACTTCATCGACCCCACGGTCTACGACCGCTCCAAGTACCCGCGGCCGGTGCTCGGCGACATGTGCGGCGACGGGCGCGTGCTGATGCACATCTCGAACTTCCGCCCGGTGAAGCGCGTCAAGGACATCATCCAGATCTTCAAGCGAGTCTGCGACGAGATCCCGAGCGTGCTGGTGATGGTGGGCGACGGCCCCGACCGCGTGGTGGCGGAGGAGGAGACGCGCGCGCTCGGTCTCGACGAGAGCGTCTACTTCCTGGGGAAAATCGACGCCGTGGCGCCCCTGCTCGCGGGGGCGGACCTGTTCCTGCTGCCGTCCAGGAGCGAATCGTTCGGGCTCAGCGCGCTGGAGGCGCTCGCGTCCGGGGTGCCGGTCGTCGGCTCGCGCTCGGGCGGGCTGCCGGAGGTGGTGCGCGAAGGGGAGACGGGCGCGCTGCGCGACGTGGGGGACGTCGACGCCATGGCCGCGGCGGCGATCGAGATCCTGGGCGACCGCGAGCGCTGGCAGCGGATGAGCGTCGCCGCCGCCGCCGACGCCCGCGAGCGATTCTCCCTCGACCAGATCGTCTCGCAGTACGAGGCCCTGTACGAGAATGCGCTGGTCTGACGCGCCCGCCTGGCTGGCGCTCCTCCGCTGGCCGAACGCGCTCATCTCGGCGGCCGGCGTGGTGCTGGGCGCGTGGTGGGCCGGCGCGCGCCCGTCCGACCGGCGGACGCTGCTCGCGGCGGCGGCGGCGGCGGCTCTGACTGGCGTCGCCAACGCCTTCAACGACTACCGCGACCGCGAGATCGACCGCACCGCGCACCCCGGGCGCCCGCTCCCGCGCGGCCGCATCTCGCCCCGCGGCGCCCTGGCGGCGACGGCGGCCTGCGCGGCGTTAGGTATCGGCCTCGCCGCCGCCGCGGTCCCCGCGCTCGGGGTGCTGTCGGCGGCGGTCGTCGCGGCGATGCTGGCCTACAGCGTCTGGCTCAAGCCGCTCGGCCTGCCGGGAAACGTCCTCGCGGCGGTGCTGGCCTCGCTGCCGTTCCTCTACGGCGCCTGGAGCGCCGGCCGTCCGGCGGCCGCGGCGCCGCTGCTGCTGCTCGCGGTGCCGCTGCACTTCGCGCGCGAGGTGGCGAAGGACATCGACGACGCGGCGGCCGACGCCGCCGGCGGGCGCCGCACGCTCCCGCTCTCGCACGGCGAGCGCGCCGCGGGGGCCGCGGTGGTCATCGCGCTCGCCTTCGCCGCCGGCGTCGCGGCGCCGCTCGCCGCCGGACGGCCGCGCTTCGCCGCGTTCGCCCTCCCGGCGGCCGCGCTCTTCGCCACGGCCGGCCGCCGCTCCGTCACCGGCCGCCGCGGCGCGCCGACGCTGCTCAAGGCCGGCATGCTTTGCGCGATGGCGGCGCTCGTGCTGGCGTACGGGGCGTGACGGCCACACCCACCAGGCTCCACTCATCACGGACTGAATGACCGTCTTCCAAGCGATCGTGCTCGGCGTGCTGCAGGGGCTCGCCGAGTTCCTGCCGATCAGCAGCTCGGCGCATCTGAGCCTGGCGCCCTGGCTCTTCGGATGGCGCGACCCCGGACTCGCGTTCGACGTCGCGCTCCACGTCGGGACGCTCGCGGCGGTGCTCTGGTACTTCCGCGAGGAGTGGCGTCGGCTGATCGTGGCCGGACTGGCCATCGTCAGGCAGCGGCGCGTGGAGACGGAGGAGGAGCGGCGGCTGATGTACCTCGTGCTGGCGACGATCCCCGGCGCCATCGGCGGGCTGCTGCTCGAGGACTACGCGGAGACCACCTTCCGCGCGCCGGCTCTGACCGCGAGCGCGCTCATCGTCGCCGGCGTGCTGCTCTGGGCGGCCGACCGCTACGCCGCCAGCACGCGCCCGCTGGCGGCCATGCGCTGGCAGGACGCGCTGGTGATCGGGCTGGCGCAGGTCGCGGCGCTCGTGCCGGGCGTGTCGCGCTCGGGCTCGACGATGATCGCCGGACGCGCGCTGAGCTTCGACCGGCCGAGCGCGGCGGTGTTCAGCTTCCTCATGAGCATGCCGATCACCGCCGCGGCGGCGATCCTGAAAGTGCCGGAGGCGCTGCGCGAGGGGATCTCGGCGCCCATCGTCGCCGGCGTGCTGGCGGCCGGCATCAGCGGCTGGCTCGCGATCGCGGTGCTGCTGCGCTACATCAGCCGGCACAGCTTCGGCGTGTTCGCGCTCTACCGGGTGCTGCTCGGCATCGCGGTGCTGGGATTCGTCTACGCGCGCGCGCGTGGGCGTGCCTGAAGCGACGTACGACGGCTACGGCGCCGCGGAGCTGCGCGACCTGCTCGGCGTGCCGCGCGTGGCGCTCTACGACGAGGTAGGCTCGACGCTGGACGTGGCGCACGAGCTCGCGGCGGGCGGCGCCGAGGCGGGCACGCTCGTGCTGGCGGACCGGCAGACGGCGGGGCGCGGCAGGGGAGGGAAGTCCTGGTCCTCGCCGTCGGGCGCGGGCGTGTGGATGACGCTGCTCGAGCGGCCGAGCGACCCGAGGGTGCTCGACGTCCTCTCGCTGCGCGTGGGGATGCGCGCCGCCGAGGCGCTCGACCCGTTCTCGGACGAGTGGCTCGGCGTGAAGTGGCCGAACGACCTCTACATCGGGCAGCGCCGCAAGCTGGGCGGGATCCTGATCGAGGCGCGGTGGCACGGCGACCGGCCGGCGTGGGTGGCGGTCGGCATCGGGGTGAACGTCGTCCCGCCGGCCGGCGTCGAGCACGCCGCGGGACTGCGCGCGGGCACGGCGCGGGTGGAGGTGCTCGCCGCGCTCGTGCCGGCGGTGCGGCGGGCGGCGGCCATGCGCGGCCACCTCGACAAGTTCGAGGTGTGGGAGTTCGGCAACTGGGACGTCGCGAGCGGCGAGAGGTGCATCTCCCCCGCGCGCGGCGTGGCGCGCGGCGTCAACCGCGCGGGGGAGCTGCAGGTGTGGACCGACGACGACTGCGTCACGTCGCATCGGCACGGCTCGCTGATACTCGACGAATGGACGGAGGGCGGCGCATGATCCTGGTGTTCGACGTCGGCAACACGGAGACGACCGTCGGCCTGTTCGACGGCGACGAGCTGGCCGCGCACTGGCGCCTGACGACGGGCGTCACGCGGACGCCCGACGAGTACGCGGTGCTGCTGCACTCGCTGCTCCATCTCAGCGGCGTGGACCGGTCGCGCGTGCGCGGGGGCGCGGTGGGCTCGGTGGTGCCCCCGGTGACCCAGCCGCTCTCGGACGGATTCCGCGACCTGGTGGGCGCGCCGCCGCTCGTCGTCGACGGCTCGTCGCCGCTCGGCATCACGCTCGACGTCGACGAGCCGCGCACGGTGGGGGCGGACCGGATCATCAACACGCTGGCGGCCAGCCGGATGTACGGGCGTGACACCATCGCCGTCGACCTGGGCACGGCGACCACCTACGACTGCATAACGGCGGACGGGGTCTTCCTGGGCGGCGTGATCCAGCCGGGCGTGCTCACGTCGGCCGAGACGCTCTTCCGGCGCACGTCGAAGCTGCCCGCGACCGAGCTGGTGCCGCCGCTGCGCGTGATCGGCCGCCGAACGGAGGAGTGCATCCGCGCCGGCGTCCTGTACGGCGCCGCGGAGTCGATCGACGGGATCGTGCGGCGGATCAAGGCGGAGTGGCCGCGTCCCGGGGTGGCGCCGCTGGTGATCGCGACCGGCGGACTGGCGGAGACGCTCAAGGCGCACTGCCGGGAGCTGGATCGGGTCGAGCCATTCCTGACTCTGCACGGACTGCGGATCGCGCACGGCATTCTGGCGCCCGGATCGCCTTGACGCTGCGCGACCGCGGGCGTAGCGTCGAGCTCTTCGACGCCGAGCGGCGGCCGCGACGCCGGGGCCGCGCCGGCGGCGAGTTCCCCTCGGTACAGGGTGCCCGGTGGAGTTCATCCTCGTCTCCTATCCGCGCCGGCGTCGCGTGTTCGTCGACGGCGAGCAGTGCGGCTTCACCAACGAGGTGATCCAGATCGACGGCGGCACGCACCGCATAGACCTCGGCGAGCCGGCGAACTACACGCCGCAGTTCCGGCGCCCCGACATCAGCGGCACGGCGGTCTTCGACCCGCTCCTGCTCGAGTTCGACCTGGTGATGGCGTGAGGAGCGCGAGGCGCCGCGCCTTCGCCGCGCTCGCGGCCGCCGCGGCCCTCGCCGGCTGTGCCCACTACCCGGCGACGCCGCGCCTGACGCGCTTCGACCCGGACTCCGGATACCGCCTCGCCAGCCTGACGTCGCCGGACGAGGAGCAGGCGGACTCCGTGTTCGTCATCCTCACGTTCTCCGGCGGCGGGACGCGCGCCGCCGCGCTCGCGTACGGCACGCTGCTGGAGCTGGACGCGATGCGCCTGCCGGGCACGCCGCGCACGCTGCTCGACGAGGTGGACGTCATCTCGTCGGTCTCGGGGGGGAGCTTCACCGCGGCCTACTACGGCCTGCGCGGCGTCGCCGGACTGCGCCCCGACGGTGCGCGCCCGTCCGAGTTCGAGCGCGAGTTCCTCCACTGGAACGGGGAGCGGGGGATCGGGCGCCGGCTGTTCAACCCGTACAACTGGTACCGGCTCTACTCCGTCGGATTCAGCCGGATCGACCTGGCAGCGGAGACGTACGACAGCCGGGTCTTTCATGGCGCCACCTTCGCGAGCCTGATCGACCGGCGCACGCGCCCGTTCATCGTGCTCAACGCGACGGACATGTCGGCGGGCGTGCCGTTCGTGTTCACGCAGGAGCAGCTCGACCCGATCTGCGCCGACCTCTCGCAGGTGAGAGTGGCGCGGGCCGTCGCCGCGTCGTCGGCCTTCCCGGTCCTGCTGACTCCCGTCACGGTGCAGAACCACGCCGGAGGCTGCGGCTACGTGGCGCCCGAGTGGGTGCGCAGTGCGCTCGCGGCGCGCCCCGGCGACGCCACCGACCCGGACCAGTATCGCGCGGCGCGCAACATCGAGTCGTACCAGCGCGCGGACCGGCGGAAGTACATCCACCTGATCGACGGCGGCGTGGGCGACAACATCGGCGTGCGCACGCCACTCCGCGCGATCCAGGCCACCGGCGGCGACTGGAGCCTGCTCCGCAAGCGGAACGACAGGCGGCTGCGCCACGTGGTGATGATCTCCGTGAACGCCCGGACGTCGCACCCGACGCCGATCGACACGAGCGAGTACGCGCCCGGCATCTTCACCGTGCTCAACACGGCGATCGGCGCGCCGCTCGGCAACTTCTCGCGCGAGTCGGTGCTCAAGGCCCGACAGCTGTTCGCGGCGGACGTCGCGACGCAGCGCGTGGAGCGCACGGTCCACGACCTCCGCCGGCGCGTGAATCCCGGCGACACCCTTCCCCCGCTTCGACCCGCCGTGACGTTCACCGCGGTCGAGATCGGCTTCGACGCGATTCCGGCCGCGGACGCCCGGCACTGGTTCGAGACGCTGCCCACGAACTACCACCTCTCGCCGGGCAAGGTGGGTCGGATTCGGGACGTCGCCCGGTGCCTGCTGCGCGCGTCCCCCGAGTTCCGGCAGCTGATGGAGACGCTGTCCCGGGAGGCCGGGGTCGCTCCGGAGGCACCCGCGGCCGATTTCAGGAGCCGCTGTTTCGAGCAGTTCGGCGTGTCCGTGCCGGCGTGAGCCAACCGCCCGGGTGACCGCTGGCTAACCCCCGCCGCAGCGCGGGCTTCGCGGCCTGGCCGACTCGGCCGGCGCGTCGCAAGTTTTTGGCAGATTTTCACTTACAAAGCCGTCCCGAGCGGCGCCGGGGGCCTTGACTGCACTGGCGGCGCGAGATAACATACTCCCGCGTTAGCACTCTCTCGGGGTGAGTGCTAACAAGAGTCTGTCCCCACGACACACCCTCGAGACTTTCTTTCAGCAAGCAGGAGGATTCGACTCCATGGCCACCAAGAGCGCCACGTCCGCCAAGGTCAGCCCGCTGGCCGACCGCGTCGTTGTGAAGCCGCTTGAGGAGACCGAGCAGATGCGGGGCGGGCTGTACATCCCGGACACTGCCAAGGAAAAGCCGCAGCAGGGCGAGGTGATCGCCGTCGGTCCGGGCCGCTTCGAGAAGGACAAGCGCGTCCCGATGGACCTCAAGGTCGGCGACCGCATCCTCTACGGGAAGTACAGCGGCACCGAGGTGACGATCGACAACGAGCAGCTCCTGATCCTCCGCGAGAGCGACGTCCTCGCGGTCGTCGGCTGAGCGAGCTTCGCGTTCGGTCCACCACTCCCCGCACACTGCACACGACTCCACCCGGAGATTCACGCGTATGGCCAGCAAAGAACTTCATTTCAACGTTGACGCCCGCGCCGCGCTGAAGCGCGGTGTCGATCAGCTCGCCGAGGCGGTGAAGGTCACCCTCGGTCCGAAGGGCCGGAACGTCGTCATCGACAAGAAGTTCGGCGCCCCGACCGTCACCAAGGACGGCGTCACGGTCGCGAAGGAGATCGAGCTCTCCGACCCGATCGAGAACATGGGCGCCCAGATGGTGAAGGAGGTCGCGACCAAGACCTCCGACAACGCCGGCGACGGCACCACCACCGCGACCGTTCTCGCCCAGGCGATCTTCCGCGAGGGGCTCAAGAACGTCACCGCCGGCGTCAACCCGATGGCGCTCAAGCGCGGCATCGACAAGGCGGTCGCCGCGGTGGTCGAGGAGCTGAAGCGGATCAGCGTCCCGACGAGCGGCAAGAAGGAGATCGCCCAGGTCGGCGCCATCTCGGCGAACAACGACCAGGAGATCGGCTCGCTCATCGCCGACGCGATGGAGAAGGTCGGCAAGGACGGCGTGATCACGGTCGAGGAGGCCCGCGGCCTCGAGACGACGCTGGAGACGGTCGACGGCATGCAGTTCGACCGCGGCTACCTCTCGCCGTACTTCGTCACCGATCCGGAGAAGATGGAGGCGGTCCTCGAGGACGCGCTGATCCTGATCCACGACAAGAAGATCTCGACGATGAAGGACCTGCTGCCGATCCTCGAGAAGGTCGCGCAGATGGGCCGTCCGATGCTGATCATCGCCGAGGACGTCGAGGGCGAGGCGCTCGCCACGCTCGTCGTCAACAAGCTCCGCGGCACGCTGCGCGTCTGCGCGGTCAAGGCCCCGGGCTTCGGCGACCGTCGTAAGGCGATGCTCCAGGACATCGCGGTGCTCACCGGCGGCCAGGTGATCTCCGAGGAAGTCGGCTTCAAGCTCGAGAACGCCGTGGTGAACGACCTCGGCCGCGGCAAGCGGATCGTCGTCGACAAGGACAACACGACGATCATCGACGGCCAGGGCACCGAGGAGCAGATCCAGGGGCGCGTGAAGGAGATCAAGGCGGCGGTCGAGAAGACGACCTCCGACTACGACAAGGAGAAGCTCCAGGAGCGCCTGGCGAAGCTGGCCGGCGGCGTGGCGGTGATCAACGTCGGCGCCGCGACCGAGAGCGAGATGAAGGAGAAGAAGGCCCGCGTCGAGGACGCGCTCCACGCGACCCGCGCGGCCGTCGAGGAGGGGATCGTCCCGGGCGGCGGCGTGGCGCTGATCCGCGCCCAGAAGGCGCTCAAGGAGCTCAAGCTCGAGGACCTCGAGGAGCGCACGGGCGTCGAGATCGTCCGCCGCGCGATCGAGGAGCCGCTCCGCATGATCGTCCAGAACGCCGGCGGCGAGGGCTCGATCGTGATCGAGAAGGTTCGCTCCAACAAGGACGCGAACTTCGGCTACAACGCCCTGACCGACGAGTACGAGAACCTGGTCGAGGCGGGCGTCATCGACCCGACCAAGGTCACCCGCACGGCGCTCCAGAACGCGGCGTCGATCGCGGGCCTCCTGCTCACGACCGAGGCGCTGGTCGTCGAGAAGAAGGAGAAGGAGAGCGGTGCCCCGTCCGCGCCGGGTGGCGGCATGGGCGGGATGTACTAAGAGCGATTCGCGATACGCGATTCGCGAACTGCCCCGGGAGGCGCCTACTGGCCTCCCGGGGCAGTTCGCGCATCGCAGTTCGCGCATCGCGTATCGCGAATCGCTACTCACGGCATGACGATGATCTTCACCTGCTCATCTCGCTCGCGTCCCGCGCTCACTCGCGCGGGAGGCCGGGCACGCCGCCGCCGCCGCCCTTCACCGCGTCTGCCTCCTGATGCGGCGGCTCCTTCGGCGGCAGCGTGGGCGCGGCGGGCTCGACGCAGGGCCTGGGGCGGGGCGGGTGCTCGGTCGTGCGGCTCTGACCTTCCATGGGGGTACCCTCCGGAGATGGACGGCGCCGGCGGTGGTGCGCGGCGCACCGAATCAACGGACCGATCGGCGCGCGCGTCTCACTCGCGTCTCACTCGCATCTCTCACGCGTCTCTCACGCGTCGCGCGCTTGCCGGCGGCCGCCGCCCGCCCATATTGGCCAACCATGCTCGACGCGCTCGTCACGGCGGCGCTGCTGCTGCTCGCGGCGGCCCAGCACCCTTCGCCCGTCGAATCGCCACGCCAGATCGTCAGGCAGGCGACGCGCGCGGTCGAGGGGGATAGCGCGCGCACGGTCGCGGCGCGATGGTCCGCGCGCCTTGGCCGGCGACCGTCCGACCGCGCGGCGGCGCTCGGCCTGGCCGAGCTGGCCCGCGACACTTACGACTACGTGGCGGCGGAGCGGGGCTACGCGGCGCTGGCCGCCGGCGACGACGCGTACGCCGCCCAGGCGGCGCTGGGCATGGCCTACGGCTTCTCCACCCGCGGCCGCCTGGCGCCGGCGATGGAGTGGTTCGAGCGGGCGGAGCGCATCGCGCGCGCCGCCGGCGACCGGTCCGCGCGCGCCGAGGCGCTGATGTCGCTCGCCGGCGCGCGTGCGCGCTCGATGGGTCGCGAGGCCACCGACGCCGTGCTCGACTCCGCCGCCCGCCTCGTCAGGCAGGACGAGCTTCCGCTGCGGGCGATGCTCCACTGCCGCCGCGCCGGCGTGCTGTCGCTGCGCGGCGACCGCGCGGCGCGCGCCGAAGCGCGAACGGGCGCGGCCCTGGCCCGCCGCGCCGGCGAGCGCCGCATCGAGGCGGGCTGCCTGTTCACCGAGGCCACCGACTTCTTCCAGTCGGGCTTCATCGACTCGGCGGACGCCCGCGTGAGCGCCGCCGTCCGAATTCAGGCCCGGGCCCGCGACCGCGCCGGTCTCGCCGCCTCCTTCCAGTGGTGGGGCTACGGCCTGACGACCGTCTACCTGTACGACCGCGCGCAGCGCAAGCTGTCGCTGGCCGTGCAGGAGGGGGAAGCGTCAGGCAACCTGGCGGCGGTCGGATGGGCGGCCATCAGCCTCGGCTACACCGCGCTGGCATACCGCGATGTCGCGACGGCCGACGCGGAGGCCGCGCGCGCCGAGGAGCTCCTGACGCGGAACGGCGACGCGTGGGGCGTGGGGGCCGCGCGCAGCCTCCGCGCCCGCGTCGCCGCGGAGGGCGGGGACTTCGCGCACGGGGACTCGGTGCTCGCCGAGACGCTGGAGTGGGCCCGGCGCACCGGGCGCGCGCAGGTCGAGATCGAGACGCGCCACGGCCGCGCGCGGCTCGCGGTCCTGCGCGGCCGGTGGGACGAGGCGCAGCGCGAGCTGGACTCGGTGAGCGCGCTCCACCGCCGCTTCGGGAGGACCGGCTGGCAGGGCGGCGCGCTGATCACGTACGCCGAGCTCGCCATCCGCCGCGGCAAGCCGGACTCCGCGCGCCTCGCGCTCGACACCGTCTGGGCCCAGCTGCACCCGCAGGAGCGCTTTCACCGCTACCGCATCCGCACCATGCGCGCGGAGCTGGCCCGGCGCGCCGGCGACTTGCCGGCGGCGGCCCGCGAGCTCGAGTCCGCCGCGGACGAGCTGGACGCGTGGCGCGAGCGGATGGGCGAGCACGAGATGCGCGTCCTCGTCTACCAGTCGCAGGACTTCGCGGGCCCGGCGGACTACGGCGTGGCGTCCGTCCTCGCCGGCATGGCGCGCGCCGGGATGGCGGACGACGCCTTCCGCCTGGCCGAGCGCCGGCGGGCGCGCGAGCTGCGCGACCGGCTCGTCCGCGAGCTGAAGGAGACCGCCGCCGCCCGCGGCGCCCGCGCGACCGTTGCCGCCGCCGCGATCGACGCCCGCGCCGCCGCCGCGGCGCTGCCTGACGACAGTACCGCGCTCCTGGAGTACGTGACCGGGGGCAGCGGGGAGCCGACGACGCTGTTCGTGCTCACGCGCGGCGCCGTCGCGCGCGCCTACGTCCTTCCGCCGGCAGACTCGCTCGCCGCCACCGTGCATCGCCTGGCGGTGCTCGCGGAGTCGGGCGCCGACGCACCCGCGCCCGCCGCCGAGCTCGGCCGGCTGCTGCTCGCCCCCGCGGTGGCGGAGCTGCCGCCGCGCATAACGAGGCTGCTCGTCGTCCCCGACGGCGTGATCCACCGCGTGCCCATTGAGGCGCTCCGCCTCGATCGCGACGTGCTGGTGGCCGACCGGTTCGCCGTCGCCACCGTGCCCTCGGCCGGCGTGCTCGCCGCGCTGCGTGCCAGAGGTGGGGCCGCGCGGCCTCGCGCCTCGCGCGTCCTCGCCTTCGGCGACGCGGCGTTCGACGCTGGCGCGGGCTCGGCGACGGACGAATCCGCCGCCGTGCGGGCCGCCTTCGCCGCCAACGGCGGGCTGCCGCGGCTGCCGGCGTCGGCGGCCGAGGCCCGCCTGGCCGCGTCGTACGGCGTGCGGGGCGACGTGCGGCTCGCGTCGGGCGCGAGCGAGGCGTACCTCCGCCGGGCCGCCAGCGATTCGTTCGACGTCCTGCACTTCGCGACCCACGCCGTCGCCGACGAGTGGTCCCCCGCGCGCACCGCGCTCGCGCTCGCGCCGGGCGCGGGGGAGGACGGATTCCTCGGACCGTCCGAGCTCGCGTCGCTTCGGCTCAGGGCGTCGCTCGTCGTGCTGTCGGCGTGCCGAACGGCCGGCGGGACTATCATCGGCGGGGAAGGCGTGCGCGGCCTGGCGGGGCCGCTGCTGGAAGGCGGGGCGCGCGCGGTGGTAGCGACGCGATGGCGTATCGGCGACCGCGCGGCGCTCTCGCTGGTGACGGACTTCTACCGTGCGCTGTCTGAGGGGCGCACCGTCGGCGACGCCCTGCACGACGCGAAGCTCGCCGCGCGCCGGCGCGGCGCCCCGCTCCGCGAGTGGGCCGCGTTCACCGTCATCGGCGACCCGTCGGTCACCGTGCGGCTGCGCGGCGGAAGGTGAGCGGCGGCGACGTGACGCTCGTGCCGTCCCGCAGGCGCGCGCGCACCCACCAGCGGTAGGTCGCCGCGCCGGCCGTGAGCGAGTCGGCGATCGCCGCGGTGGTGTCGCGCGTCTGGAGCGCCGCTAGCAGTGACCCGTCCTCGCGCAGCAGCTCCGCGTCGTAGCCCACGGCGCCCTGCACGGCGCGCCACGTCAGCACGATTGGCGCGTCGGCGCTCACGTCGCCACTCGGCGAGAGCGCGATCGACGCGGACGCCGCTCCGCGCTGGACGTCTTCTGCGGGCGGCGAGCCGGGGCCGCCGCGCGCGAGCAGTGCAATGCCGGCGGCCGCCGCGAGCGCTCCCAACGTGCCGAGCGAGGCGATGGTGGACCGGCGCGCGAGCAGCGGCCGTCGCGTTGGGGGGTCCGCGACCGCGCGCAGCAGGTCGAAGTCCGCGCGGCAGAACGGACAGGACATGACGTGCTCCAGCGTCGCGTGGCGCTCCGACTCCGCTCCACGTCGCTCGACCGCGGCGAGGATCCTGTCGGGCGCGGCGCAGGCGCTGCGGTCTGGCGCGGCGCGCTGCTGCACGCCCCGGGCGTAGAGCGCGCGAAGCCTGGCGTCGCTCATCCGATCGTCTCCGGTCCGATGCCGTCCGCGGCGAGCAGGGCGCGAAGATCGCCCAGGCCGCGGTACAGCAGATTTCGCGTCTTGCCCTCCGTCCACCCGAGCGTCCGCGCGATCTCCTCGCGGGAGAGCCCGGACAGGTGCATCCGCACGACCAGCCGCCGCGACTCGGAGAGCTTTTGCACGGCCTGCATCACGCGCTCCGCCAGCTCGCCGTCCTCGACCGCCTCGTGCGGCCCCGGCGACTCGGGGAGCAGCGTCTCCTGACTGGCGCGCCGCAGGTCCCGCACGCTCTCGCGCTTCCGGCGCCGGCGGCGGATCAGGTCGAGGGCGGCGTTCGCGGCGGCGCGGTACACGTACGACGCGGTGACCGCCGAGACGCCCGCGCTGTCCGATTGCGCGCGCCAGAGGCGAACGCGGACGTCCTGGAGCAGCTCGTCGATGTCCGACTCGGACAGGCCGTGCCGCCGTCCCACGCCGCGGACCATCTCGGCGTAGCGCGTGACGACCTGCTCCAGCGCCGGCGAGAGCCGGTCGGGGACGTCGTGCATGCGGGCCTCGGTCTCCTGTGCGGCGGGCGGACCGGGCCAAGGTAGTGCGCACCGGGACGGCGTGCAAACCTCGCCGCGCGGCGTGACCCAGGGCGTCAGCTCCGCGACCGGCGGCTCCCGCGCTCGGCGACGGGCGGGGCCGCGCGCTTCCCGTCCGCGAGCTGCTCGTCCGGCAGCAGCGCGGCGGCGCCCTGCTCCCCGGTCACGCCGAGCACGACCGAGTCGAGCAGTCCGTCGTGGATGTCGTACACGAAGCCGTGCAGCAGCGGGCGCGGGCCCTGTCGCCAGGCGTTCTGCACGATCGGCACGCGAGAGAGGTTGTAAACCTGCTGCCGCACGTTGAGCTGGACCAGTCTGCGGAGGCGCGCGTCCTCGTCCCGCACGGCGGCGAGCTCGTGCTCGTGCCAGCGGATGACGTTCCGGATCCCGGCCAGCCAGTTGTCCACCAGGCCGTGGCTTCCGGAGCCCATCGCCGCCTTCACCCCCCCGCAGTCGTAGTGACCGCAGACGATCAGGTGCTCGATCTCGAGCACCTCGATGCCGTACTGGAGCACCGAGAGCAGGTTGAGATCCGTGGCGAAGACCTGGTTGGCGATGTTGCGGTGGATGAACATCTCTCCAGGCAGCACGCCGGTGAGCTGCTCCGCCGGCACCCGGCTGTCCGAGCAGCCGATGAACAGGAAGTGGGGTGCCTGCTCCCTGGCGCGACTCGCGAAGAACTCCGGGTCGCCGCGGGTCATCTCGTCAGCCCAGGCGGCGTTGTTTCGCAGGATGCGCTCGATGTGCTCCATTCAGAGGGCGAGCGCCAGCTGGCTCGCCACGCGGGCGCGCTCGCTCCCCGGGCAGAACGGGCCGAGCACGCCGTCCTGCGGCGCAGCGCAGACGCCGCCGCGGAACCGCGTGCCGCGCAGCGCCACGCGCATCGTGTCGAGCGCGACTTCGGGCGCGTTGTTCGTCTCGCTCAGGTGCGCCAGCACGAGGTGCCGCAGGTCGCGGTGCGTCATGGCGCGCGCGAAGGCGGCGGCGGCGACGTTGCTGAGGTGACCCTTCCGCCCCGCGATGCGCGCCTTGAGGTAGGCGGGGTAGGGACCCAGGCGCAGCATCCCCTCGTCGTGGTTCGACTCGAGCACCAGGATGTCCGCGCCCGCGCAGGCGCTCGCCACGGCGCTGGTCACCCACCCCATGTCGGTCGCCACCACGGCGCGCGCGCCGTCGGCCTCGGCGAGCACCGCCACGGGCTCCTCGGCGTCGTGCGACGTGCCGACGCTCGTGAGCTCGAAGCGGCCGACCGTGATCCGTGCGCCGGCCTCGAAGGTCGTCGCGCCCGCGGCGGCCAGCTCGGGGTGCGCGCGCACGGTGCCGGCGCTCGCGTGCAGCGCCCACCCCCAGCGCTTCGCGCCCGCGCAGGCGCCGCGTACGTGGTCGATGTGCTCGTGCGTCACCACCAGCGCGTCAATGGACTCGGGCGCCACGCCGACGGCGGCCAGGCGCGTGGCCAGCGTCCGCGGCGCGAAGCCGGCGTCGACGAGCACGCGCGACTCGCGCGACTCCAGGAGCACGGCGTTCCCCTTGCTCCCGCTCCCCAGCATCCAGAGTCTCACGCGCCGCTCCCGGCGCCCGAGCGCCCGCGGGCGAAGGCCGCCACCAGCTGGCGCCGCGCGCGTTCGCCGAGGTTGATGCTGCGCCTCGCCATCGCGCGCCCGGCGACCTCGATGAACTTGTCCACCCGGTACGCCCCGTAGGGCGCGCCGTCTCCCCACGAGAAGGGCTCCACGTACTTGGGTGGCATGGTGCTGCCGTACACGTTCGCGCCCGCGCCGATGACCGAGCCGGTCGTCAGGCGCATCCCGATACCGGTCTTCGCGTGGTCGCCGAACAGCGTGCCGAGGAACTGGAGCCCGGTGTCGCGCACGCCCTTCGGCGTCCAGAGCGCCACGGTGCCGTAGGTGTTCTTCAGGTTGCTCGTGGTCGTGCCCGCGCCGAGGTTCACCCAGCGTCCCAGGTACGAGTGTCCCACGAAGCCGTCGTGCGCCTTGTTCGAGTGGCCGAGCACGATCGTCGTGCTCAGCTCGCCGTGCACGCGCGACACCTCGCCGATCGAGCAGTTGGCGACCTTGTCGGCCGACACGCTCGAGCCGGGCCCCAGGTAGCAGGGACCGACGACGCGGGTGAACGCATGCACGTGCGCGCCTTCCGAGACGTAGATCGGACCGCCGGCGACGTCGAAGAAGACGTACGGCTCGACCACCGCGCCCGGCTCGACCCACAGCGGGTGCGGGCCGTGCACCGCTATGCCCCGCTGCCCCTGCTGGATCTGCGTCGCGCGTCCGCCGTAGCCGAGCGCGTGCACGTCGTCGGCGAGCTGCATCGAGAGCTGGCCGACGAAGTCCCAGACGTGGTCGAGCCAGCGGCCGGCGACGGCGGTGCACGGCGTGCCGGTCGAGGCCAGCGCGTCCAGCGGTCGCCCGCTCTCGACCAGCTCGCTCACGTCCAGCTCGCGCCGCAGGCGAAGCGCCGCCACCTGGCCGGCGCAGGTCAGCGCCGCCGCGTCAGCCGGCAGCCGCTCCATCGCGACCACGCAGCGCGAGCTGGCGACGATCGAGCCGGCCGGAATGACGCCCGATGCCGCGGGCGGCGCGTCCAGCTCCTCGAAGTCGGCGAGGTGCGGGGCGCCGATGAATCCGGTCGCGCGCATCCCGAGCGCGCGCTCCCAGCGGCGGCGGATGACCTCGGCGCCCGCACGCATCTCGGAGACCGGACGGGTGAGGGCGAACGGCTCGAACTCGCGGGCCGCGGCGTCGTCGTACAGGTAGAGCTGGGTCACGGCCGGTCACGCATCTCCGCCGGAAGCGCCTCGATCAGCGTCTTGAGGTCCGCCGCGCGCTCCACGGTCGTCACCAGCGTCATCCCGTTGCGCGAGACGACCACCAGGTCCGAGACGCCGTAGAGGACGACCGAGCCGCCGCCGTCGGCGTGCACCACGTTGCGCTGCGAGTCGAGCCCGAAGTAGGAGCCGCTCGCCGCGTTGCCGGCCGCGTCGCCACTGCGCACTCGTCGCAGCGCCGCCCAGGTCCCAACGTCGTCCCAGCCGAAGTCGCCGCCCAGCACGTAGACGCGGTCGCTCCGCTCCAGCACGCCCACGTCCACCGAGATCGGCTTCACCACCGAGAAGAAGCGCTCGGCGTCGTCGCCGCTGGACTCCAGCGCCGGCGCCACCTCGGGCGTGCGCGCGCGAATCTCGTCCAGGAAGTCGCCCACCCGCCAGACGAAGATGCCGGAGTTCCACAGGTAGCCCTCGCGCACCATCTGCTCGGCGCGCGTGCGGTCAGGCTTCTCGACGAAGCGCGCCACCCGGCGCACGTCGTTCGGGCCGCCCCCGTCGGCCGGCTGGATGTAGCCGAAGCCGGGGTCCGGACGCGTGGGTACGATTCCCACCGTGACCAGTCCCTGCCGGGCTTCGGCCGCGTCGGCGGCCCGGCGCAGCGCATCGAGGAACCCCGGCACGTTCCCGATCGACCAGTCGGCGTGCACGCAGATCATGACGGCGGTCGGACCGTCGCGGCGCTCGATCTCGCGCGCCGCCCACGCCAGCGCCGCCGCCGTCCCGGCGGGGCGCGGCTCGGCGATCAGGTTGTTCCGCGGAAGCTCCGATGCCAGCTCGGCGATCGGGGCAACGAGCGACTTGTTCGTCAGCACGAGCGTCCGCTCGGTCGGCACCAGCGCGCGCAGACGGCGCAGGGTGCCGAGCAGGAGCGGCGTGTCGTCCACCAGCGGAAGCAGCTGCTTCGGCCGCTGCGGCGTGCTCAGCGGCCAGAAGCGCGAGCCTACGCCGCCGGCCAGCACTACGGCCCAGAGGGTCATGCGCTGCCCGCGGGCGCGGTATCGTCGTCGGCGACGCCCGCCAGCTCGGCGGTGCGCGCGTACAGCTTCTTGGGGCTGAAGGGCTTGGTGAGGAACTCGCTCGCCCCGAGCTCCATCGCCGCCCGGTACTGCTGCTCCTGCCCCGCCGCGGTGAGGACGATGACCGGGAGGTGCTTCCAGCGCTCGTCGGCGCGAACCCTGGAGAGCACGTCGAGCCCGCTGAGCTGGGGCATCATGAGGTCCAGCAACACGATCCCCACGTCCGGCTCGCGCTCGAGCACGTCGAGCGCCTCCTGCCCGTCATACGCCAGCGTGACGCGAAACGGCCCCTGTTCCAGCTTCATCTTGATGATACGGCCGATGTGCGGCTCGTCGTCCGCGACCAGCACATGGCACTGCGGGGCAGGGGTCATGAGAAGTCAGCTACAGCGTTTACAGATGACAAACGGGATTGCGCTCTCCGAACTGCGGATAGCGCATCCCGAACCCTTCGCACGTGGAGTATGCGCAATCCGGAACCCGGAATGCGCAATTGTCCTACACCAGCGACGCGATGAATTCGCGGTTCTTGCGGAGCTCGAACAGCAGTTGACCCACGTTCGCGGCGGGGTGAACGAGGACGAGCAGCACCGCCTCGTCCGAGAGCACCGAAACGATCGCCATGCCGTTGGGGTGTTCCAGCACCGCGGTGATGAGCGCGCCGCGGCCGGCCGCCGAGCCGAAATCGTCGGCCGCGCTGATCACCAGGGGGATGTGCGCGGCCACGTTCTCCGGGTCGAGCCCCGCGACCACGTGGCTGTCGATCAGCAGTCCGTCTCGGCCCAGAACGATCGCGGCCTCGACTCCGTCCCGCTGTCGGATCGCCTCGACGAGGTCGCGGATAGTCGGCATTCCGGCTCCGGTGTAAGTGTTTGCGAAGCTAGGGGCCCAGAAAAGCGAAGTCAAGCGACGGGAACAACTTGAAGTCTCTCGTGTGTACTGGTAGAGTTACCCCGCGACGGCTCGCCGAACGGCGGCCGTCTATTGCTCTCTGGCGTGTGTGAGACATGAAGTGCAGAGCGTTTGTTCCGCTGGTGCTGGTGGCCTGTGCCGCCCTCGCCGGCGCGTGCAAGGATTCGACGGCGTCCGGCGCGATCGTCCGGACCTCCACCGACACGATGGTCGCCTTGGCGGTCACCGGGACCCCGCTGACGTCGCCCTCGGCGCTCAGCCTGGTCGGCTACCGCGCCGACACGGCGGACGACCTGTTCGCTGATCCGAGCCTCCTTCGTGTCGATAGCATCTTCGACTTCGACCTGGTGTTCGACATCGACGCGGCGGGCAAGACCGTGCTCATGACGCCGCAGTCCGTCGCGAACCGGCTCGCCGTGCGCGTCATCCCGACCTCTCTCGGGCCGCGGGGCGTGGGGCCGCACAGGGTGGGCCTCCAGGTGGCCACGGCGGGCACGAACTTCGAGACGATCGAGGAGTCGCCGAACGGCGGCTTCGTCTACGACTCGCTCGTGCGCGTGGATCCCGGGAGCGCCGTGTTCGTCCAGAGCTACGTCACCTTCTGCTCCGGGCTCGTGCGGCCGTTCCTCTTCGCCAAGCTCGTCGTCGACAGCGCGAACGCCGCCACGCGCAAGGTCTACTTCCGCGTCACGCTGAACCGGAACTGCGGCTACCGCTCGTTCCGCCCCGGCATTCCCACGGTCTGACCCCAGCGTCTCGATCTCATGCTCGACATCCGCCTCGTGCGGGAGCAGTTGGACGTCGTTCGTGATGGAATGCGGCGGCGCGGCAAGCTCGACGAGCTGGCCCCCGCGCTCGACCGGCTCGAGGGGCTGGAGCGCGAGCGTCGCGAGATGATTCAGGCGGTGGAGGAGCGCAAGGCGCGTCGCAACGCCATCAGCCAGGACGTGGCGAAGCGCAAGCGCGCGGGCGAGAGCGCGGACGAGCAGATCGCCCAGGGGCGCGAGCTCGGGGAGGAGATCTCCCGTCTGGAGAGCGAGCGCGCGCTCGCCGAGGCGCAGCTGGAGCGCCTGCTGCTCGACCTGCCGAACATCACGCGCCCCGACGTGCCCGCCGGGGGCGAGGAGTGCAACCAGGTCGTGCGGAGCTGGGGCACGCCGCGTCCGGCGGGCGACGACGTGCGGCCGCACTGGGAGATCGGCGAGCGCCTGGGGATTCTGGACCTGCCCCGGGGCGCCAAGATCACGGGCTCGGGCTTCCCGGTCTTCCGCGCGGGCGGGGCGCGGCTCGTTCGCGCCCTCATGTCGTTCCTGCTCGACCTCCACGTGCGCGAGCACGGCTACGAGGAAGTCTGCCCGCCGTTCGTCGTCAACCGCGCGACGATGACGGGCACGGCGCAGCTGCCGAAGTTCGAGGACGACATGTACGGCGTGCGGGACGACGATCTCTTCCTCATCCCGACCGCCGAGGTGCCGGTCACGAACCTCTACCGGGACGAGATCCTCGACCCGGGGATGCTGCCCAGGGGCTTCGTGGCGTTCACCCCGTGCTTCCGCCGCGAGGCGGGCGCGGCGGGCAAGGATACGCGCGGCATCCTGCGCGTCCACCAGTTCGACAAGGTGGAGCTGGTCCGCTACTCGCCGCAGGAGAGCTCGACGCAGGAGCTGGAGCTCTTGACGTCGCACGCCGAGAAGGCGCTGCAGCTGCTGGGGCTCGCCTACCGGGTGGTGCTGCTCGCGGCGGGCGACACCGGCTTCGCGAGCGCCAAGACGTACGACCTCGAGGTCTGGGCGCCCGGCGTGGGGAAGTACCTCGAGTGCTCGTCGTGCAGCGTCTGCGACGACTTCCAGGCGCGCCGCGCGAACATCCGCTACCGCCCGGCGGCCGGCGAGCGGCCGCGGCTCGTGCACACGCTCAACGGCTCGGCGCTGGCCTTCCCGCGCACCATCGCCGCGCTCCTCGAGACCTACCAGAACGCTGACGGCACCGTGAGCGTCCCCGAGCCGCTGCGTCCGTACCTCGGGGCCGACCGCCTGGGCTGACCGGTGCGGCGCCGCGGTGTGCCGGTCGCCGCGCTCGCGCTTGGCGTGGTGGTGCTGCTCGTCTCGTACATCATCTACTCGCGCCGCGTCGCCGACGCGCTGCGCGAGGAGTCGTCGCGGTCGGGGCGCATGTTCGCCCGCGTCTACCGCGCGCTCGCCGACCCCGGCGAGGAGAGCGGGACCGCGGCGCTGCTCGACCTCTCGTCGCACATCGTGGAGATGCGGGTGCCGGTGATCGTGACCGACGCCGCCGGCCGTCCCACCGCGCACGCGAACCTGCCGTTCGAGGCGCCGCTGGAGGATCCGCGCGTCGCCGCGTACGTCCGCGTGCTCGACGCCGAGAACGCGCCCGTCGTCGAGCAGGGTGTGGGGACGGTGCACTAC
>DATFPD010000608.1:0-20047 GCA_035265005.1 Gemmatimonadaceae bacterium | reverse complement strand
GTCGGGCCCCATTCGCACGGCGCGGATGCGCCCCACCGCGCCGGCGAGCAGGCTGTCCTCGGCGGCGGCCCGCCACCGCCCCGCCTCGCGCGCCAGCGTTAGGCGCGTCAGCCTCCGCCCGCGCAGGCCGCCCAGGAACAGCGACCCCGCCCACGCCGGCTCGGGGCCCGTGTAGAACGCCATGCCCGATGGCGTGATGGCGGGCGTCCACACCGCGATCGGGCGAACGTAGGCGCCCGCGCCGGCGTCGAGCCCCGCCACCCGCGGCCAACCGTAGTCGCCCGCCGGCGCGATCACGTTCAGCTCGTCGCGGTCCGCGCGCCCGCCCTCCTGCGCCATCCCGCTCGGCCCGTGGTCGGCGCCGAACAGCTCTCCGGTGCGCGGGTGCCACGCCAGCGCCTGCGTGTTGCGAAGGCCGAGCGCGAACACCGGCGAACCGGGCATCGGGTTGTCCGCCGGGATGCTGCCGTCGGGCCCGTAGCGCAGCACCTTCCCGGCGAGCGACGTCCGATCCGCGGCGTCGTCCGGGTGCAGCGCGTCGCCGATCGTCGCGTACAGCATGCCGTCCGGACCGAAGGCGAGCCCGCCGCCGGCGTGGTAGTAATTCGCCGGCAGGTCGTCCACCACCACCCGCGCATCGACGCCGTACCCGCCGCGGTCGGTGAGTCGGTACACGCGGTTTTCCCACGGCGTCGATGCGGCCGAGGAGAACAGCCCGGCGATCCGTCGCACGGCTCGCGCGGGAAGCGAGGGTGCGCGCGCCGACTCGCTCTTCCAGAACGTCCCGACGATGTAGAGCTGCCCGCTGGTGGCGAAGTCCGGCGCCAGCGCGATCCCCATCAGACCGCTCTCCGGTCTGATGCTCTCGTCCTCGGCGTACACGGGGAGCGTCGCCCACGGCTCGGCGCGCAGCCGCCCGTTCTCGATCACCCGGATCCGTCCCGGGCGCTCGGTGACGAAGATTCGACCGTCGGGCGCGAAGGCCATCGCCCACGGCACCTCGAGCCCCGTGGCCACCGTGTCGAGTCGGACGCTGGCGGGCGGGGCCGACGCGGACGTCGGTGGCAGGATCGTGCTGGTGTCGCGAGGGGCGGTCGCGGCCGCTCTCGCCGGGTGCCGGGCATCGTCCTCGCCGCCACACGATGAAGGGCCTGCCAGGAGCAGCACGATTGGCAGGGCGAGCGCGCGAATCCGGGAGGGCGCGAGGGCGGGCGGATGCATGGTCGTGGAAAATAGGCGGGGTGCCCTCGGAGAAGGCACCCCGCCTGTCACTCGCGAGCGGCGGACCGCGCCGAGTGCAGTCTTACTTCTTCTTGTTCGTGCTGTTGTCGTTCGCGAGCGGGCAGCCCTGCTCGTTGAAGGCGGCCAGCTTGTTCTTCGTCCCCTCGATGTCGCCGCCCGGAGCCAGCGCGGCCTGCACCATCGAGATCACCTGGGCCGTCGTCAGGTCGGAGCTGACGCCGGGGTGCGAGGCGTTGAGGAGCGCGGCCGTGGCGTGGCGGGCCAGCGCCTTCACGCCGCCGCCGTTCGCGCCCAGCGCCGAGAGCAGGGTGATGTTCGGGGTGAAGGCGTTCACCCCGAACACCGCGTCGAAGTCATTGGCCGGCGCGAAGCCCGTCGGGCCCCAGCTGCCGACGCTGTTCTTCCAGAAGCCCGGCGTGCAGCCCTGGCCACCGACCGGCGGCGGCGGCGGAGGCGGCGGCGTCTCGGCGCCCGTGTTGTAGAAGGTGATGACGTAGCCCTTCCCCTCGAACACCTCGACGTACGCCTGGTTCACGCCGGTGTAGGTGATCGGGCAGAACTCTTCCAGCACGGCGCAGTCGCCACCCTTGAGCTGGACCACGATCTTCTCGAGCGAGGTGCCGGCGGGGAGGTTGACCTCGCTCACGTAGAGGCCGTCGAGCGAGGGGCCGCCGCGGAAGATGTCCACGCACTGGCCGGCGCTCAGGTTGAACGGCACCGGGACGAGCGAGGTGCCGGAGAGGCCGGTCGGGGGAACGACCCGGTCGGGCCAGACGCTGCTGGTGAACTCGAACGTCCCGGCGGGGCCGACCTTGCAGACAGTCGTCGTGTACGCGGTGTCGAGCGGCGCGACGTGGAGCGACGGAGCGCTCGGCCGGCTCGCGGGGTCGACCGGCGCATCGCTGCAGGCCGCGAGCACCGCCGCGGCGGCGATCGCGAGGACCGGCGCGTACTTCTGCAACTGCTTCATGAACTGCTCCAGGCGACTAATGATGATGAAGGCCCTTGAGGCAGCCGCCGCGGAGGCAATCGACGTACCAGGCTGGACGAACACCGAACCGACTGGCGCTCCAACAACTTACGTATTTTTCGAGGAACTGATGTTTCCGCCCGCCTGATGCGCCGGCGCGTCACGAATGCCGAGCGGGCACACATGTTGTCGCGGTACGCGGAAATTCCAGGGGCGAACGAAAAAAGACGCGCGGGGCGCCCTGAGTCAGGGCGCCCCGCGCGGACTTCCGAGGCGGCGAATGGTCCGCCACCGATGTGCTGCTGCTTGCTTCGTCTTACTTGCTGAAGCTGTTGTCGTTCGCGAGCGGGCAGCCCTGCTCGTTGAAGGCTTCGAACTTGTTCTTGGTACCTTCGATGTCACCGCCCGGGGCGAACGCGGCCTGCACCATCGAGATCACCTGCGACGGCGTCAGGTTGTAGCCCACGCTCGGATGTGCGGCGTTGAGCAGCGCGGCCGTGGCGTGACGGGCGAGGGCATCCTTGCCGCCGTTACCCAGATTCAGCGCCCCGATGAGCGAGATGTTCGGGTTGAAGGCGTTCACGCCGAAGATTGTGTCGAAGTCATTGTTCGGCGAGTAGCCGGTCGGACCCCAGCTCGCCGGGCTGTTCTTCCAGAAGCCCGGCGTGCAGCCGTGACCGCCGACGGGCGGCGGGGGCGGCGGCGTGGTGCTCTTGTTGTAGAAGGTGATGACGTAGCCCTTCCCCTGGAACACCTCGACGTACACCTGGTTGGCGCCGGTGAACGTGACCGGGCAGAACTCGGCGAGCACCGCGCAGTCGCCACCCTTCAGCTGAACGACGATCTTCTCCAGCGCCGTACCCGCGGGGAGGTTGACCTCGCTCGCGTAGATGCCGTCGAGCAGCGCACCACCGCGGAAGACATCGACGCACTGGCCGGCGCTCAGGTCGAACGGCACCGGGACGAGCAGCGTGCCCGAGACGTTCGTGGGCGCGACGATGCGGTCGGGCCAGACGCTGAGCGCGAACTGGTAGCTGCCGGCCGGACCGACCTTGCAGACGGTGCTCGTGTAGGGCGTGTCGAGCGGGGCCACGTGCAGCAGTGGCGAGCTCGGACGCAGGGTCGGCTCGACGGGCGAGTCGGCGCAGGCAGCAGCCAGTGCCGCGGCGGACAGCACGGCAACGGCCGCGGCGCTCCGCCGCAGCGGGGTAGAGAAGGCCATCAGGGATGTCTCCGAGGAACTGGGTACGGGAAGGGAAGTCTTTCGCGGACCCGACCGAAGGCAACCCACATACCGCCGATTGTTAATTCCTAATTCGTTCAATATCACGGACTTACATTCTGCGCCGTCACAACGCCGGCCGATGTTGCGGCCGGAACTCGACACATTGCGCCGCATGTATGCATCGTTTTACTCGTGTGTATTGAGGGACTTGCGATGTGATGCGGCCGCGCATCGGGCGCGCGGATATGCTGGCGGGGCGTTACGACGTGTTACCGGGCGTTTCGATCATGACCCTCGTCGATCCTCGCGATTCGCGCCGCCGGCACTGTGGCGTCGGCCCACGGGGGGTGTGACACTACACCCGCATCTGTTGCACGGCCACCACACGATTTCTCCTTCACCGTGGCGTCAGCCAGGGCGGGTGGCTCGACGTTAGTCGTTGAAGTAGCGAGACATACAGCGCGCCCAGGTCCGTCCGTCCGGCGGCCTGCCGTACATGGCTCGCCCCCTGCGACTCGGCGCCGCTCGAACTCACCTCCTCCGGAGCGAGCGTCGAGCGACATGTATCAGCCCCCCATTCGGCCGAAGCACTTCTTCACGGTCGACGTCGAGGACTACTTCCAGGTCAACGCGTTCGAGCGCAGCGTCTCCCGCACCAGCTGGGACGCCATGCCCTCGCGCGTCGGCCACAACGTCGATGTGCTGCTCGACCTGCTCGCCCGCCACGGCTCGACCGGCACCTTCTTCACCCTCGGCTGGGTGGCGAGCCGGCACCCTGGCGTCGTGCGCCGCATCGCCAACGCCGGACACGAGATCGCCTCGCACGGCTGGTGGCATCGCCGAGTCACCACGCTGACCCCCGAGGAGTTCCGCGAGGACGTCCGCTCGTCGAAGCAGCTGCTCGAGGACGTGGCCGGCGTGGCCGTCACCGGATTCCGCGCCCCCAGCTTCTCCATCGTCCCCGGTGGGGAGTGGGCGTTCGACGTGCTGCTGGAGGAGGGGTACGGCTACGACTCCTCGCTCTTCCCGATCAACCGCCCGGGCTACGGCTACGCCTCCACGCCGCCCGTCCCCCACGGCATCCAGCGCCCGGCCGGCACGCTGCTCGAGCTTCCGCTCACGACCACGGTCATGGCCGGCGTTCGCGTTCCGGCGTCGGGCGGGGGCTACTTCCGCCAGTTCCCCTACGCCGTCACCCGCCGCGCCTTCCGCGAGCACGCGACCAGCGGGATTCCGGGGATGTTCTACATCCACCCCTGGGAGCTCGACCCCGCACAGCCGCAGCTCCCCGTCGGCTGGCTCACGCGCGTGCGCCACTACCGGGGGCTCGAGCTGGTGAAGGGGCGCCTGGAGCGCCTGCTCTCCGAGTTCTCCTTCACCTCGGTAGCGGCGCAGCTCCAGAAGCTCCAGCCGGCGAGCTCGCTGCTCGCCACGCTCCCGATCGCCTCCGCCGGCGCTCCCGCCGTGCCGCTCGCCGCCGCCCGCTGACCGGGCTGCCGCGTCGTTTTGCCCGCTCCCCCGCAGCTTCCGCAGCCTCGCAGTCACCAGCCGAGACCTACATGTCGACCGCAGTGCCCGGCCAGTCCACCGCCAGCTCGTACGACAACAGCGTCACCCCTCCCCCGACCGACCCCCAGCAGCAGCCGGAGTCCGCGGACGAGGAGACGCAGGAGGAGCAGCTTCCCACGCTGTCGCTCGGGAAGAAGCTCTTCTTCAGCGCCATCCTGTTCGTCCTGATGGCGGCGGTGCTCGAGTTCAGCGCCTCGACCTACCTGAAGCTGACCCGCGGCTACGACGGCAAGCACCTGTACGAGTTCGAGTTCGACCCGTACAAGAACATCCTGCCGGCGCGCAACTTCGTGGACACCCGCGGCGTGCGGCACAACTCGGTGGGCTTCCGCCGGGCGACCGAGGTGAGCGTCGCGAAGCCGGCGAACAGCTACCGGATCTTCGTCATGGGAGGCTCGGCCGCCTACGGGACCGGCGGGCTCTGGCCGCACCTCCAGCGGGACTTCGCCGTCATTCCGAACGACAAGACCATCGACGCCTTCCTCGAGAAGAAGCTCGCCGGCGAGCTGCCCGCGGGGACGAAGGTCGAGGTGATCAACGCGGCCATCACCAGCACGTGGACGCACCACCACCTGATCTACCTCAACCAGTCGATCCTCAAGTACGACCCGGACATGGTCCTCTTCCTGGACGGGTTCAACGACATGCTCTGGGCGAACCCGGGCCACGACCAGTTCGGGAGCTACCTCTACAACACCCAGGCGTCCGACATCCTGGGCGACCCGTCGATCGGCGCCCTGGTGAGCGCCAACGGCTGGTGGTGGTACCGGAAGAGCGCCTTCGTCCACGTGACCATCCGCGCCCTCCGCAACCTCAAGCTGATCCTCACCACGCCGCGCGAGACCGAGCGGCATCCGATGGACGTGGACAAGAGCGTCGCGAACCTCCAGCAGGTCTTCCCGACGAACGCGCTGAAGATGCACCGCCGGATCGGGCTCATCCTTCGCGACGAGAACGTCCACCCCGTGTTCATGCTCCAGCCGATGCTGATCCTGGAGCGCGGCAAGAAGCCGATGTCGGGCCCGGAGCAGAAGCTGTTCGAGTTCAACGTGTCGTCGTACCTGCCGAACTACGAGCAGTTCGCCCACCGCTCCACGGACTTCATCAAGGAGCGCGAGCGGCAGATGGCGGCCGACGTCGGCGGCCAGTTCCTCGACCTGACGGGGATCTACGACGGCGTCGAGCAGCAGATCTTCACCGACTACTGCCACCTGACGCCCCTCGGCAACGAGATCCTGGCCAACTACGTCGCCGGCCAGATCCTCCCGACCATCCGCTCCGACCTCGCCAGGCGCCAGCAGACCCCCGCCGCCCCCGCGCTCCCTGCGGCCCGCGCTGCGGATTGAGTAACAGCGATTGAACCACAGAGGACCCAGAGGACACAGAGAACGGCCGCTCGGGAGGCCTGCGCCTCCCGAGCGGCCGTTCTCTGTGTCCTCTGTGTCCTCTGTGGTTCAATAATCAACCTCTCCGGACCACTGGAGCGTGCGCGTCTCGCTTCGCTGGCCCGCGTCGCCGTTCGGGGTGGAGCAGACGCCGATCCTGCTCGGCGACGACGAGGTCCATCTATGGAGTGCGTCGCTCCACGTACGCGCTGAACGGCTGGCCGCGTATCAGCTGCTGCTCTCGGCCGACGAGCGCGAGCGGGCGGCACGCTTCCGGTTCGACCGCGACCGGGACCGATATGTCGTTGCGCGGGCGACGCTCCGGCTCCTGATTGCCCGCTACCTGGACGAGGACCCGGCGGCGCTCCGCTTCGACTACGGCGAGCAGGGGAAGCCGTCGATCCGGCGGGAGCCCGGCGCCGGCGGTCCGACGCTCCACTTCAACCTCGCCCACGCGGGGTCCGTGGCGGTCTATGGCCTGACGCATCGCGGACCGCTCGGCGTGGACGTGGAGCGCGTGGAAGCGATGGTCGACGCGGAGCTGGTGGCCGAGTCCCATTTCGCCGCGGAGGAGCAGCGTACCCTCCGGACGGTTCCGGAGCCGCTTCGGATGCGCGCCTTCTTCGAGTGCTGGACGCGGAAGGAGGCCTTCATCAAGGCGCTGGGCGGCGGCCTGTCCATCCCGCTCGCCAGCTTCGCCGTGGACTTTCGCACCGGCTCGCCCCCCAGCCTGCGCTGGGTGCTGGGCGATCCCGACGCCTCCGCCCGCTGGACGCTGGCCGCCTTCGAGCCGGCCGACGAGCACGTCGGCGCCATGGCGGTCGAGGCCACCGGGGTGCGAATCCGCTGCTGGCGCTGGGACGCGTAACACCCCGTTGTAACGCGCCTACACGCCTGTGGCGGAGCTGAGGCAGTCGTTGTGTCGGCGCAACAGCATGCGGTCCTCCGGGGGTCCGCAAGGCCCCTGTGGCAACGACGTATCTTCTTATAAATCAACGAGATTGCCGCGCCATACGGGACTGTGGCGAGAGTGCTCAGTTCTTGCTCTCCCTCCCGCCGTTGCGGCCGGCGCGTCCCAGCCTTCCCCCGAGTGAAGCCCCGATGAGCACCACGATCCTTGGCTCGACCTACCTGCTCTCTCCGATGCAGCAGGGCATGCTGTTCCACAACCTGTATGCCCCGCAGTCCGGCGTCTTCATCCAGCAGCTGGTGGCGACGCTGCACGAGGAGATGGACGTCGCGGCGTTTCGCCGGGCGTGGCAGCGGGTGATCGACCGGCACCCGATCCTCCGCAGCAGCTTCCGCTGGGAGGGGCTTCTGGAGCCGGTGCAGGATGCGCACAGCCAGGTGGCGCTCCCGGTCGAGCAGCAGGACTGGCGCGGGCTCGCGCGCGGGGAGCAGGAGTACCGCCTCGAGATCTACCTCCGCGCGGACCGCCGGCGCGGCTTCGAGCTGAGCGAGGCGCCGCTGATGCGCCTGGCCGTCTTCCGCCTGGCGGACGACGTCGCCCAGTTCGTCTGGACCTCCCACCACGCCCTGCTGGACAACCGCTCGCGGGCGATCGTGCTGCGCGAGGTCTTCGCGCACTACGAGGCCTTCCGCCGAGGCGAGAACCTCACCCAGGAGCTGCCGCGCCCCTTCGCCGAGTACGTGGAGTGGCTGCGGAAGCAGGACGCCGGCGCCGCCGAGGGCTTCTGGCGCGAGACGCTGCGCGGCTTCGCGGCCCCGACGACCATGATCGAGACGCGGCCGGCGAACGACCTGATGGACGCCGAGGAGGACTTCGGCGAGCAGCAGCTCACCCTCTCGCCGCGCGCCGTGGCCGCGCTCCGCGCCCTGGCGGCGCAGGAGGGGCTCTCGGTCGGCACGGTGATCCGCGGCGCGTGGGCGCTGCTCCTCAGCCGCTACAGCGGCGACTCCGACGTCGTCTTCGGCGACGCGCGGGCGTACGGCCGCGAGCAGGTGGCGGGGGGCGACTCGATGGTCGGCCTCTTCCTCCAGACGCTGCCGTTCCGCGCCCGCGTCTCGCCCGACGCGACCGCGCTCGCGCTGCTCGAGGAAGTGCAGGCGCAGCAGGACGCGGCGCTCCCCTTCGCGCACGCCCCGCTGGCGCGCGTGCACGAGTGGTCCGAGGTCGCGCGCGGCCGCCAGCTCTTCGAGAGCATCGTGCTCGTGGAGGGCGACCTCTGCCCGTGCGTGCTGCGCGACGTCATGGGCGCGCGCTGCCGCAGCGCCGACGACGTGCGGATCATCGAGCAGACGGGCTACCCGCTCTCGCTCTACGCCAACCTGGGCACCGACCTGCGCGTCAAGGTCTCGTACAGCCGCCGCCGCTTCGACGACGCGACGGCCACGCGCCTGCTCGGCCACGTCCGCACGATCCTCGAGGGGATCGCCGAGTCGCCGCGCCGCCGCCTGGGCGACGTGCCGATGCTGACCACCGAGGAGCGCCGCCAGCACCTGGTGGAGTGGAACGGCACGCGCCTGGAGTACGAGGACGCGCGCCCGGTGCACGAGATGATCGCCGCCCAGGCCGAGCGCGCGCCGAACGCGCCCGCCGTCGTCGCCGGCGACGAGACGCTGACCTACGCGGAGCTCAACCGCCGCGCCAACCAGCTCGCGCACCGGCTGCGCCGGCTCGGCGTCGGCCCCGAGACGCTCGTCGGCCTCTGCGTCGACCGCTCGATCGAGATGATCGTCGGCGTGCTGGGCGTGCTGAAGTCGGGCGGCGCCTACGTGCCGATCGACCCGTCGTACCCGGCCGAGCGCATCGCGTACATGATGGCGGACTCGCGCGTGTCGGTGATGGTCTCGCAGCGCCACCTCGCGCCGGTCACCGACTCGGCCGAGGTGCCGGTCACGCTCTACCTCGACGACGAGTCGCTCGCCGCCGAGAGCACGGCCGAGCCGCGCGACGGCGCGCGCCTGGACCACCTGGCGTACGTGATCTACACCTCCGGCTCGACGGGCAGGCCGAAGGGCGTGATGGTCACCCACGCCAACCTGTGCCACTACGTGCAGGCGATGCGCATCCCGCTCGGGATCGTGGCCGACGACCGCTACCTGCACACGGCGTCGATCGCGTTCTCGTCGAGCGTGCGGCAGCTCCTGATGCCGCTCACCACGGGCGCGGCGATCGTGATCGCCACCCGCCGCGAGATCGGCGAGCCGGCGCTGCTGTTCGAGCTGATCCGGCAGCGCGAGGTGACGGTGATCGACATCGTCCCCTCGTACTGGCAGCACTGCATCCAGACGCTGGAGGGGATGTCCCCCGCCGAGCGCGCGCCGCTGCTCGCCAACAAGCTGCGCCTCATCCTCGCCGCCAGCGAGCCGCTCCCTTCTGACGTGCCGGAGCGCTGGTCGTTCGGGCTCGGCCACCCGGCGCGCCTCATCAACATGTTCGGCCAGACGGAGACGACCGGTATCGTCTCGGTCTACGCGATCCCGTCGCACGAGCAGAACGGCCGCATCGTCTGCATCGGCCGGCCGATCGCGAACACGCGCATCTACCTGCTGGACGCCAACTCGCAGCCGGTCCCGGTGGGGATCCCGGGCGAGCTGTGCATCGCCGGCTACGGCCTGGGGCGCGGCTACCTGAACCAGCCCGAGCTCACCGCCGAGCGCTTCGTCGCCGACCCGTTCGTCGCCGAGCCCGGCGCGCGGATGTACCGCACGGGCGACCGCGCGCGCTACCTGGCGGACGGCACGCTCGAGTTCCTGGGGCGCGGCGACAACCAGGTGAAGATCCGCGGCTTCCGCGTCGAGGTGGAGGAAGTGGAGGCGGTGCTCCGCCAGCACCCGGCGGTGCGCGAGGCGGTGGTCACCGCGCTCGGCGACGTGGGCGGCGAGCGGAAGCTCGTGGCCTACTTCTCGGCGCGCCACAAGCCGGTGCCGACGGTGGACGAGCTGCGCCGCTTCCTCAAGCAGCAGCTCCCCGACTACATGGTGCCGTCGGCGTTCGTGCTGCTGGAGGCCATCCCGCGGCTGCCGAACCAGAAGGTGAACCGCCCCGCGCTCCCGGCGCCGGACCTCTCGCGCCCAGAGCTGGAGAGCGGCTACGTCGCGCCGCGCACGCCGACCGAGGAGGTCGTCGCCGGCGTGTGGGCGGACGTGCTCGGCCTCGCGCGCGTCGGCGTCGAGGACAACTTCTTCGCCCTCGGCGGCCACTCGCTGATGGCGGCGCGCGTCGTCGCCCGCATCCGCACGGCGCTCAGCGTCGAGGTGCCGCTGCGCGCGCTGTTCGACACGCCCACCGTGAGCGCGATGGCGGCCGCGGTCGAGACGTGGCGCCGCGAGACGGCCGCCCGCGCCGCGGTGCCGGCGCTGGTCGCCGCCGCGCACGAGGGCGAGCGCCCGCTCAGCTTCTCGCAGCAGCGCATGTGGCTGCTCAACCAGATCGAGCCGGACAGCGCCGCGTACAACCTCTCGGCGGTGATCCGCATGAAGGGGCTGCTCGACCGGGGCGCGCTGGAGCGCACGCTGGCCGAGGTGGTGCGCCGGCACGAGTCGCTGCGCACCGTGTTCCCGAACCACGACGGCAACGCGTCGCAGATCGTGATGCCCGCCGGCACCGTGGAGCTGCCGGTCACCGACCTCGCGTTCTTCGGCGACAGCCTGGCGGCGCGCGAGGCGCGGGCGCACGAGCTGGCCACCGAGGAGGCCAAGCGCGCGTTCGACCTCGCCACCGGCCCGCTCTTCCGCGCGGTGCTGGTGAAGCTGGACGACATCGACCACGTGCTCGTGATGACGATGCACCACATCGTCTCCGACGGCTGGTCGCGCGGCGTGCTGTACCGCGAAGTGGGCGCGCTGTACGACGCCTTCGCCGCGAACCGCCCGTCGCCGCTCGCCGAGCTGCCGGTGCAGTACGCCGACTACGCGCGCTGGCAGCGCGAGTGGCTGACCGACGGCGTGCTGGAGCCGCAGATCTCGTACTGGAAGCAGGCGCTCGCCGCGCTCCCCACGCTGGACCTGCCGGCCGACCGTCCGCGCCCGCCGGTGCAGACGTTCAAGGGGGCGACGAAGAGCTTCCACCTGCCGGCGTCGCTCTCGGCCGGCCTCCGGGCGCTGTGCACGCGCGAAGAGTCGACGCTGTTCATGACGCTGCTGGCGGCGTTCCAGGCGCTGCTCGGCCGCTACAGCGGGCAGGAGGACATTGTCGTCGGCTCGCCGATCGCCGGGCGCACGCAGGTGGAGACGGAGAACCTGATCGGCTTCTTCGTCAACACGCTGGTGATGCGCGCGGACCTCTCGAACGACCCGACCTTCAGCGAGCTGCTGAAGCGGGTGCGCGAGAGCGCGCTCGGCGCCTACGCCAACCAGGACGTGCCGTTCGAGCGCCTGGTGGACGCGCTCCAGCCGACGCGCGACCTGAGCCGCTCGCCGCTCTTCCAGGTGCTGTTCATTCTCCAGAACGTGCCCTCGGCGCCGCTCCAGCTGAGCGGGCTCGAGATGAGCACGATGGAAGTGGACGCGGGCGCCGCCAAGTTCGACATCACGCTGTCGGTGGTGGCGGACGACCACGGCTTCGTCGGCCACGTCGAGTACAACACCGACCTGTTCGACGCGGCGACGGTCGACCGCCTGATGGGGCACTACCGCACGCTGCTCGAGGCGGTGGTGGCCGACAGCGACCGCAAGCTGTCGCAGCTCCCGATCCTCACCGAGGGGGAGCGCAAGGAGATCCTGGTCGAGTGGAACGACACGGCGCGGGCGATCCGCGGCGGGGACAAGCGCATCGACCAGCTCGTGGCCGAGCAGGCCGCGCGCACGCCCGACGCGACCGCGCTGGCGTTCGAGTCGCGGACGATGACCTACCGCGAGCTGGACGAGCGGTCGAACCAGCTGGCGCGGCACCTCCAGCGGATGGGCGTGGGTCCGGACGTGCTGGTGGGCGTCTACGTCGAGCGCTCGATCGAGATGATGGTCGGCCTGCTCGGCGTGCTGAAGGCCGGCGGCGCGTACGTGCCGCTCGACCCGACGTACCCGCGCGACCGCGTGGCGTACATGATCGAGGACTCCAGGGCCGCGGTGCTGCTGACGCAGCAGCGCCTGGCGCGCCGCCTCCCGAAGGGCGGGAGCGCGCGCGTGGTCGCGATCGACGGCGACTGGGACCTGGTCGCCCGCGAGAGCAGCTCGCCGGTGCAGAGCCTCGCCACGCCGGCCAACCTCGCCTACGTGATCTACACGTCGGGCTCGACGGGGAAGCCGAAGGGCGTGATGGTCGAGCACCGCAACGTCGTGAACTTCTTCACCGGGATGGACGAGCGGATCGGCGGCCAGGAGCCCGGGACGTGGCTCGCCGTCACCAGCATCTCGTTCGACATCTCCGTGCTGGAGCTGTTCTACACCCTGACGCGCGGCTTCAAGGTCGTGATTCAGGGCGAGGACGATCGCCGCCGCGCGGTGGACGCCGCGCAGGGCGGAAGCGTCGCCGTGAAGTCCGACCGCAAGCTCGGCTTCTCCCTCTTCTACTTCGCCAGCGCGGCGGAGAAGGAAGGCGACAACAAGTACAAGCTGCTGATCGAGGGCGCCAAGTTCGCGGACCGGAACGGCTTCGAGGCCGTCTGGACGCCGGAGCGCCACTTCCACGAGTTCGGCGGGCTGTACCCGAGCCCGGCGGTCGCCAACGCCGCCGTGGCCGCGGTGACCGAGCGCGTGAAGCTGCGCACCGGCTCCGTCGTGCTGCCGCTGCACAACGTCGTGCGCGTGGCCGAGGACTGGTCGGTGGTGGACAACATCTCGAAGGGGCGCGTCGGGCTCGCGTTCGCCTCGGGGTGGCACGACCGCGATTTCGTCTTCCAGCCCGACAACTACGCCGATCGCCGCAACGTCATGTTCCAGCAGATCGAGCAGCTGCGCGCGCTGTGGCGCGGCGGCTCGGTCACGCTGAAGTCCGGCGCCGGCAAGGACGTCGAGATCAGGACGCTTCCGCGTCCGGTGCAGGCGGAGCTGCCGATCTGGATCACCGCCGCCGGCACGCCGGAGACCTACGTCAAGGCGGGCGAGATCGGCGCGAACCTGCTCACGCACCTGCTCGGCCAGTCGGTGGAGCAGATGGGCGAGAAGATCAAGATGTACCGCGAGGCGCGCCAGCGCGGCGGGCACGACCGCGGCCACGTGTCGCTCATGATGCACACCTTCATCGGCGAGAACGCCGACGAGGTGCGCGAGACCGTGCGCGGGCCGTTCCGCCAGTACCTGAGCACGGCGGTGGACCTGATCAAGGGTCTGGCCGGCGAGCGCGGGCAGGACATGCGCGCCAGCAACTTCACGAAGGAAGACATGGAGGCGCTGCTCGACCACGCCTTCGAGCGCTACTACGAGACGAGCGCGCTGCTGGGCACCCCCGAGAAGTGCCTGGCGCTGATCGAGAAGCTCAAGGAGATCGGCGTCGACGAGATCGCGTGCCTGATCGACTTCGGCGTCCCGACCGACCAGACGCTCCAGGCGCTGGAGATGCTGGCCGAGGTGAAGGACATGGCGCAGCCGCACGTGGACGCGGACGGCCAGGACTACTCGATCCCGGCGCAGCTCCGCCGGCACGCGGTCACGCACTTCCAGTGCACGCCGTCGATGGCGGCGATGCTCTCGATGCAGGACGAGGGGCGCAGCGCGCTCGGCGGGCTGCAGAAGCTGATGGTGGGCGGCGAGGCGCTGCCGCCGGCGCTGGCGGACGAGCTTCGGCTGGCGGTGCTGGGCGAGGTCGTGAACATGTACGGCCCGACCGAGACGGCGATCTGGTCGTCGACGCACACGCTCACCGCGCTCAAGGGCTCGGTGGTGCCGATCGGCAAGCCGATCGCGAACACGGACCTGTACGTCGTCGACCGGCAGATGAACCCCGTGCCGGCGGGGATCCCGGGCGAGCTGTTCATCGGCGGCGCGGGCGTGGTGCGCGGCTACCTGAACCGCCCCGAGCTGACGGCGGAGCGCTTCGTCGCGAACCCGTTCCGCGGCGACGCGGGCGAGGCGCGCCTGTACCGGACCGGCGACCTCGTGAAGTACGCGGTGGACGGCACGGTGGAGTTCCTCGGCCGCGTCGACCACCAGGTGAAGATCCGCGGCCACCGGATCGAGCTCGGCGAGATCGAGGCGGCGCTCAAGGCGCAGCCCGGCGTGCACGAGACGGTGGTGGTGGCGCGCGAGGACGTGGCGGGGGACAAGCGCCTCGTCGGCTACGTCACGGCGGTGCCGGGCGGCGAGGTGACGCTCGATGGCGCGGAGCTCCGCAACGTGCTCCGCAGCTCGCTGCCCGAGTACATGGTGCCGTCGCACGTCGTCGTCCTCGAGACGATGCCGCGCACGCCGAACGGCAAGACGGACCGCAAGGGGCTGCCCTCGCCCGACCAGGTGGCCGGCGCCTCCAGCGCGGCCGAGGCCGCGGCGTACGTCCCGCCGGGCAACGACCTGGAGCAGCAGATCGCGGCGATCTGGCAGGAGGTGCTGCACGCCCCGCAGGTGGGGATGCAGGACAACTTCTTCGACCTCGGCGGGCACTCGATGCTCGTCGTGAAAGTGAGCGTGAAGCTCAAGGCGGCGCTCGGCCGCAACGTGGCGATCACGGACCTCTTCCGCTTCCCGACGGTGCGCAGCCTGGCCGCGCACCTGGGCGGCGGCGCGGCGAGCAGCAACGGCAACGGCCAGAAGTCGGCCGTCGACCAGAGCGTGGACCGCGCGGCGGCGCGTCGTCAGGCGATGCTGAACCGGAGAGTTGGCCGCCGTTAGGGGCGACGCCTGCGTCGCCCGCGCCGTTGCGGTTCCGCAAGGGCGTGAATCGTACGTGAACGTCGGATGCAGACGGCGGGGGCGACGCCTGCGTCGCCCCAATAATCGAGACCAAGGGACCTTCTGATGACTAGCAGGAACGACGAGGCCACGCCGCAGATTTCGGAAACCGACATCGCGATCGTCGGCATGGCGGGGCGCTTTCCGGGTGCGCGCAACGTCGCCGAGTTCTGGGCGAACCTGCGCGACGGCGTGGAGAGCGTGTCGTGGCTGACCGACGAGCAGCTGCTCGCGGCCGGCGTCGACGCCGCCACGCTGAAGGACCCCGAGTACGTGCGCGCCGCGTACGTCCTGCCGGACATGGACCAGTTCGACGCCGGCTTCTTCGGGTTCAGCCCGCGCGAGGCGTCGATCATGGACCCGCAGCAGCGGCACTTCCTGGAGACGGCGTGGGAAGCCATGGAGACCGCCGGGCACACGCCCGCCGGCTTCAGCGGCAACGTCGGCGTCTTCGCCGGCTGCGGCGCCAGCGCGTACATGATGTTCAACCTGCTGACCAACCCCGAGCTCGTCCGGAACGTCGGCTGGTTCCTGCTGCGCCACACCGGGAACGACAAGGACTTCCTGGCGACGCGCCTCTCGTACCTGCTCAACCTGCGCGGGCCCAGCATCAACGTGCAGACGGCCTGCTCGACGTCGCTCGTCGCGATCCACCTGGCCTGCCAGAGCCTGCTCAACCGCGAGTGCGACATGGCGCTCGCCGGCGGCTCGACGGTCAAGCAGCCGCACCACATCGGCTACAAGTACCAGGAAGGCGAGATCATGTCGCCGGACGGCCACTGCCGCGCGTTCGACGACGCGTCGCAGGGGACGGTCTTCGGCTCGGGCACCGGCGTCGTCGTCCTGCGCCGCCTCGCCGACGCGATCGCCGACGGCGATTTCATTCACGCGGTGATCAAGGGCTCGGCGGTCAACAACGACGGCTCGCAGAAGGTCGGCTACCTGGCGCCGAGCGTGGACGGCCAGGCGACGGCGATCGCCGAGGCGCTCGCGCTCAGCGGCGTCGAGGCGGAGACGGTCAACTACGTCGAGACGCACGGCACCGGCACCCCGGTCGGCGACCCGATCGAGGTCGCCGCGATGACGCAGGCCTTCGCCACCCTCACCGACAAGACGCAGTTCTGCGCCATCGGCTCGCTCAAGCCGAGCGTCGGCCACCTGGACACGGCCGCCGGCGTGGCGAGCGTCATCAAGACGGCCGAGGCGCTCAAGCACAAGCAGATCCCGGCCAGCCTCAACTTCTCGACGCCCAACTCGGCGGTCGACTGGGAGAGCAGCCCGTTCTTCGTGAACGCGAAGCTCACCGACTGGCGGCAGGTGGGCGCCGCGCCGCGCCGCGCCGGCATCAACTCGCTGGGCGCCGGCGGCACCAACGCGCACGTCGTCCTCGAGGAGGCGCCGGAGCGCGAGCCCTCGGGCCCCTCGCGCGCCTTCCAGCTCTTCCCGTACTCGGCCAAGACGCCGGCGGCCGCCGAGGCCGCGGGGCGGAACCTCGCCGCGTTCCTGCGCTCGAACGCCGGCGCGAGTCTGGCGGACGTGGCCTACACGCTCCAGGTCGGGCGCTCGGCGTTCGCCAATCGTAAGGCGGTGGTGGCGGCGACGGCCGAGGAGGCCGCGGCGCTGATCGAGGGCGGCGACCCGAAGAAGATCGTCTCGGGCACGGCGACCGACGCCAAGCGCTCGGTGGCGTTCATGTTCGCCGGCGGCGGTGCGCAGTACGCGCGGATGGGGCTCGACCTCTACGAGAGCGAGCCGGTGTATCGCGAGGCGATGGACGCCTGCCTGGGCGTAGCGAAGACGAAGCTCGGGCTGGAGCTCACGCCGCTCATCTTCCCGTCGAAGGAGGATGCGCCCAGGGCGAGCGAGACGCTGGAGCGTCCGTCGCTCGCGCTCCCGGCGCTGCTCAGCACCCAGTACGCGCTGGCCAGGCTCTGGATGTCGTGGGGCGTGCAGCCCTCGGCGATGATCGGCCACAGCATGGGCGAGTACACGGCCGCCCTGCTGGCGGGCGTCTTCTCGCTCGAGGACGCGCTCACCCTGGTCACGGTGCGCGGCCGGCTGTTCGAGAAGCTGCCGCTCGGCGGGATGCTGAGCGTCTCGCTCTCGGCCGCCGAGCTGAAGCCGTTCCTCGGCACGGAGCTCTCGCTCGGCGCCGTCAACGCGCCGGAGCTGTGCATGGCCTCGGGCCCGGTGGCGGCCATTGAGGCCCTGCAGGCCACCCTGGAAGAGAAAGAAATCGACTGCCGCCGGATCCACATCAACGTCGCCGCGCACTCGGCGATGCTCGAGCCGATCCTCAAGGAGTTCGGCGACTTCCTGAAGAAGGTCAAGTTCAACGCGCCGCAGCTCCCGTTCGTCTCGAACCTGAGCGGCACCTGGATCACCCCGGCCGAGGCGACGAGCCCCGAGTACTGGGTGCGCCACCTGCGCAACACGGTGAACTTTGCCGCGGGCGCCGGCGAGCTGCTCAAGGATGCGGACCGCATCCTGCTCGAGGTGGGCCCGGGGCGCACGCTGGCCACACTCTCGGGGATGCACCCGACGAAGACCGCGTCGCACGCGATCTTCCAGTCGATGCGCCACCCGGACGACGAGACGTCGGACGTCGCGTTCCTGCTCGGCGTGCTCGGCCGCCTGTGGAGCGTCGGCGCCGAGATCGACTGGAGCGGCTTCTACGCGGGCGAGAAGCGCAACCGCGTCGTGCTCCCCACGTACCCGTTCGAGCACCAGCGCTACTGGATCGAGCCGGGGAAGGGGATGTCGCCAGTCGCGCCGGTGGACGAGAACGCGCCGGCCACCAGGCGCGCCGACATCGGCGAGTGGCTGTACCAGCCGTCGTGGAAGCGCGCCATCGCGCCCGCCGCGGCGCCTGACGGCAACGTCTCGCGCGTGCTGGTCTTCCGCGACGAGCAGGGGATCGGCGCGACCGTGGACGCGAAGCTCCGCGCCGCCGGCCGCGGCGTGGTGAGCGTGCTCCCGGGCGCCGCCTTCGCGCGCGTCTCGGGCGACACGTTCGCCGTGAACCCGGCGTCGGCCGAGGACTTCGCGCAGCTCGTGGGCGCGCTCGTCGCCGACGGCGGCGTGCCGGCCGACGTGCTGCACCTCTGGACGGCGACCGACGACGAGGCGTACGAGTCGGTCCGCGACCGCGGCTTCTACGGCCTGCTCCACTTCGCGCAGGCGCTGGGGCAGGAGGACGTGCAGAGCGAGATCCGCCTGACGACGGTCTCGAGCGGGATGCAGCAGGTGGCGGGCGAGCGCGTGCTCACCCCGGCCAAGGCGCTCGTGCTCGGCCCCACGAAGGTGATGGCGAAGGAATTCGCCAACGTGAAGAGCCGCAGCGTGGACGTCGAGCTGCCGCGCGCCGCCGGCTCGTGGCAGGAGGCGCGCGTGGTCGCGCAGGTCCTGGCCGAGCTGGACGCGAAGATCGAGAGCGACGACACCATCGCCTACCGCGGCGCCGACCGCTGGGTGCAGACCTTCGAGAACGTGCCGCTCCCGGCCGCCGCGGAAGGAAAGCTCCCGCGCGTGCGCGAGAACGGGGCGTACCTCATCACCGGCGGTCTGGGCGGCATCGCGCTCACGGTCGCCGAGCAGCTCGCGAAGGCGGCGAGCGGGGTGAAGCTCGTGCTCGTGGGCCGCACCGGTCTGCCGGCGCGCGAGCAGTGGGCGGGCGTGGTGGCCGAGCGCGGCGAGGACGACCGCGTGAGCCGCCAGATCGCCGCCGTGCGCGCGCTGGAGGGGATGGGCGCGGAGGTCAGCGTCGTCGCCGCGGACGTCACCGACGCCGCGCAGATGTCGCGCGTGGTGGCGCAGGCGAAGGCGAGCTTCGGCGCGGTGCACGGCGTGATCCACGCCGCCGGCGCGCTCGACGACCAGCTCATCGCGATGAAGACGCCCGAGAGTGCGGAGAAGGTGCTCGCGCCCAAGGTGCGCGGGACGATGGTGCTGGACGAGGCGCTGTCCGGCGAGCCGCTGGACTTCTTCGTCGTCTTCTCGTCGCGCGGCGCCATCGCGGCGCCGACCGGCCAGGTGGACTACGCCGCCGCCAACGCGTTCCTGGATGCGTTCGCGCACCGGAAGACCGCGCTGGACGGCGTGCTGACGGTGGCGATCAACTGGAGCATGTGGAGCGGCGTGGGCATGGTGGCCGAGATGGCCCGGGCCTCCGGCGCCCCCGTGAGCGTGGAGCGCGCCACCGCGCACCCGCTGCTCCAGAAGCTGATGGCCGAGAGCGCGAAGGAGCGCGTGTACTCGACGCGCTTCAACCACAAGGACTTCTGGATGATCTCCGGCCACCGCATCCGCGGGGAGGAGGCGCTGATCCCGGGCACCGGCTACTTGGAGCTGGCGCGCGCCGCGTTCGACGAGAGGGCGAACGGCGCGAGCGGCCCGGTGGAGCTGAGCGAGATCCTCTTCGTCGCCCCGTTCGTGGTGCACGAGGGGGAGGAGAAGGAGCTCCGCGTGAAGCTCCAGAAGAACGGCGGCGAGGGCACCGAGTTCGTGATCATCGGCGAGGCCCACGCGGCCGACGGCCGGGTGATCTGGCAGGAGCACGCGCGCGGCGTGGCGGCGCACGTGGACGCCGGCGCGCCCAGGCGCCTGAACGTCGCCGAGATCGCGGCGCGCTGCACCGTCAGCGAGCAGCTCTTCGCGGCCGGCCAGCAGCGCGGCGGCGAGCACCTGGCGCTGGGGCCGCGCTGGAGCAACCTGCGCCGCATCCGCTTCGGGAACGGCGAGGCGATCGGCGAGTTCGAGCTGCCGGCGGAGTTCGCGGGCGACCTGACGCAGTACGGGCTGCACCCGGCGCTGCTGGACGTGGCGACGGCGTGCGCGCAGCCACTGGTCCCGGGCTACGACCCGCACGAG
>DATFPD010000607.1:0-6255 GCA_035265005.1 Gemmatimonadaceae bacterium | reverse complement strand
GACGAACTCCGCGACGAAGTGTCGGAGGGCGTCACGCATGCGGGTGTGCTCCGTGTGAAGGTCGGGCCGGAAGGTAACGGGGGCGGTTGCGAGTTGCGAGATGCGAGATGCGAGAGGGGCCCCAGGAGATCGCTCTTCCCGAGGCCCCTCTCGCAGCTCGCATCTCGCAACTCGCAACCGCCCCCGTTACCTTCCGGCCCGACCTTCACACGGAGCACACCCGCATGCGTGACGCCCTCCGACACTTCGTCGCGGAGTTCGTCGGAATCTTCGCCCTCGTGTTCGTCGGCAGTGCCGCGCTGATCAACGCGCGCAACCCCGCCGGCGGCTACGGCCTGATCGAGATCGCGCTCGCGCACGGGCTCATTCTGGCGCTGCTCGTCTCGGCCACGATGCGCATCTCGGGGCACTTCAATCCCGCCGTGACGCTCGGGTTCCTCGTCACGCGGCGGATCGAGCCGGCGATGGCGGGGGTGTACATCCTGGCGCAGCTCATGGGCGCGATGGCCGCCGCGTACGTGCTCAAGTGGACGTTCGCCGACGCGATCTTCATGGCGGCGCGCGGCGGCGGCCAGGCGGTGGCGCTCGAAGTCACGCTGCCGCAGGCGCTCGTGCTCGAGGCGATCGCGACGTTCTTCCTCGTCTTCGTCATCTTCGGCACCGCGGTCGACCCGCAGGCGCCGAAGCTCGGCGGCTTCGCGATCGGGCTCACCGTCGCCGCCGACATCCTGGCGATCGGCCCGCTCACCGGCGCCTCGATGAACCCCGCGCGCTCCTTCGGGCCCGCCGTCGCCAGCGGCATCTTCGAGGGCCAGCTGATCTACTGGGTCGGCCCGATCGTCGGCGGCCTCGTCGCCGCGCTGCTCTACGACCGCCTCTTCCTGCCTCGCGCGCAGGAGCCGCTCGACCACGGCGCGGTGAAGCCGGCCGCCGGCGGCTCGCCGAGGGTGCACGGCGCGGCGTGAGAACGGCCCGCGAATCTCACTCGCTCGCGGACCTGGGGTTAGTTTCAAAACAGGACCCCGAACTCGCGCCTCATGCCCTCCGACCTGCCGGACAAGCCGAACAAGCCCGTTACACCCGCGCAGCTCGCGCAGGCGCGTGAGCGGGCGATCGAGGCGTTGACGGACCTGTTCGCGGAAGATCGGATCTCGATGGACGAGTTCGAGGGCCGACTCGACCGGCTCTACAAGGCGAGCACCCTTCAGGAGCTCGACGAGCTGGCGGTCGCGCCGGGTCGGACGGCCGAGCGGCAGCAGGGCGCGCTGACGGCCGACAGCGTCTTCGACCCGACGCCGATCGTCCGCGGTCCGCTGGAGCTGGTCCGCCCGTCGGAGATCGCGCCGCTCGACCGCATCCTCACGATCATGGGCGAGACCAAGCGGGTGGGCGAGTGGACGCCGCCGCGCCGCCTGGAAGCGTTCGTGCTCATGGGCACCACTACCATCGACCTGCGCGAGGCGCGACTCGGCCCCGGCGTGACCGAGATCCACGTCACCGCGATCATGGGCGAGGTGAAGGTGCTCGTCCCGCCGAGCATCCGCGTGGAGGGGCACGTGAGCGCGATCATGGGCACCTTCTCCGACCAGAGCGCCGACACGCCCGACGCCCCGCGCGGCACCCCGATCATCCGCCTGACGGGAACCGCCTTCATGGCCGAAGTCGGCGTCAAGGTGCGGCTCCCCGGCGAGAGCGCGATCGAGGCGTGGAAGCGGAGGCTGAAAGGCAAATAAGCGATATCTGCCCTACGGCCCGACGGTGAGATACGTCTCCTCGTACCGCGCGATCGACTCCGTGATGACCCGCATCGCCACGTCGCTCTTCGCCCACCCCAGGATCTCGACCCGCTTCCCCTCCAGGTCCTTGTAGATCCGGAAGAAGTGCTCGACCTCGCGCAGGTAGTGCTGCGAAATGTCGGCGATGTCGAAGACCTCGTTCCAGAACGGGTCGTGGCTCGGGACGGCGAGCACCTTGTCGTCAGGCTCCCCCTTGTCGAGCATCCGCAGCACGCCGATCGGGCGGGCCTGGATCAGGCAGCCGGGGAACGTCGACTCGTTCAGCCTGACGAGGATGTCGATCGGGTCGCCGTCCTCGTGCAGTGTGCGCGGGACGAAGCCGTAGTCGCCGGGGTAGTGCACCGCCGAGTAGAGCACCCGGTCGAGCTTGAGCAGCCCGGTGTCCTTGTCCAGCTCGTACTTGTTGCGGCTCTTCGCGGGGATCTCGATGACCGCCGTGACCTCCTCCGGCGGGTGCGGGCCGGGCGGGATGTCCCGCCACATGTGGATCATCGTGCCGCCCGCTCCGCGTGCTCGTCCGCGCCGGCGTGCTCGCGCGTCATCGTCCCCTTGTAGGACATCGCCTCCTCCTCCACCCCGAAGTTCGCGCGTGAGAGCTCGTCCACCCGCGCGAGCTGCGCCGGCGTCAGCTCGGGCGCGTCGCTCGCCGCCGCGAACTCCGCCAGCTGCTCGGCGTCGTAGACGTTCGGCAGCGTCGTCACCACCAGCGGCTCGGCGAGCAGCCACTTGAGCGCCGCCTGGCCGAGCGTCATGTCGGTCGTGAGGAAGTCGAGCGTGCGGACCTTCTTCAGGCCGTTGATGAGCCACGACCGCGGGCGGTGGCGCCGATGGTCGTTCGCGGCGAAGGTCGTCTCCTCCGTGTACTTCCCCTCCAGCATCCCCGAGGCGTGCGTGACGCGGATGTTGAACCCGCACGTCGGCGCGCTCCGGCGCGCGGCCTCGATCATCGCCGTGCCCGGATGCTGCTCCAGCACGTTCCAGATCATCTGGATCGTGCCGACGTCCGGCTCCCGCTCGCACAGCTCGACCGCCTCGTACAGCCACCCGATCGCCGGGCCGAACGCGGCGCCCCACACGCGCACCTTCCCCTCGCGCTGGAACGTGCGCAGCGCCTCCCAGATCCGCGGGTCGCGCACGTGCTCCATCTTGATGTTGTGGAGCTGGAGCACGTCCACGTAGTCGGTGCCGAGCCGCTCCAGCGAGCGCTCGAGCGCCAGCCGCATGTAGTCGGCGTCGAAGCGCTGCGGCAGCTCGCTCTGCCCTCGCCGCGCGCCCGCCGCGGCCTCGTCGTAGATGTCGTAGCCGATTTTGGTCGCCAGCACCACACGGTCGCGCGGCGTGTCGCCGAACGCCTCGGCCAGCTGCCGCTCGGCGCGCCCGTTGCCGTACGAGTCGGCGGCGTCGAAGAACGTCACCCCGTGCTCGTCGTACGCCCGCCGCAGCAGCGCCACCGCCTCGGCGTCGCTCTTCTCCCCCCACCAGCCGGTGGAGAGCGTCCAGGTGCCGAAGCCGACTTCGCTGACGCGAACGTCGGTCCCGGGGAATGTCCGATACTTCATGATTGCATCCCGAGGTACGTCATCCTGAGCGCAGCGAAGGACCTGCTGTCCGATGGGCCGGCGCACAGCCCGGGAAAGCAGGTCCTTCGCTGCGCTCAGGATGACAGCTGTGTGTCTAGCCTTCCCACCCGCGCCTCAGCAGCCCCGCCGCTTCCGTCGCGAAGTAGGTGAGGATCACGTCCGCCCCCGCCCGCCGGATGCCGACGAGCGACTCCATCATCGCGCGCTCCCCGTCCACCCAGCCGCGCTCGGCGGCCGCCCTAATCATAGCGTACTCGCCACTCACCTGATAGGCGGCGACCGGGTACCCCGTCTCGCGCTTCACGCGCGAGAGCACGTCGAGGTACGGGCCGGCCGGCTTCACCATGATCGCGTCGGCGCCCTCCTCGATGTCGAGCCAGACTTCGCGCAGCGCCTCGTCGCCGTTCGACGGGTCCATCTGGTAGCCGCGCCGGTCGCCGAACGCCGGCGCGCTCTCGGCGGCCTCGCGGAACGGACCGTAGAACGCCGACGCGTACTTCGCGGCGTAGCTCAGCACCGCCGTCCCCTCGAGCCCCGCGCCGTCGAGCGCGGATCGGACGGCGCCGATCCGGCCGTCCATCATGTCGCTCGGCGCCACCACGTCGGCGCCCGCGCGCGCGTGCGAGAGCGCCTGGCGCGCCAGCAGCTCCAGCGTCGCGTCGTTGTCCACGTCGCCGCCGCGCAGCACGCCGCAGTGGCCGTGGTCGGTGTACTCGCACAGGCAGACGTCGGTGATCGCCACGAGCGCCGGCAGCTCGCGCTTGAGCGACCGCACCGCCCGCTGCACCGGCCCTTCGTCGTCCCACGACGACGACCCGGTGGCGTCCTTCTCGTCAGGCAGGCCGAACAGGATCACCCCGCCCACCCCGGCCGCGTGCGCCGCCTCGGCGTCCCGCATCATCTCGTCGACCGACGTCTGCGCCACCCCCGGCATCGAGCCCACCGGCCGGCGGACGTTCTCCCCGCCGCGCACGAAGAGCGGGAGGACGAACCCCGCCGGGTCGAGCCGCGTCTCTCGCACGAGACGGCGGAGCGCCGCGGTGCGGCGGAGGCGGCGGGGACGGTACGCGGGAAAGACGGCAGGCATGGCGCGAAAGATAGGTATGGGGGAGGGACTGAGGCACCGCGGGAGAAGGACGGGCGGTACAGCGCTCCCCTGTCATCCCGCACGGGACGCCCGTCCCTCTGTCCCTCAGTGCCTGCCCTACTCCGGCTGCGGCGCCGGCAGCTTGTCGAGCTGGCGGAGGTACTGGAGGATCTCGGTGGCCCCCTTCACCAGCAGCTCGTCGGCCAGCTCCATCGCGCCGACGGTGGGGTCGGAGGGGTCGATCGGGCGGGAGCCGCGGATCACCGTCTGCCCCTCCAGGTCCGCGACCAGGCCGTGCAGCGTGAGCGCGCCGCCGGCGTCGGCCACCACCAGCGCGCCGATCGGCACCTGGCAGCCGCCGTTGAGCGCGTCCAGGAACGTGCGCTCGGCGCGCGTGGCGATCGCGGTCGGGCGATGGTGCATCGACTCCGCGAGCCGACGCATGCGGTCGTCCGCCGACCGGATCTGCAGCGCCACGACTCCCTGCCCCGCCGCCGGCAGCCACTCGGGCGGGTCCAGGTAGGCGGTGATGCGGTCGCGCAGGCCGAGGCGAATCAGCCCCGCCGCGGCCAGAATGGCGGCGTCGACCTTCCCGTCGTCCAGCTTGCGCAGCCGCGTCGGGACGTTGCCCCGCAGGTCGACGACGTCGAGGTCCGGCCGCAGCGCGAGCAGCTGCGCCCGCCGCCGCAGGCTGGAGGTTCCGACCTTCGCGCCCTCCGGCAGGTCGCGCACCGAGGTCGCGGCGACGCCCGCCCTGACGATCAGCGCGTCGCGCGGGTCCTCGCGCGGCAGCTCGGCGCACACCTCGATGCCATACGGCGGGTCCGTCGGCAGGTCCTTCAGCGAGTGCACCGCACAGTCCAGCCGCCCGTCCTGCAGGTCATCCTCCAGCTCCTGCGTGAACAGCCCCTTCCCACCGATCCCGTGCAGCGGCTGGTCGAGGCGCAGGTCGCCGGTCGTCGTGTACGTGACCAGCTCCGACTGCACCCCGCGCTCGGCCAGCGCGCGCACGACCATTCGCGCCTGCCGCATCGCCAGCTCGGAGGCGCGCGTGCCAATGCGCACGGCCGGCGGCGGCGCCGCGTCGGGTGCCGCCGCCGGCGCCGCCGGCGCGGCCGGCTGCGCCCTGGACTTGCCTCGCTTGCGCTTCTCCGCCATCGCCACCCATCCGGTGTGCTCGTGGACCGTGGCGCCCCGCCTCGAGCGAGCGCCCGGCCTTGAAGTTATCCCGGCGGCGCCGCCGGCGTGAGACGCCCATCGACGCGAAGCGCCGGCGGCGCCGGCCCGCCTCGTCGGCTAGACTGCGGCATGCGACTCCACGGCCGCCGCTTTCGGAGCTCCCGTGACCGCGCCGCCGGCGGTGCCTGACGAGTCGGCGGCCGCGCGGCTGGCGTCGCGCGTCGCCGGCGGTGCTGCCGTGCGCGGCACCTCGCTCGTCAGGGCGGGCGACCGGAACCACGTCTGGCGCGTGCGGCTCGACGGCCGGCCGGCGTCGGTCATCGTGAAGGAGCTGCGGCGCGACCCCGAGCGCGGCTTCAACGACTGGGCCAGCCTCGCGCTGCTCGGCGAGATGCCCGCCCTGGCCGGCGTGGCGCCGCGCGTCCTCGGAGGCGACCCTGCGGCCGCGACGTTCGCCATGGAAGACCTCGGGGGCTCCCGCAGCCTGGACGACCTGCTGCGCGCCGACGACCCAGCTGCCGCGCGGCGCGCGCTCGCCGAGCTGGCCCGGCGGAGCGCGCGGATTCACGCCACGACGCGGCGCGCGGAAGCCCGCTGGCTGCGCCTCCGCGCC
>DATFPD010000606.1:0-10398 GCA_035265005.1 Gemmatimonadaceae bacterium | reverse complement strand
CCGGCGCCCAAGGGCGCGCAGCAGGGCGCCCCGCAGACGGGCGCCGGCGGCGCGCAGCAGGCGCAGCCCGGCGGCGGCGGCCCCGCGGGCGCGGCCGGCGCCGCGGCGGCGCGGAAGCCTGACGAGAAGGGGCCGTTCGCCCCGTGGGACACGGTCCTCAAGGACACGCGCCCGGTCGAGGGCTACTTCAAGACCTACCTGAAGCGCGACAACACGCTCCTCCTGGAGCTCCGCCCCGAGCAGCTCGGCAAGCAGTTCGGGCTGATCATGCACCAGAGCCGCGGCGTCGGTGACTTCAACCTGATCCGCGGGCTCCCGCTCAGCGACACGCAGCTGCTCGAGTTCCGCCGGGTGGGCGACAAGATCATGCTCGTGCGCCTGAACCCGCGCTACACGGCGCCGCAGGGCTCGCCGATGGAGGAGGCCTCGGCGCTCAACGTCGGCAACTCGATCGTCGGCGCGTTCAAGATCGAGAGCGAGAACGCGACGACGAAGAGCCTGCTCGTGAACCTGACGCCCTTCCTCGTCTCCGACTACGCCGACCTGGGCTCGTGGTTCCGGGTGGTCTTCGAGCGCAAGCCGGTGTCGCTGGACCAGAACCGCAGCTACGTCGGGAAGGTGATGGGCTTCCCGAAGAACGTCGAGATCGACGCCGAGCTGACGTTCGCGATGAGCGAGTTCCCGACGAACAGCAGCGGGAGCACGCTCTCCGACTACCGCTCGATGCCGCTCGGCGTGCGCTACTCGTTCTTCGCGCTCCCCGAGAAGCCGCTCACCGCGCGCCTGGCCGACGACCGCGTGGGGCACTTCACCGACGTGGTGCGGGACTTCTCGCGCGACCGCAAGGAGAGCGAGTACCTGCGCTACGTGAACCGGTGGCGGCTGGAGAAGAAGAACAACAACGTCGCCGTGTCCGAGCCGGTGCAGCCGATCGTGTACTACATCGACCGCAGCGTGCCGATGGAGTACCGGCAGTACGTGAAGGAGGGGATCGAGGCGTGGCAGAAGGCGTTCGAGGCCGCCGGCTTCAAGAACGCGATCATCGCCAAGGACGCGCCGGCCGACAGCACGTGGAGCGCCGAGGACGCGCGCTACTCCACCGTGCGGTGGACCGCCGCCGAGCGGATGGGCTACGCGATCGGGCCGTCGCAGAGCGACCCGCGCACGGGTGAGATCCTGAACGCCGACGTGTTGATCTCGAGCGAGTTCGTGCACGGCTGGATCCGTAACTACCAGCGCTACACCGGCCCGTCGGCGAAGGCACTGGCCGAGTCGATGCCCGGCGGCGCCGAGGCGGCGGCGGCGTTCCTCCAGGTGATGGACGAGGAGCAGCGGCTGCGCGTGCAGCTCCCGAGCTACCTGTCGCAGCGGCTGTGCTCGGCCGAGATGGGGCGCGCGTACCAGATGGACGCGCAGTTCGCGATGCTGGCCGGCCTCGGCGTGCTCGACCCGGGCAAGCCGGTCCCGGAGTCGTACATCGGCGACGCGCTGCGCGACCTGATCATGCACGAGGTGGGGCACACGCTCGGCCTCCAGCACAACTTCAAGGCGTCGAGCGCGATCCCGTACGACAAGCTGAACGACACGAGCTTCACCCGGAAGCACGGGCTGACGCTGTCGGTGATGGAGTACGGCGCGGTCAACGTCGCCGCCGACCCGTCGAAGCAGGGCGACTACTGGAACGAGACCGTCGGCGACTACGACGTGTGGGCGATCAAGTACGCCTACGCGCCGGTGTACGAGGAGTCGGGCAACGGCGGCGAGCCGCGTTATGCGGCGTTCGGGACGCCGGTCACGACGACGGCCGCCGAGGAGAAGGCGCTGAAGCTGGTGGCGGGCGAGGGCGCCGACCCGATGCACGCCTTCGGCAACGACCTCGACGCCTCGTTCGGCGGCTTCGCGGTGGACCCGCTGGCGAACGTGTGGGAGCTGAGCGCCGACCCGATCCGCTTCGCCGACGACCGCACGGCGATCGTCAAGCGCGTGCTGCCGAAGCTGGAGGACCGGCTGCTCCTCCCCGGCGACGGCTACCAGACGCTGCGCGCGGCGGTCGGCTCGCTGCTCGGCGTGCGCCTGACGTCGCTGCTGCCGGTGACGAAGACCGTCGGCGGCATGTACGTGAACCGCGACCACAAGGGCGACCCGAACGGCCGCGCGCCGTTCGTGCCGGTGCCGGCGGAGCGGCAGCGGGCGGCGGTGAAGCTGATCGTGGACAACGCGTTCGCCGAGGACGCGATCAAGCTCGACCCGCAGATGCTGAACAAGCTCGCGCCGACCAAATTTGCCGACTTCGGCTCGAACTTCTCGTTCCAGGCGGACTACCCGGTGCACGACGTGATCGCGTCGCAGCAGACGGTGCTGCTCAACGCGCTGCTCGAGCCGACGCGCCTGCGCCGCATGGTCGACAACGGCGTGCGGATGCCGAACGGCGCCGAGGCCTACACGGCCGGTGAGCTGTACCAGACGCTGTCGAAGGCGATCTGGTCCGAGCTGGGCGACGGCTCGCGCCCGCGCGAGGTGAGCTCGGTGCGCCGCAACCTCCAGCGCGCCCACGTCGAGCGGCTGACCGACCTGCTGGTCGGCGCCCGCCTCCAGCCGCCCGAGGACGCGCGCTCGCTCTCGCGCCTCGAGCTGACCGACCTCTCGGCGGCCCTCGGGCGCGCCGCGACCAGCGGCGGCCGCTCGCTCGACCGCGAGACGCGGGCGCACTTCGCCGAGTCCAAGGCGCGGATCGACCGCGCGCTGGCGGCGAGCCTGTCGGTGCCGAACAGACCGTAAGACGTTGCGAGGTGCGAGGTGCGAGGTGCGAGATGCGAGATGCGAGATGCGAGAAGTGCCTCGGGGAGCTCCCCGAGGCACTTCTCGCATCTCGCATCTCGCACCTCGCATCTCGCATCTCGCATCTCGCATCTCGCACCTCGCACCTCGCACCTCGCATCTCGCATCTCGCACCTCGCAACGCCGTGACGTCAGGCGCCTGTTATTCGTCATCAGTCACCACGAGTGATATCCCCCACGCCTCCCCCACCTCCTATGCGTCTCGCGTCGTTCGCCTCTATCCTGACCCTTCCGCTGCTCGCTGCCGCGCTGCCCGCGCAGCAGCTCGACTCGGCGGCGTACGTCGATTCGCTGCGGCGCATGGAGTCGCGGCTCGAGTGGCAGACCGGCAAGGTCGAGCTGAAGGACGGCCTGGCGACAGTGGACGTGCCGCAGGGGTGGCGCTTCCTCGGGCCGGAGGGCGCGGCGACGGTCGTCTACGACATGTGGGGGAACCAGCGCGTCGGCGACGGGCCGCTGGGCATGCTCTTCCCCGCCGAGATCAGCCCGAGCGACCCGTCGGGGTGGGGCGTCGTCATCACCTTCGACGAGGACGGCTACGTCAAGGACGGCGAGGCGGCGAAGATCGACTACACGAAGCTGCTGAAGGACATGCAGAAGGCGACCCGCGCCGCCAACGAGGATCGCGCGGAGGCGGGCTACCCGCCGGTGGAGCTGGTCGGCTGGGCCGCGACGCCGCATTACGACAAGGCGACGAACAAGCTGTACTGGGCGAAGGCGCTCCGCGTCGGCGACGACCCGGAGGGCACGCTCAACTACGACATCCGCGCGCTCGGCCGGCGCGGCGTGCTGAGCATGAACGCGGTCAGCGGGATGGCGAACCTGACGACGGTCGAAACCCGCATGACCGAGGTGCTCGACATGGTGCAGTTCAACGACGGGCACCGCTACGCCGACTTCGCGCCGAGCACTGACAAGGTCGCCGCCTACGGCATCGGCGCCCTGATCGCCGGCAAGCTCGCCGTGAAGGCGGGCTTCTTCAAGCTGATCCTCGCCGGCCTCCTGGCCGCCAAGAAGCTGGTCATCGTCGCCTTCGTCGCGATCGTCGGCTTCGTGAAGAAGCTGTTCGGGAAGAAGGACGCGCCGGCGCGGGCGTAGAGAGAATCGCGAGGTGCGAGGTGCGAGTTGCGAGTAGTGCGTCGGGAGGCGAGAATGCGCTTCCCGACGCACTACTCGCACCTCGCACCTCGCAGTTCGCACTGACCCCATGACGTCCTTCTCCCCCGACCAGGTCCTCGCCCTCGCCCCCGACGCCGCGTCGGCCAAGGCGGGGTCGGCGCTGGCGAGCGCGCGGAAGTGGGGGAACCTCGGGCGGACGGCCGACGGGCGGTGCATCTGGGGGGAGTGCCAGGGGAGCGGCAAGGACCCGTACCAGACGCGCGCCGACCTCTCCGGGCCGGGGTTCCAGTGCTCGTGCCCCAGTCGGAAGCTGCCGTGCAAGCACTCGCTCGGGCTGCTCCTGCTGTTCGCCAACGCCCCGTCCGCCTTCGCCGAGCGCGCTGAGCCGCCGGCGTGGGTGGCCGAGTGGCTCGCCGAGCGCGACAAGCGCGCTGCGCAGCGGGCGGCGAAGGCCGAGACCAGGGACGACGAGACCGGCGGCGGCAACGGCGCAAAGAAGGCGCGCCCCGCCGCCGCCTCCTCTCCGAGCGCCGTGGCGGCGCGCGAGGCGAAGGTGGCCGCCGGGATGCGCGACCTCTCGCTCTGGCTGCGCGACCTGGTCCGCGGCGGGACCGCGGCCGCCGGGGCGCAGCCGCCGCGGTTCTTCGAGCAGCCCGCCGCGCGGCTGGTGGACGCGCAGGCGCCCGGCGCGGCGCGGCTGGTCCGCACGTTAGGCTCGGCGCGCGCCGAGGCGGCCGCGGCGGGGCGCGCCGCGGCCGCGGCCCCGAACGGCGGCGGCGCGGGGTGGCCGGCGCGGATGCTCGAGCGCGCGGCGGCGCTCCACCTCCTCGCCGAGGGGGTCGCCCACTTCGCCACGCTGCCGCCGGAGACGCAGGCGGACGCGCGCGCGGCGCTCGGCTGGGCGCGCGCCGAGGATGAGCTGCTCGCCACCGCGCCCGCCGTGCGCGACCGCTGGGTGACGCTGGGGCAGATCGTCGAGGAGGACGAGCACCAGCAGAACCTCTGGGTCCGCCGCACCTGGCTCGCCGGCCGCGAGACCGGGCGCTCGGCGCTCCTCCTCCAGTTCGCGTTCGGCGGGCAGGGGCACGGGCAGCAGTTCGCCGAGGCGCCGCGGCTGCGCACCGAGGTGGACGCGGAGCTCGTCTTCTACCCCGGCGCGCACCCGCAGCGCGCGGTCGTGCGCGAGCTGCTCGGCCCCGCGCACGCGGCGACCGACTTCCCCGGGCACGCCGACGGCGCGGCGGCCACCGCCGCCTACGCGGCCGCGATCGCCGCCAACCCGTGGACCGAGCGCTTCCCGCTCGCCCTGCGGGACGTGGTGCCGGTGCGCCACGCCGACGGCGCGATGGCGCTGCGCGACGTGCGCGGCCTCGAGCTGCCGCTCGTGCCGCCGGTGCCGCACCACTACTACGAGCCGTGGCATCTGCTGGCGGTGAGCGGCGGCCGTCCGGTGTGGGCGTTCGGCGAGTGGGACGGCGAGCGGCTGCTCCCGCTGAGCGTGGCCGCGCCGCCCGCGGGGCACGCCTCGCTCTTCCTCATGCGGAACTTCCGGTGAGCGCGAACGGCGCGGCGCGGAGCCCGGCCGAGCTCTGGGAGGCGGTGGTGCAGGCGGCGCTCGTCGGCACCGAGCGCGCCCCGCGCCTGCTCGCCGCCGCGGCGGCCGACGGCTCGGCGCCCCCCGCGCTGGCCGAGGCGCTCTCGGCGGCGCGCGCCCGCCGCGGCGGCGACGCCCCGGCCGACCCCGAGGGCGCGCTGCTCGACGCGGCGGCGGCGCTGTCGCTCTACGTCCGCGCCGGCCGGCTTCCCGCGCCGGGCCTAACGCCGGCCGAGCCGCCGGCCGCCGCGCCGCCGGCCGCCGCGCCGGCGGACGCCGACGACCTCCCGGTGATCCCGGACGCGGCCGACCGCTGCCTGGCGAGAATCCATCTCGAGGAGGCGTCGGAGCTGCTGCCGGAGTGGCTGCGGCTCGTCGCGTCGCGCGGCTGGCGCGTCCCGGCGCTGGCGCTGCCGGCGGTGCTCAACGCGGGGCTCCGCTCCGACGAGCTGCGGGCGCTCGTGCCGCCGGTGCTCGGCGCGCGCGGGCGCTGGCTCGCGGCGCAGAACCCGGAGTGGGGCTACGCCGCGGCCGCGGTCGTCGCCCCGGCGGGCGGCGGCGAGGCGGCGGACACCGCGCTCTGGGAGACCGGCACGCTCGACCAGCGCACCGCGCTGCTCGGGCGGCTGCGGCGCGGGGACGCGGCCGCCGTCGCCCGCGCGCGCGCGATGCTCGCCTCGTCGTGGGCGCAGGAGCCGCCGAAGGAGCGCGCCGCCCTGCTCGAGCAGCTCGGCGACGGGCTGGGCGACGCCGACGAGCCGTTCCTGGAGGACGCGCTCGACGACCGGCGCAAGGAAGTCCGCCGCGCCGCCGCCGAGCTGCTGGCGCGGCTCCCGGGCTCGCGTCTCGTCTCCCGCATGCTCGACCGCCTCGGCCCGCTCCTCACGTGGACGCCGAGCGGGCTGCTGCGCCCGGACAGGCTCCACGCCGAGCTGCCTGGCGCGTGCGACGCGGCGATGGAGCGCGACGGCGTGGTGGCCAAGCCGCCGGGCGGGTCGGGGGAGCGCGCGTGGTGGCTGGCGCAGATGGTGGCCGCCGTCCCGCCGCGCGTCTGGACGGAGCGGTGGAAGACGAGCCCCGACCTGATGCTTCGCGCGGCCGGCCGCACCGAGTGGCGCGACCTCCTGCTCAGCGCCTGGGCGCGCGCCGCGGTGCGCCACCGCGACGCCGCGTGGGCCGGGGAGCTGCTCGACGCCGAGCCGTTCGGGCAGCCGTCGCGGCAGGACGTGTCGAGCGCGATTTGCCCGGCGCCGGAGGAGCTGGCGGAGGTGCTGCCGCCGGATCGGCGCGAGCTGGCGGTCGCGCACGCGATGCGCCGGCACCACGGCCGCGACGGCAGCGACGCGCTGGCCGTGGTGCCGCGGCTGCTCGCCGGCTGCCGGCACGAGTGGAGTGCCGGCTTCACGCGCGACGTGCTGGCCTACGCCCGCCCGCTGGTGGTCGAGAGCACGAGCGCGACCGCCTGGGGGCTCCGCAGCGAGCTCCCGCAGTACGCGCTCCGCATGCCCCCCGCGCTCGCCGACGAGGCCGCCGCCGGCTGGCCCGCGCCCGACTCGGGCGACAAGGGCGTGCACTGGACGCGGCCGGTGGAGCGCATGATCGCGCTGCTGCAGTTCCGCCGCGAGATGGCGAAGGCGTTCGACGTCTGAACGGCTGTACGCGGATGAACACGGATACGTCCTGGCAGCGTCCAGGTACAGCCGCCCTTTCACGCCCTGGTAACGGAGTCTTGCCGATGACGACGACCGCCGTGCTCCGCGAGCACGCCGAGCAGCAGTTCGCGCACGAGCTGGACGAGCTCGCGCGCGCCGACGACCGGGCGCGGCCCCCGAGCTGGCGGATGTCGCCGCAGGCCGTGGCGACCTACCTGCTGGGCGGGCGGCTGCCTAACGGCTTCGAGGTGACACCCAAGTACATCGGCGACCGGCGGGTGATCGAGACCGCCGTGGCGACGCTCTGCACCGACCGGGCGCTGCTCCTGCTCGGCGTGCCGGGGACGGCGAAGACGTGGGTCTCCGAGCATCTGGCGGCGGCCGTCTCCGGCGACTCGACGCTGCTGGTGCAGGGGACGGCGGGGACGCCCGAGGAGGCGATCCGCTACGGGTGGAACTACGCCCGGCTGCTGGCCGAGGGGCCGTCGCCGGCGGCGCTCGTGCCGAGCCCGGTCATGCGGGCGATGCAGGACGGCAAGGTGGCGCGGGTCGAGGAGCTGACGCGCGTCCCGTCGGACGTGCAGGACGCGCTGATCACGATCCTCTCCGAGAAGTCGCTACCCGTCCCCGAGCTCGGGACCGAGGTGCAGGCGCGGAAGGGGTTCACGGTCATCGCCACGGCGAACAACCGCGACCGCGGGGTCAACGAGCTGTCGAGCGCGCTCAAGCGGCGCTTCAACACGGTCGTGCTCCCGGTGCCGGAGACCGCCGAGGCCGAGGCGGACATCGTCAGGCGGCGCGTCGAGGCGCTGGGGCGCGCGCTCGAGATCCCGGCCGAGCCGCCGGCGCTGGAGGAGATCCGCCGCATCGTCACTATCTTCCGCGAGCTGCGCGACGGGAAGACGGCCGACGGCCGCACGAAGCTGAAGCAGCCGAGCGGCACGATGAGCACCGCCGAGGCGATCTCGGTCGTGAACTCCGGCCTCGCCCTGGCCGCCCACTTCGGCGACGGCCGCCTCCGCGCCGCCGACGTCGCCTCGGGCATCGTCGGCGCCGTGATCAAGGACCCGGTGCAGGACGAGATCGTCTGGCGCGAGTACCTGGAGACGGTGGTGAAGGAGCGGGACGGGTGGAAAGATCTCTATCGCGCGTGTCGGAGCATCCTCTAGTGGTGCGAGGTGCGAGGTGCGAGATGCGAGAGGTACTGCCTCGGGAGGCCAGAGCCTCCCGAGGCAGTACCTCTCGCATCTCGCACCTCGCACCTCGCACTGCCCCCCTATGACCGTCCACGTCTTCGGCGTCCGCCACCACGGCCCCGGCTCGGCGCGCAGCCTGCGGCAGGCGCTCGAGGCGCTGCGGCCGGACGTGGTGCTGGTCGAGGGGCCGCCGGACGCCGACGAGGCGCTGGCGCTGGCGGCGCACGAGGGGATGCGGCCGCCGGTGGCGCTGCTCGTCTACGCGCCTGACGAGCCGCGGCGCGCGGCGTACTACCCGTTCGCCGAGTTCTCCCCCGAGTGGGTGGCGATCCGCCACGCGCTCGCCGCCGGCGTCCCAGTGCGGTTCATGGACCTGCCGATGGCGCACCAGCTGGGGCTGGCGCTGGAGGCGGAGAGACAGAGGGAAGGGGGAGGGGGGATGGGGGATGAACAGCCCTCGCAAGCAACGCCGCCCGAAGCTGTTCATCCCCCATCCCCCCTCCCGCGTCCCATTCGTTCGGACCCCCTCCAGGCGATCGCCGAGGCCGCGGGCTACGCCGAGGGCGAGCGGTGGTGGGACCACATGGTGGAGGAGCGGCGCGACGCCGCCGGCGTGTTCGACGCCGTGCTCGAGGTGATGACCGCGCTGCGCGAGGCGGACGCGGCGGCGGACGCGGCGGCGGACGCGGAGGCCGCGGACCCGAACGCCGGCGCGGCGGGCGATGACGGCGGGGATGAGGGGGACCGCTACGAGGCGCGGCGCGAGGCGTGGATGCGGCAGACGATCCGCCGCGCGCTGCGCGACGGGCACGAGCGGGTCGCCGTCGTCTGCGGGGCGTGGCACGCGCCGGCGCTCGCCGAGGAGGGCGTGCGGTCGCGCGAGACGAAGGCGCGCGACACCGAGCTGCTGGCCGGACTGCCGAAGGCGAAGGTGCAGGCGACGTGGGTGCCGTGGTCGCACGGGCGGCTCTGCCGCGAGAGCGGCTACGGCGCCGGCGTCGCGTCCCCGGGGTGGTACCGCCACCTGTGGGACGTGGGGCACGACCGCGGCTCCGAGGTCGCGATCACGTGGCTGGCGCGCGTCGCCCGGCTGCTGCGCGAGAAGGACCTCGACGCGTCGCCGGCGAGCGTGATCGAGTCGGTGCGGCTGGCCGAGGCGCTGGCGGCGCTGCGCGGGCGCGCGATGCCGGGGCTGGACGAGCTGACCGAGGCGACGCGGAGCGTGCTGTTAGGCGGGGACGCGACCGCGCTGGCGCTGGTGCGCGACAAGCTGATCGTCGGCGAGCTGCTGGGGGAGGTGCCGGAGGACGCGCCGGTGGTGCCGCTCCAGGCCGCGCTGGCACGCGAGCAGAAGCGGCTGCGGCTGCCGCCCGAGGCGGGGCAGCGGGTGCTGGAGCTGGACCTGCGGAAGCCGCTCGACCTCGACCGGAGCCTGCTGCTGCACCGGCTCAACGTGCTCGGCGTGCCGTGGGGCGCCGGCGAGCGGGCGCGCGGCAAGGGGACGTTCAAGGAGGTCTGGCGGCTCCAGTGGCAGCCGGAGTTCGCGCTGCGGGTGATCGAGGCCGCGCCGTGGGGGAACACGGTGCCCGACGCGGCCGCCGGCCGCGCCCGGGCCTCGGCCGACGAGGCGCAGGATCTGCCGGCGCTGTGCGTGCTGCTCGACCGCATCCTGCTCGCCGACCTGCCCGAGGCGACCGCGCACCTGCTGGCTCGGCTCGACGCGATGGCCGCCGTCGCCACCGACGTCGCCCACCTCTGCGACGCGCTGCCCCCGCTGGCCAGCGTGCTGCGCTACGGCGACGTGCGCGGCACCGACCTGGAGGCGGTGGGGCGGCTGGTGGGCGGCCTCGTGGCGCGCGTGGCGGCGGGGCTCCCGGCCGCCTGCGCCTCGCTCGACGACGCGGCGGCGGCGGCGATGTTCCGCCGCATCTCCGGCGTGCACGACGCGGTGGCGCTGGGGCAGGACGCCGACCGCGCCGCGCTCTGGCAGGGCGCGCTC
>DATFPD010000605.1:0-4037 GCA_035265005.1 Gemmatimonadaceae bacterium | reverse complement strand
CTCGGTCCTCGCGCTCGTCGTCGTCAACACCCTGCGGGCGAGTCCCTGGGGCACCGTGACGATCGGACTGACTGTGCCGATCGCGATGCTGATGGGCGTCTACCTGCGCTGGATCCGCCCGCACCGCGTGCTGGAGGCGAGCGCCATCGGCGCGGTGGGGCTGGTGCTGGCGCTCTACGCCGGTCGCTGGGTGGCGGAGAGTCCCGCGCTCGCCCCGGCGTTCACGCTGAGCGGGACCACGCTGGCGTGGCTGGTGATGGTCTACGGGTTCGCCGCGTCCGTGCTCCCGGTCTGGCTCCTGCTCGCGCCGCGCGACTACCTGAGCGCGTTCGTCAAGCTCGGCGTCGTGATCGCGCTGGCGGCCGGGATCCTGGTGGTGCTGCCGCCGCTCCAGATGCCGGCGACGACGCGCTTCGTGGACGGCACGGGGCCGGTCTTCGCCGGCAAGCTCTTCCCGTTCGCCTTCATCACGATCGCCTGCGGCGCGATCTCCGGCTTCCACGCCCTCATCGCGTCAGGCACGACGCCCAAGCTGCTCGAGCGCGAGCCGGACGCGCGCCCGGTGGGCTACGGCGGGATGCTGATGGAGTCATTCGTCGCGATCATGGCCCTGATCGCGGCGTGCGTGCTGACGCCCGGCGTCTACTTCGCCATCAACTCGCCGCCGGGCGCGATCGGAACCACGGCGGCGAGCGCGGCCGAGGCGGTGCGGCAGTGGGGCTTCACGCTGAACCCCGGCGACATGGAGCGGCTGGCGCGCGAGGTCGGCGAGCAGTCGCTGCTCTCGCGCACCGGCGGCGCGCCGAGCCTGGCGGTGGGGATGGCGAACATCTTCTCGCGGGCGCTCGGCGGCAGCGGCGCGATGGCGCTCTGGTACCACTTCGCCATCATGTTCGAGGCGCTGTTCATCCTGACGACGCTCGACGCCGGCACGCGCGTCGGCCGGTTCATGCTCCAGGACCTCGGCCGCAACGTCTGGGCGCCGCTGGGGCGGGTGTCGTGGTACCCGGCAGTCGTGCTGTCGAGCGCGGTCTTCGTGGCGATGTGGGGCTACTTCCTCTACGCCGGAGTCACCGATCCGTTAGGCGGGATCAACTCGCTGTGGCCGCTGTTCGGCATCGCCAACCAGCTCCTGGCCGCGGTCGCGCTCTGCGTCGGCACCACGGTGATCGTGAAGATGGGAAAGGCGCGCTACGCCTGGGTGACGATGCTCCCGCTGGCCTGGCTGGTGACGGTCACGACGACGGCGGGGCTGATGAAGATCTTCTCGGACGACCCGCGGCTCGGCTTCCTCGCCCACGCCCGCGCGCTCACCGAGGGCGCCGCCGCCGGCCGCCTCCCGCCGGGCGCGAAGAGCGCCGCCGACGTGGCGCGGATGGCGTTCAACGACCGCCTGGACGCCGCGGTGGCGGCCTTCTTCCTCGTGTCGGTCCTCGTCATCCTGGCCGACTCGGCGCGCGAGTGGCTGCAGGTGCTGCGCGGCCGCAAGCCCGCGGTCTCGACCGAGGTGCCGTTCACCGCGCGCGCGACCATCCAGCCTGTGGCGGGAGACTGACCGTGCCCCGCCTCGCCCTGCGCGCCTCGCGAGCGATGCGCACCCTCGCGCGGATACTGCGCGCGGTCGCCGGCGTCCCCGACTACGACTGCTACGTCGCCCACATGCGCGCGCGCCACCCGGGGTGCGCGCTGCTCAGCGAGGACGAGTTCGTGCGCCGTCGGCTGGACGAGCGCTACGCGCGCCCGGGGAGCCGCTGCTGCTGAGCGCCGCCGCCTAGCGCAGCGCCCTGACGAGGTGGCCGCAGATCGTCAGGCGCGCGGCCACGCCGTCGAGCCCCGCGCGCTCGAGGGCGCGGAGGAGTGGCGGCCGCGCGCGGTCGCGGTCGCGCAGGTTGGCGGTCGCGGCCGCCACGTCGCTCGTCCAGGAGCGGGCGCCGCGCAGCCAGAGTTCGGACATCCGCGCGACGCCCGCCGCGTCCGCGCCCAGCCGCGCGACCTCGCGCTCGGTGGCGTCCGCGCGCCGCGCGTCGAAGCCGAACAGCACCTCGCGCGTGCGCTGACAGCCGCCGAGCACGATGCCCTGCGCCACGGCCGCGCGCTGCGCCGGGGCGAGCGCGCCGTCGTGCAGGAAGCGCAGCGCCGCGGGGCTCGCCGGGTCGGCGGCCATCGCCCCCCACCCGAGCGGCGACTGCTGCGCCGGCACCATGTCGTAGCGGGCGGTGGTGTCGAGCCGCGTGCCCTCGCGCACCAGCGCCGAATCGCCGGCCACGCGGCCCACCTCGGCCAGCATGAACGCGCCGTCGCGCACGATGGCGCGGCCGATCATGTGGTGCATCGTCATCGGCTCGCGGGCGAGCTGCAGCCCGACGGCGATGTTCTCCCGCAGGCGCCGCACGGCGGTCGCGGTATCGCCCTTCGCGAGCGCCAGGACGCCTGACGACGCGTTGCGCCACGACAGGCCCTTGATCGCGGCGAAGCTCGGGAGCGTGAGCGAGTACGGGTCGGTAACGCCCGGAAGGCCGGGCTCGTACATCCAGAGCGGCGCGAAGGGCGCCGAGCGCGCGGCGCGCCGCCAGGTCGCGAGCCACGGCGAGAGCGTGTCCCGCGCCAGCGCGACCCGCACGCTGTCCGGCAGCGTCCCGGGGAGCAGCTTGATCGCCATGCGCGGCGCGTTCCCGCGCGAGGTCGGCTGGTTGGCGCCGAGCCGCGCGAGCACCGCCGTGTCGATGGCCCACGGCGCGGTGTGCAGCCGGTTGAGGCTCACCGACGCGGTCGCGAGCAGACGGGCCGCGCCCGTGTCCGGTGCGGCCGCAACCGGCGCGCTTCCGGGAAAGCGCGCCGAGCGCACCATCAGCGCCTCGACCGCCGGCCACGCCGCCTCGGCGCGGCGAGCGGCGAGCTGCGCTTCCGTCCGCCGAACGACGTCCTCGGAGATGCGCCGCAGGTCCTTCGTCAGCAGCATGACGAAGCCGACCAGCGCGGCGCCGGCCAGCGCCACGAGCACGAGCGCGACCTTCAGGAGCCGCGTCAGCCCGCGCATCGCCAGGCGGCGCACGGCGCCCGCGACGGGCGTCTCGGCGCTCGGGCGGCGCGTCGTCGTGGCGGCCAGCGCCGCGACGGCGCCCGGCAGGGCGCGGATCTCGACGTCGCAGAACGCGCAGGAGATCGCGCTGGCGCTCACCGGCGCGGCGCAGGACGGGCAGAGGGCGGCTACGGACATCGGCGATGGGTACGGACGAGGCTGGATGACGGGACGCCCGGCACCGGGCTCCCTGCTCCTATCCAGACTGTTTGGCGCGCCCCGGGGAAACAGGAAAAAGGCCGGAGTCGCGTCCGCCCGCGGGAGCGACGAACGCCATGCCGAGCGCGGCCGCCAGCGCGAGCGCCGCTCCCATCTGGAAGGCCGCCGCCGGGCCGAGGCGGTCCCACACCGCCCCAAAGAGGAGCGACGCCGGCAGCGCGCCGAGCCCGACCGCCAGGTTGTACCAGCCGAACGCCGTGCCCCGCCGCGCGGCCGGCGCGACGTCGGCGACGAGGGCCTTCTCGGTCCCCTCCACGAGCCCGAAGTAGACGCCGTAGATCGCGAACAGCGCCCACCCCTGCCACGCCTCGCTGGCCCGGGCGAAGGCGAAGTACACGGAGGCGTAGAGCAGCCACCCGGCCACGATCAGCGGCTTGCGCCCCAGCCGGTCGGAGAGCGCGCCGCCGGGCGTGCTGGACGCGGACTTCACGACGTGCAGCATCGCCCAGAGAATCGGCACCAGCGCCACCGGAATGCCGAGCTGGTTCGCGCGCAGGATGAGGAACGCGTCGGTGGAGTTGCCGAGCGTGAACAGCAGGACCACGCCGAGGAACGCCCAGAAGTGCGCGCCGAGGGCGGGGCGCGGCGGGGACGCGTCGGGCGACGAATCGGTCCGCGCGGCAACCGAACGATTGCGCAGATTCGGCGGTTCGGCCGCATCTTGAACCCGGGGGGGGGGCCCCCCGGCTGGCGGACTGAGCGACGCGTCCGCATCCTCCGCCCGCGCCCCGCCGCGCGC
>DATFPD010000604.1:0-7467 GCA_035265005.1 Gemmatimonadaceae bacterium | reverse complement strand
GACGTCGGTAGTGGGCCAGCTCGAGGCAACAGCAACGGCAACGGCAAGGGCAACTGCATTTTGACAGGATGGACAGGATGGTGAACCGGATGAGGGCCGCTCGGGAAGCTTCCCGGGGCCCTGCATCCTGTTCACCATCCTGTCCATCCTGTCAAAATGCCGTTGCCCTTGCCGTTGCCGTTGCTGTTGCCTCGAGCTGGCCCACTACCGGCGTCGTCTACCTCGGCACCTGCTCGGACGACGTGTGGCAGGGCGTTGTGGGCGGCGAGTCGTGGAGCTGGTTCGGGCGCGGCTTCTTCTCGATGCCCGAGTCCGAGTTAGTGCCGCCCGTGGAGCGCCTCGTCGCCACGCGCGAGGACGCCCTGCTCGCCCCGCCGCTGCCGTTCTCTCATCTCCGTCCGAACCTCTCGTTCCCGTCGGCCGCGACCTCCTGGAGGAGCGTCGCGGTCGGCGTCGAGATCGTCACCGAGACGTTCTGGCGCGTGACGACGCGCGGCGGCAGCCCCACCGGAGAGCGGTCGTACAGGATGCCGAACATCGAGAGGGCGACGAGGTAGGAGCCCATCGGCGAGGGGTGGTAGCCGTCGGACGAGAGCAGGGGCAGCGTGGCGTCGCGCGCGAGCGCGGCGCGCAGCAGCTCGCCGCCGGGGAAGAGCAGACCGTCCACGTCGTCGGCCGCCAGCGTGTACGACTCGACCGCCCGGTCGTAGTCCGCGGCGTTTTCGGCGGCCGGCCACACCATGTACAGCGCCGGCCTCGCCCCCACCCGCCGGATGTCCGTCGCGAACCGCTCCGCGAACATCCGCAGGCTGTCGCGGTTCGCCGGCCTCGACGAGGGCCCCTGCTGGAGCACCACGTAGTTCCAGCCCCCCTGCTGGATCACCGACCGCGCCGACAGGAACAGGTAGTGGTCGCTCAGCGCGGTGTTGTCCATGGAGATGTTCACCACCTCCAGCGGCTTCACCCCGGCCGAGTCGGCGAGCGCGTCCAGGATGCCGGGCAGGTCGTTGGCGCTCGTCAGGCTGTTCCCAATGAACAGCACCCGCACGCGGTCGGTCGGCGGCGCCGTCGGGCCGCCTTCCTTCTTGCACCCGAGCGCGCCCGCCGCGTACAGCGAGTACAGCGCGGTCGCCACCAGCGCGCGCCTCCACCGCCTATCGACTCGTGCCCACATCGCTCGTCGCCCCCGTATCGGTTCGACGTCGAATACTGCCCGCGGTCGGCCTCCGGGCAACGCCGCTGGGACGAGGGGGTGCTGGCGGGGACGGGAAGCCGGACGGGGGAGACGAGATTCCCGTACCGCCGTCACGCCGCTTTCGCGTACATCTCCAGCCACGGCGCCGCGTCGGCCTCGTCGCGGGCGATCTCGCGCAGTGCGCCCTTCACCACGCGCTCCTCCCACGCCGCCCAGGGCTGCGTCCACTCGTCGGCGATGGGAACGAGCGTGTCGCCGAACAGGCGCTCGACCGAGAAGCCGGTCTCCCCGAGCAGGCGGGCGAGTGCCGCCGGGGTGAAGCCGTGGCGGTAGGGGAAGGTGAGCAGGTTGTTGTGCGCCAGCAGCGCGCGCGCGAGGGGAGCGCCGGGGCCGTCGAGCTGGCGGCGGACCGCGGCGTAGAACGCGCCGTTGGGCACCCGAACGGCCAGCAGCCCGCCGTCGCGGAGCAGCTCGCGCGCGCGCCGCGCGGCGGCGCGCGGCTCGGCGAGCTGGTCGAAGCAGTTCCAGATCGCCACCGCGTCGAAGCCGGGCGCGCCGTCGTACGAGTCGAGGTCGCCGTCGGTCACGCGCAGGCCGCGCGCGCGGGCGAAGGCGTTCGCCGTCGGATTCAGGTCCACCCCCTCGAACCGCCACCCGAGCTCCGCCGCCGCGGTGAGGAACCCGCCGACGTAGCTCCCGACCTCCAGCCCGCGCCCGAGCTTGCCGCCGGCGCTCTCGGTCAGCCGGCGTGCCTGCGCCGCGTACGCGCCGCGCTGGGTCTCGAAGAGCGCGCCGAGGACCCGCTCGTCCGGTGCCTCGCCGGCGTAGATGTCGCGCAGCTCGAACGCGCGCTCCCGCGGGTTGCGGTAGACGAGGCCGCACTCCGTGCACTGCACCACGCGCAGGGGCGGCCGCTGCGAGAACGCGACCCGGTCCGCCAGGTGCGCGGGCGGCGTCTCCGGCCGCAGCCGCGCCCCGTGGAACTCCCACAGCGCCTCCACCTCGGCGCGGATCTCCTCCTCCCCCGCGATCTGCCGGCCGTCCTTGGCGCCGCACACGGGGCAGGGAGCGATCTCGTAGGCAGGCATGGTGGAAGGTACGAGATACGAAGTGCGAAATACGAAATACATCAAACTAACTTGGAAGCTTCGCTCCACTTCCTTTTCGCATCTCGTACTTGCTCCTCGCACTCTTCCGCTTCCACGCCGCGGCCGGCGCGCGGGCGGCGCTGCGCAACGCGGCGCTCGGCTTCAGCATCGTCGTGTTCGTCGCGGGGATGTCGCCGGACCCGCTGTACGTGCTCTGGCGCTTCTCGCTCGGCGTCGCCGCGGCGGGGGAGGGGAGCGGCGCGCGGGTCCTGCTCGGGCTGGTGATGCTCGGCCTGGCGACGCAGGCCGTGCCCAAGCTCGTGCTGCGGCTGGGCGGGTGGATGCGAAGCCTACCGGCGGACGGCGTCACGCATCGACGGGCGGTGACGCTGGCGCTGCTGGTGCCGCAGGCGCCGGCGCTCGCGGTGGCCGTCCTGTGCGCGCTGCTGACGGCGACGGTGTACGATGCCGCGCTCTCGGCGTCCAAGCTGCTGGCGCTGCCCGCGATGATGCTGGGCGTCGCGGCCGCCGCGGCCCCGGCGCGCCGCCACCCGCCGGCGGCGGCGCTGCCGCTCGCCGCCGCGTACCTCGCCGCGCTCGGCGGGTGGCTCGCGCTGGCGGCGGCGCTCGCCCTGCTCGCGCTCCACGACCGCGTGGCCGGCGCGCTGGCGTCGGCGCCGCCTCGTCAGGCGCACGCGCTCCGGGACGCCCGACGGCTGCTGCCGCTGCGGATCGCCTACCGCGCCATGCGCTGGCGCGTGCTGGGCGTGCTCCCGGTGGCGGCGCTGCCGATCGCGGCGAGCTACTTCTGGCGGACGAACAATCGCCTCACGCCGGACGAGGCGGCGTTCGCGGCGCGATGGGGCGCGCTGCTGGCGGCGGCGTTCGCCGTCGGGGTGCTGGCCAACGTGCTCGTGGTGAGTCGGCCCGTCTGGGCCTGGGAGCGGTCGCTCGCGCAGAGCTCGGTGCAGCGCGTGGCGGTGGATGCGGCGGCGCTCGCGCTCCCCGCGCTGCCGGCGCTCGCGGCCGCGTCGGCGGTGCTCGACTGGCGCGGGGCGCTGCTCGCGATGGCCGCGCTCCCCCTCTTCGGCGCGCTGGCGGCGAGCGCGATTCGGCGGGCGCACGGGCGCGTCACCGGCGCGTCCGGCGAGGCGCTGGTGCTCGGCGTCCCCGCCGCGCTGGCCGTCGCGTGGTGGCCCTGGCTGGCTGCCGCGGCGCTGGCGCTGGCGCCGCTCTCGGTGCTGCACGGCGCCCGGCGCGAGCGGCGCCGGCGCGTGAGCGCGTGGGGCGAGCTGCACCACGACTCCGCCGGCGACCCGCTGTCGTGGGGCGCGCGGTGATCTCTCTCCGCGGCGTCCGCTTCGCCTACGTGGCCGGCCGCGCCGGACGCGCCCTGCCGCCGGCGCTCGACTGCCCGTCGCTCGACATCGGTCCGGGGCTCACGCTGCTGCTCGGGCCTAACGGGGCCGGCAAGAGCACGCTGCTGCGCGTGGCCGCCGGGGTCGAGCGCCCGGACGCCGGGACCGTGACGGTGGACGGCGCCGACCTCTGGCGCGACGAGGCGGCCGCGCGCCGCCGCCTGGCGTACGTGCCCGAGCACCCGGACCTCACCCCGTACGCCACCGTCGAGGAGGTGGTGGCCCTCGTCGGCCGCCTGCGTGGCGAGCCGGCTGCGGCGACCGAGGCGGCGCTCCGCCGCGTCGGGCTGGAGGAGGTGGCGTACCGGTCGGTGCGCGAGCTGTCGATGGGCCAGCGCCGCCGCGCCCTGCTCGCGGCCGCACTCGTGGGGGACATCCGCACGGTGCTGCTCGACGAGCCGCTGGAGACGATGGACCGCGCGGTGCGCGACCTGATCCTGACCTGGGTGCGCACGCTCGCGTCCGACGGCCGCACGGTCGTCATCGCCACGCACGAGATCGAGCCCTTCGTCCCGCTCGCCGCGCGCGCCATCTCGGTCGCGGGCGGCGTCCCCCGCGTCGTCGACCCGCTCCCCGGCGACCCAGCCGAGCGGCTCGCGCTTCTGGAGCGGTGCGCCAGAGGAGGAGCGGCCACGGATCGACGCGGATGAACGTGGATCTGTCCCGTCAGCATTCCAGCTCCCCGCTGCCCAGGGGCGAGGAACCCGGAATTGCGCGCGGAGAGATCCGTGTGCATCAGTGTTGCTCCACGGCCAATCATGTGGTTGCCTGATCCGTGGCAGGTCGAGTCTCCCGTACTGAACCCATCCCGTGCGCCCGGGCGTACGGCCGCCCACGACCCCCCCATCACCACTCACGCTAGACGCGGAGGATCCCATGGGGATGCTGCGGCAGGACGTGCGGTACGCGATCCGGATGCTCGCCAAGAGCCCGCTCTTCACCGCCGTCGCCGTCGTCACGCTGGCGCTCGGCATCGGCCTCAACACGGCGGTCTTCAGCGCCGTCGACGCGCTGCTGCTGCGCCCCCTGCCCGGGGTCCGCGAGCCCGAGCGGCTGGTGCAGCTCTACCGCAGCTGGTCGGGCGACGTCGCGTACGGCGCCAGCTCGATCCCGCACTACCTGGACGTCCGCGAGCGCGGCTCCAGCGTGTTCAGCGGCGTGGTGGTCTGGAACTTCGTCCCCGTCAACTTCAGCGCCGACGGCCGCAACGAGCGCATCGTCGGCCAGATCGTCTCGGCCAACTTCTTCTCGGTGCTCGGCGTGAACGCGGAGCGCGGGCGGACCTTCCTGCCGGAGGAGGACGTGGGCGTCGGCGGCCATCCGGTGATCGTCATCAGCCACGCCTCGTGGCTGCGCCGCTTCGGCGGCGACCCGTCGATTGTCGGCCGCACCGTGACGCTCGACGGCCGCCAGTGGACGATCGTCGGCGTGGCGCCGGCGGACTTCAAGGGCCCGCTCCCCGCGGTCGCGCCGGAGCTCTGGGCGCCGGTCATGATGCAGCACGAGCTGATGCCGGGGGTCGACCGGATCGCGTCGCGCGGCGAGAACTCGATGAACGTGCTGGCCCGCCTTCGCCCGGGCGTGACCGTGGCCCAGGCGCGGGAGGCGATGCGCGCCATCCTCGCCCGGCTCACCGAGCAGTATCCGGGCGAGTACAAGAACACCGGCGTCGCGCTCGTGCCGCAGAACGAGGCCGGGCTCCATCCGTCGTTCAAGGGCGCGCAGGTCGGACTCACGGCGGTGATGATGGCGGTCGTCGGGATGCTGCTGCTCATCGCCTGCGTCAACGTGGCGAACCTGTTCCTCGCCCGCGCGCGCGACCGTCGGCGCGAGATGGCGGTGCGCCTGAGTCTGGGCGCCCGGCGCGCGCAGCTCGTGCGGCAGCTCCTGGTCGAGAGCCTGCTCTTCTCGGCCGTCGCCGGCGCGGTCGGACTCGCGCTGGCGTACGCGGTGGTGCGGCTGGCCAACGGCATCCAGCTGCCGATCGACATCCCGATGAACTTCGACCTGCGCCTCAGCGCGCCGGTGCTGGCGTTCACGCTCGGGGCGTCGCTCGCCACCGGGGTGCTGTTCGGGCTCGTCCCCGCGCTCCAGGCGTCCCGCCCGGAGCTGGTGCCCGCGCTCAAGGGAGAGTCGTCGGCCGCCGCCGGGACGTCCCGCGCGAGCAGCGGGCTGGTCGTGGCGCAGATGGCGCTGTCGCTGCTGCTGCTCGTGTGCTCGGGGCTCTTCCTGCGCAGCCTGCGCACGGCGACGGCGCTCGACAAGGGCTTCGCCGGCGAGAACCTGCTCCTCGCGTCGATGGACCCGGGGCTCCAGGGCTACGACCGCGCGCGCACGCGGGCATTCTACCGCGCCCTGCTGGAGCGCGTGCGCGCCCTCCCCGGCGTGCGCGCGGCGGCGCTGGCGGACGCGGTGCCGCTGAGTCTGGGGAGCCAGCAGCGCGGCATCTCGGTCCCCGGCCACGTGGCCGCGCCTAACGAAAGGACGAGCCTCGACTTCGCGATCGTGACGCCCGGCTACTTCGCGGCCATGGGCATCCCGGTCCTCCGCGGCCGCGACTTCTCCGAGCGCGACGACTCGGCCGCCGCGGGCGCGATCGTGGTCAACGAGCGCCTCGCCGAGCGATTCTGGCCCGGGGAGAGCGCGCTCGGCAAGCGGATCGAGACGGGGGGGCGGATGCGCGAGGTGGTCGGCGTGGTGCGCACGGGCAAGTACCGCACGCTGGGGGAGCAGCCGCTGGAGTTCATGTACCTGCCGCACGCCCAGGACTTCAACCAGGAGATGACGCTCCACGTCCGCACCGCCGGCGACCCGACCGCGCTCGCCCCGCAGATCCGCGCCGCCGTCGCCGGCCTCGACGCGACGCTGCCGCTCTACGACGTGCGCACGATGAACGACCACCTCGGCATCGCGCTCCTGCCGGCGCGCCTGGGCGGCGCGTTCCTCGGCGCCTTCGGGCTCCTGGGGCTCGTGCTCGCCGCGGTCGGGATCTACGGCGTCATGGCGTACTCGGTCGCGCAGCGCACGCGCGAGATCGGCATCCGCGTCGCGCTCGGCGCGGCGCGCGCGCAGGTCATGGGGATGGTGCTCCGCCAGGGGCTGCGCCTGGCCGCCCTCGGCACGGCGCTCGGCCTCGCCGGCGCCCTCGGCGCCGCGCGCCTGGTGCGCGGACTCCTCTACGGCGCCAGCGCCACGGACCCGCTCACCTTCGTCGGCGTCCCGACGCTGCTGCTCGCGGTCGCGTTCGTCGCCGTATTCATTCCCGCCCGTCGCGCGGCGGGCGTGGACCCGATGCGCGCGCTGCGGAGCGAGTGAGGGGGCGCGGAATGCGGGACGCGGGATGAGTCCTTGGAAAGCCCGCCCTGAGCGCAGCGAAGGGTTCGTCCCGCGTCCCGCGTCCCGCATCCCGCGCCCGCGTTGGTAGTGGGTCAGTTCGAGGGCAGCCGCCGCGACGGCAACGGCAGCGGCGACGGCAACGGCAACGGCAACAGCATTTTGACAGGATGCACAGGATGGTGAACAGGATGACGGGCCCCGGGATGCATCCCGACAGGCTGTCATCCTGTTCACCATCCTGTCCATCCTGTCAAAATGCTGTTGCCCTTGCTGTTGCCGTTGCCGTTGTCGTTGCCTCAAACTGACCCACTACCCCCGCGTTCCCCTCCTGGCCCTCCCCCGAAGCAATCCATATTCTCCCCGGCATTGTCTGTTCTCCTGCGAGCAGCGCGCGCACCCAACCCGAAGGAGAGCGCCAATGGCGACGTAC
>DATFPD010000603.1:0-14853 GCA_035265005.1 Gemmatimonadaceae bacterium | reverse complement strand
GGATGACGTCGGCCGTCTTCGGGTAGGTGAAGCGGTCCTTCGCCAGGCGCACCACGCCGTGCTCGGCGGCACCGGTGTTCGGCGCGGGCTGGCGCGGGGCCTGGTTGGCGCCGAGGCCGGGCTCCTCGTTCACCTCGGTGCCGGCGTCCCACAGGTAGAGCTGGCCCGTCACGTCGGCGGCCGCCGGCTTCCCCTTCGCGTCGAACAGCGCGATCCCCTTGGCGCCAGGCGCGTAGAACAGGTCGTTCGACTGGCCGAACATCGAGGCGATCGTCAGCACCTGGCCCGGCGACGCCGAGACGGTGAACTCGTACGCCTTGCCGGGGAGGATCGGGCCGGCGGCGTTCTCGCCCTTCGGCATGGTGACGATCCCGCTCGTGAGGACGCTCTTCACGTTCGTCGAGATGTAGTCGGCCAGCACGCCCGGGTTACCGTCCTCGGCGAGGCGCTCGAGCCCCTGCCCGCGGTCGGCCTTGCCGGCGGTGAACAGCGGGTTTCCCTCGTCGGTGATCGTCCACAGCAGCGGCGCGGTGGGCGCGGGCGCGCTCTGGCCGTTCGAGAGCTTGAGCGTCTGCGGCGTCGAGACGTTCTCGACGCGCACGGTGAACTCGACCGCGCGGCCGGCGGCGTACTGCGCCGACGCGGGCGCGGCGGCAACCCCGGCGGCGAGGGCGAGCGTGGCGGTCAGTGCGATGGTGCGAAGCGAAGTCATGGTCGTGTGCGTGTCGGGAGTGAGCGATTCGGGTGCGAAGGCGGTGATCTATGAACGTCAGGCCCCGGCGAGAGGCGCGCTGCCGAAGTTCACGCTGAAGCGCTTGCACCAGACGGTCACGGTGCGGTACTTCGCGAGGTCCACGTCGACCGGGATCTCGTAGTTCTGGTCGCCGCGGTTCCCCTTCATCGGCGCGAGGTCCACGAAGCCGGCGGTCTTCACGATCCCGTCGTCGGTCACGTCCGCCGCCGCGACGAGGTAGATGTGGACGTCGGGGCCGTTCGAGGTCTCGAAGCTCGTCAGGCGCAGGACGCGGCGGCCGTCGGGGAGCTTCAGCACGGTGGCGTTCCCCTTCGTCTCGTGCGCGTTGCTGTGGAACATCCCCTGCGCCAGCGTGGCGGGCTTCGCGGCGGCCGTGCTGTCGGCGGTGGGCGCGGCGTAGGCGAGCTTCTCGTCCACCGTCTGGTCGATGAACAGGCGCTCGGGGCGGAAGGCGTACCAGCCGGCGGCGACGATCACGACGCCCACGGCGGCGATGATCGCGGTGCGGGTCTTCATGGCGTGTCTCCTGTGAGGTGTCGGGTCGGCGGCTAGATGCGCGGGTCGCGAAGAAAGGTTCCCGATTCGCGAGAGTGTCATCCTGAGCGGAGCGCGCAGCGCGGAGCGAAGGATCTACGGTGCGGGGTACGCGCCGGCCCAGGGCGAGTAGATCCTTCGACTCGTGCTTCGCACTCGCTCAGGATGACGGGGTCGCCGGCTCTTCGACCAGCGCGTGCTTGAACGCGGCCGAGATCGCCGGCGCCACCGACGGCGCGCTCACGGCCTCCGGCATCGAGATCGTCGGCGCCTTGCGCGTGCCGAACTGGACGAGGTCCTTCGAGAAGATCACGTCCAGCGTCCAGTCGAGCGCGACGCGGAGCTTCTTCTCGAGGCGCGGCAGCTTCGCCAGGTAGATCGTGCGCCAGAGCCACCAGGCGAAGAAGCCGGAGAAGTTGACGCCCAGGATGTTCGCGACGCCGGTGCGGCGGCCGATCGCGGCCAGCAGCCCGATCGTCGAGAAGGAGAACGCCGCCTTCGGCTCGCCACGCAGCTCGGCGGCGATGTTGCGCGCCACGCACCGCCCCTCGCGCAGCGCGTGCTGCGCCGTGGGCGGGAAGAAGCCGCCGGTCGCGCGGTCGGCGATCAGCGCGCAGTCCCCCACCGCCCAGACGTTCGGGAGCGCGGGAACCTGGAGGAACTCGTTCACCCGGACCTTCCCGCGCTCCTTGTCGCACGGCACGCCGTCCACGATCGGGTTCGCCGAGATCCCGGCGGTCCACACGATCGTGCGGGCGTCGATGCGGCGGCCGTCGCTCAGCACCACCGCGTCGCCGTCGAGCCCGGCCACCTTCGTGTTCAGGGCGATCTCCACGCCGCGCTCGGCGAGCCGCTCGCGCGTGTAGCGACCCAGCTCCTCCCCCAGCTCGGGGAGCAGGAACGAGCCCGGGTGCACCATCACCACGCGCAGCTGCTCGGGGCGCAGGTTGGAGTAGAATCGCACCGCCGCGCGCAGGAAGTCGTTCACCGCCGCCACCGTCTCCACGCCGGCGAAGCCGCCGCCGGCCACGACGACCGTGAGCAGCGGCGCGCGCACGCCGGCGTTGCACTCGAAGTCTGCCTCCTCGAGATGCTGGATGAGCTGATTGCGCAGCTGGATCGCGTCCCCGAGCGACTTCATCGTGACCGCGCGCTCGGCGAGCCCGCGGATCCCGTAGAAGTTGGTGACGGAGCCGAGCGCGATGACGAGGTGGTCGTACGGCAGCCGGTGCGTGTGCTGGCCGCCGTCGTGCGAGACGGTCACCAGCCGCGCCGCGGTGTCGATCGCCTCCACGGTGCCGGTGAAGAGGCGCGTGCGCCTGAGCAGCTTGCGCAGCGGGTTCACGATCGTCGCCAGGTCCAGGTCGCTCGCCGCGACCTCGTGCAGCATCGGCGTGAACAGGAAGAAGTTGTCCCGGTTCACGAGCGTGACTTCGACGCTCGCGCCCACAGGGAGCAGCCGCTCCAGCTCCCGCGCCGCGGCGAGCCCGCCGAAGCCGGCGCCGAGAATGACGACGCGCGTCGGAGGCACGGCCGCGCTCATGCCGCGACCGCCATCCCCGGCGCCTCGTAGATGCTCACGAACACGTCGTGGCTCGCCGCGTCCAGCACGACGACCGCGTCGAACGGCGACCCGCTCCGGCTCTCGGCGTACAGGGCGCCGCTCGTCAGGCTGCCGTCGTCGGGGACGAAGGGGGCGAGGGTACGCCGCGGATGCGCGGCCGGAAATCCGTTCGACATGGCGGGAGCCCGGTTGGGGTGGGTCGCGACGCGGGGCGTGCGCGCGACGCGGGCTGTAATGCCGGGGTGCGAGGGATAGTTCCGGGGCGGGCCGAACGGCGAGTCGTGAGTTGTCAGTCGACGTTGTGAGTTGTCGGTGTCCGCCGTTCCACTCCTGACTCACAACGTCGACTGACAACTCGCAACTCGCCGTTCGACGCCACATCTCCGCACTACACCGCCGCCACCTCGCAGTACACCTTGATCACGTCCTTCCCCATCGTCAGCGTATCGAGCAGCTCCTGGTACCGATCCAGCCCCCGCACCGGGTGCGTGAGCAGCTTCGCCAGCCAGCCGGGGTACGCCAGCTCGGCGGTCGCGAGGTCCTGGACGCCGCGCTCGAAGTCGGCGCGGCTGGCGTTCACGCTTCCCACCGCGACCTTGTTGCCGAGCACGAAGCCGAGGTTGATGCGGTCGGCGGGGACCTCGACCGTGCGGGTGCCGCCGGTGACGCTCACCATCACCAGCACGCCGTTCTTCGCCAGCACGTCCATCGCTTCGAACACGAGCGGGGAGAAGCCGGTGCCCTCGACGATCAGGTCGAACGGGCCGTGCGCGGCCGAGGCGTCGCGCACGCCGACGTCGGCGGTGGAGAGGTAGCGGGCGCCGATCGCGTCGAGCAGGTCGGCGTTCAGGTACGGGCGCGCGGTGCGCCCCATCGTCACCACGTCGAGCCCGCGCAGCCTGAGGATCACCGACGCCAGGAGCCCCAGCGTCCCGGAGCCGAGGACGAGCGCGCGCCGCGGCTGCCAGACGCGGAGCCGCCGCTGGATCTCGTACGCCTGGTTGATGGCCTTCTCGGCGACGCTCGTCGGCTCCATGAGGACGCCGGCGTCGCGCAGCCCGCTCGGGACCCGCACCAGGTAGTCGGCGCTATCGGCGTAGTACTGGGCCAGGAACCCGTGGCGCAGGTTGATCCCGCGCTCGAAGTACGTGTCGTCGGTCGTCACGTCCTGCAGCCCGACGCGGTCGTAGATGCTGGCGCCGGGCCGGCGGACCGAGGCCACGACGTAGTCGCCGGGCCGCAGCTCGCTCACGTTAGGCCCGACCGCCTCCACCACGCCGAAGCTCTCGTGCCCCAGAATCAGGTAGTCGTCCCCCTCCGGCGCCGCCCCGTACTCGGCGGCGTCGATCTCCTTGTCGGTGCCGTCGACGCCGACGCGCAGCACCTTCACCAGCACCCCGCGCCCGTCGGGAACGGCCTCCAGCGACGGCACCGGCACCTCGCGCAGGTGGATGCTGTGCGGCACGCCGGGCCTGACGGCTACGGCGTTCATGAGGGCGGGCCGGGCGGACGCGTACATCGCCGCGCTGGCGAGGGATGCAGTGTCGGTCATGGTGGTGTTCTCCAGTTGAGATCGCGATCGAGCAGGTATCGGTCATTTGAACCGCGGAGGGCGCGGAGGCCGCGGCGGTTCAATCACACTTCACTGTCCGTCCACGATGCGCATTACGTGGCCATCGGGATCTTTCACCGCGAGCCCGCGTCCGAAGCCGAGCACGCGGTCGGGCAGGGCGACGACGTCGGACGAGACGAAGGGAGCGCCGGCGCGGCGGAGGGCGCGGGCGGTGGCGGCCGGATCGGCCGCGACGAGCGTCGTCTGCCAGTGGAACAGGTCGTTCGACTTCGCGTCGGCGGGGTAGGGGCGGCCGTCGCGCGGGGCGAGGTACTCGAGGAGCTCGATCCCCGGGCCGCCGGACGGGGCGCGCAGGCTCGTTATGCGGAGGCGGGCGCCGAAGACGTTGTTGAGGTGCTCCTGCTCGGTGCCGTAATTCTCGCTCTCGCCGGCCACCGCGAGCCCCAGCAGGTCGCGGTAGAAGGCGAGGCTCGCCGGCGTGTCGCGGACGACGATCGCCGTGTGGTCGATCCCCAGGAAGAGCGCCGTGTCCCGCGCCGGGCGCTGCCACTTCGCCAGCCCCTTGCCGGGTGGGAAGTGGATCACCTCCAGCACGTGGCCGTCCGGGTCCTTGAAGTAGAAGGCGGCGATCCCGCCGGCGTTCGGGTTCCAGGCCGGCAGCAGCTGCGGGCCGCTCGACGCGTGCTCCACGCGGTGCGCGCGCAGCCGCGCGTACGCGCGGTCGACGTCCGCGACGACGATCGCGACGTGCTGGAACCAGCGGTCGTTGCTGCGCGAGTCCGGCGGCACCGGGCGCCCCCGCGGCGCCAGGTACTCGGTGAGCTCGATCGCCTCCTCGCCCAGCCGCATGCGCACCACGCGCGCCCGCGCGCCGAAGACGCCCGAGAGGCGCTCGAAGTCGTCCCCCACCACCTCGACGTCCGAGAGCTTCTCGAACCCCAGCACGTCGCGGTAGAACGCCGCCGCGCGGTCCACGTCGAACACTGTCATCCCCACCGTCTGCACCGCCCGCACGGCGGCGTCGGCGGTCGCGCTGACAGCGGCCTGCCGGAGCGCCTGAGCGGGCGCCGTCCCCCCGATCAGCGCCAGCAACAGCAGAACACGGATGAACACGGATTCAAGCACGGATGAACACGAATACGGCTTCTTCCGTGAGCGGTATCCGTGTTCATCCGTGCTTCCATCCGTGTTCATCCGTGTACCTGCCGTTACGTGTGCGGCACTCATGAGACCACCTCGCGCGCTACGCCGATCGGGCTCGGGTACCGGAAGCGCGCGGCGGACGACGCGCCGAGGCGCTCGAGGATGCGGTCGCCCACTCGTAAGGCGTTGGCCATGATCGTGAGCGCCGGGTTCACCGCGCCGCTCGACGGGAAGAAGCTGGCGTCGACCACGTACAGGTTGTCCACGTCGTGCGCCTTGCAGCTCGGGTCGAGCGCGGAGCTCTTCGGGTCGTGGCCGAAGCGGATCGTGCCGTTCTGGTGGGCGACGCCGGCGAGCGGGATGCGCTGCCCCACGTAGAGGCTGCGCGAGAAGAGGCCGACGTGGCAGTCGCGCCCGTGGATGGGGCAGGCGCGCTGCTCCTTCATCAGCGCCTCCAGCTTCGCGGTGAGCCGGCGGTGTCCCTCCTCGTTGTTCGGCCGGTAGGAGAGGACGATGTTGCCGTCGCGGTCGAGCGTGACCCGGTTGTTCGGGTCCGGGAGGTCCTCGCTGGTGAGCCAGAAGTCGAGCGAGTGCTTCGCCATGAGGTCGAGCGTCCACCCCGGGGCGATCGCGGGCGCGCCGGCCGCGAGCGTGTCCGCGTCGAGCTTGCCGACGAACGAGATGTGCCCCATCGGGAACGCCCACTCCGGCGAGCCGAAGTAGAAGTCGTTCAGGGCGAGCGTCTTCTGGAAGACTGTCGGGTTGGGGCAGCGCGAGATCGCCATCAGCACCGAGTTGACGTGCCCCATGTAGTGGCGCCCCACGGTGTCCGACGAGTTGGCGAGCCCGCGCGGGTGGCGCTCGTTCGCGCTGCGGAGCAGCAGCGCGGCCGAGTTGATGGCGCCTGCCGAGACGACCACGACGTCCGCGCTGTACCGCTCGGTGGCGCCGGCACGCTCCACGACGACGCCCGTCACTTCGCGTCCGGACTCGCTGGTCTCCAGCCGGCGTACGCGTGCGCTGGTGAGGAGCGAGACGTTGGGGTGCTCCAGCGCCGGGTCCACGCACAGCGTCTGCGCGTCCGACTTCGCGTCCACCAAACAGGGGTGGCCGTCGCAGGTGGCGCAGCGGATGCAGGGACTCTTCCGCCTGTTCGTCTCATCCAGCCTAACGCCGAGCGGAACGTGGAACGGCGAGAGGCCGAGGCGGGCGAAGTCCTCGTGGAGCTGCTGGATGCGCGGCTCGTGGCTGACCGCCGGGTAGCGGTAGGGCGCGCTCGCGCGCGGCTCCGTGGGGTCCTTCCCGCGCTCGCCGTGCACCTGGTACAGCTGCTCGGCCTCGCTGTAGTAGGGCTCCAGCTCGTCGTAGGAGATGGGCCACGCCGGGGAGAGGCCGCCGTGGTGGCGCAGCTCGCCGAAGTCCTCGCGCCGCAGGCGGAAGAGCGCGGCGCCGTAGAACTTGGTGTTCCCGCCGACGCAGTAGTTCGTGTGCGGGTGGAGCGGCTTCCCCTGCGCGTCGCGCCACACCTCCGTCGTGTTGTAGCGCGCCTCCCCGTTCACCGCGAGCGTCGACCAGTTCTCCCGTTCCCGCGGCACGTAGTCGCCGCGCTCCAGGATCAGCACGCGCTTCCCGGACGGCGCGAGCCGGTAGGCCAGCGTGCCGCCGCCGGCCCCGCTGCCGATGATGATGACGTCGTAGTGCGTGTCGTAGGGCATGAGCCGCCTCGGGTGGGTTGGGCGGCGGCTGTAAGGCCGGGTGCGGCGGGAAGGTTCCCGAACGCCGTGTTGACCCGTCCGGAGGCGCGGGTTACCGTTCGGCCTCGCGCATCAGGACGCGTCCCGTCCGCGGACAGGGCCGAGCCCACCTGAGCAGGCCGCAGGCACAACGCGATCTTCTTTCAGCCCGTCGTGCGGACGCGGGCGTCATTGAAAGGAGATCATCGTGGTCGACCCCGCCCCGCGTCTGCCCACGCGCCCGTCGCTGGAGCAGCCCCGCAAACAGGCCAAGGAACTGCTGCGGCTGTACCGCGCCGGCGACCCCACCGCCGTGGCGAGGCTGCGCGCCGTCCGCCCGCCGTCGTCCTCCCGCCCCGGTGTGTCGCGGGACGTGAGCCTGGCCGATGCGCAGTTCGCCCTCGCGCGCGAGCACGGGTTCGAGAGCTGGCCGAAGCTCGTGCGGCACGTCGACGCGCTGCCGCCGGCCGACCCGCGCTCCGCGCCGCACGGGCTGAGCACCACGCCGCCGTACTACCGGATCGACTGGCACGACGACACGATCGAGCCCGCCGGGCCGCTGTCCGATGAGGAGTGGCCGACGCTGCTCGGCGTGATGCGGGAGGCGCGCATCACGGGCCTGAACGCCAACGGGCAGATGAGCGATGCCGCCCTGGAGCTGCTCGCGCAGCTCGACCACGTGACGCGCCTGGACCTGAGCAACTCCCCGCGGGTGACCGACGACGGACTGCGGCATCTGGCGCGCATGCCGCGGCTCCAGCACCTCGACCTGAGCGGGTGGGACAGCCAGGTCACCGACCGCGGGCTCGCGGTGCTGCGCCACCTGAGCGAGCTCAGGAGCTTCACGATGTGCTGGCCACGCCGGGTCACCGACGCCGGCGTGGCCAACCTGGCCGGCTGCGATCGGCTCGAGCGTGTGAATCTGCTCGGCACGCCCACCGGCGACGGCGCCGTGCGGGCGCTCGCCGGCAAGCGCGCGCTGCGCCACTTCAAGGCCGGGACCCAGGTCACCGCGGCCGGCCTCGCGCACTTCCACGACTTTCCGGCGTTCGGGAGCTGGCAGGGCGGCACGACCTCGTACGCGATGATGGCGTTCGACGCCGAGCCCACCTACCTCCTGCTGAATCCGGCGCCGTTCGCCAGCGGCGGTCTCGAGCGCCTGGTGGGACTCGACGGCCTGTTCGCCCTGAACATCGACGGCCCGACCGTGATGTCGGCCGGGGCGCTCGCGCCGCTCACCCAGCTCCCCAACCTGGGGTGGCTGGGGGTGGACCCGACCGACGACGCGATGCGTGTCGTCGCGTCGCTGCCGCGGCTCCGCATGCTGATGTGTCAGGACACGGCCGCCGGGGACGACGGCTTCGTCGCCTTGAGCCGGTCGCAGTCCATCGAGTACATCTGGGGCCGCCGCTGCCACGGCCTGACCGGGCGGGGCTTTGTCGCGATGGCGGCGATGCCGGCGCTCCGCGGCCTGTCGGTGAGCTGTAAGAACGTCGACGACGTGGCGCTGGCCGCGCTGCCGCACTTCCCGGCGCTCCGCGAGTACATGCCGATGGACGTGCCTGACGAGGGGTTCCGGCACGTGGGCCGCTGCGCGCGGCTCGAGGCGCTGTGGTGCATGTACTGCCGCGACACCGGCGACGCGGCGACCGCGCACGTCGCCGGCCTCCCCGCCCTGACGACGTACTACGCGGGCGCCACGCGGATCACCGACCGCAGCCTGGAGCTGCTCGGCCGCATGCCGTCGCTCGAGCGGCTCACCTTTCACTACTGCGCGGGCGTCACCGACGCGGGCGTCGCCGCCCTGGCCGGTCTGCCGCGGCTGCGCGAGCTCGCGCTCGAGGGGCTGCCGCAGGTCACCCGCGCGGCGGCGGCGGCGCTTCCCGCGAGAATCCGTCTGCGCTATGGGAGCTGATTGTGAGAGTGAGCGGATCGACTAGCAAGCTGGCGAATGGGCGGGCAGCCGTGCCGACACTTGCGCGCAGCGCCCGGCCGCGCGCGGTACTCTGCGCGCGGCCGGGCGCTATCGACGACATTTCGCGAAATGGCGAACTCGCGCAATCGGAGTCGAGTTGTCGGTTGTCGGTTGAAGTCCTCGGTTGCCAGTAGCGCCAGGCATCCGGCATGCGCAGGGGGCGAGGCAGGCCTCGCCCCTACTGGCAACTCACAACTTCAACTGACAACCGACAACTCGTCGTTCACCGCCATCAGCTCGCCCGGATGTACTTGCACCCCGCCGCGTCCTGCGCGTACAGCGCGGCGAAGACGCCCGACGGCTGGAGGATCACGCCCGGGACCATCCACGCCAGCGCCTGCTTCCGCGCCTCCGCGGGGGAGACCTTCTCCTTCTCCTGGATGCCGGCGACCACGTCCTGGAGGGCCAGGTTGCACGCCAGTGCGATCCCGCCGCGCGCGAGGTACTTGTCGAGCGAGAGCTGGTTGAACGGCTCGGGGAGGTCGGCGAGCAGCGCCGGGTTGCGGTCGGTGGGCTGCTCGGTGAGCGGGTGCGTCGCCTTCCTGGCGGCGCCGGTGCCGTACTTGTCCCAGTACGCCTGCTGCATGGCGAGGTAGATCCCGTTGTGCCGCAGCACGACGGCCGACGTCATCTCCTGCGGCTGCGCCTTCAGCACCTCCGCGTACTGCTTCGCCCAGAGCGACGCGCGCCAGACGCCGTAGGCGCTGTCGATCTCGGGCACGTCGAAGACTGCGCGGTACTTCCCGTTGACCCGGCGCGCCCACGAGGTGTCCCACTCGTCCCCCCGCTCCGCGCCGCCGGCGGCCGGCGCGCCGAGGGCGCGCGACATCGCCTGGACGGGCGAGGGGAGCGCCGCCAGCCCGGCGGCGGCGGCGGCCGCGGTGGCGGCGGTGGTCACGGTGAGGCGCTCCAGGAATCCTCGGCGACTCGTCTGCATGTGCATGTCGTGCATATGTCTTTCCCCACGGAAGTTGGAAGTGGCATGCATGCGGCGCCCCGAGCGCGCGGCGTCGCCGTGTGGCGGCGGCCGCGGCCCGGGGCTGGAATGGCTGGTGAAGCGGCGGCAGCAACTGCCGCTGCTCCGCCCTCGCACGATGATGCGTCGTCGCCCCCCGGGGCCCGACATCCGCCCGCCTACTTCGCCTGCATCCGACTCCCCTCCCCGATCGGCATCGAGTACGGCGACCGGACGGCCGGCGGCAGCCGCCGCTCCTCGTCGGCCGCCGCGCGCCGGGCGACGTGCTCGCAGAAGATGCAGGGCTCCCCCGCCGGCCCGTGGGCGAGCTTGGCGCCGCAGTTCGGCTGCCGCTGGTCCTGCTGCGGATGATGCAGCCGCTCTCGCGCCTGGCGGGCGAAGCGCTCGGCGGCCGCGAGCATCCCGGCGAGCGGCGCGGCGAAGTAGATCCAGAGCCACTCCCACTCCCCCGCCACCGCCGCCGAGCCGAAGCTGCGCGCGGGGTTCATGCTCATTCCCGAGAGGGGCGACTCGAGCGTGACGTACGCCGCCACCATCGCCGCCGCGAGCACGCCGGTGTAGCGCGACCAGCGCGCCGACGCGGCGGTCCGCAGCACGAGCGTCATCTGCAGCGCCGAGATCGCCATCTCGGCGGCGAACGCCACCGCGGCGCCCGCCGCCCCCGGCGCGGTGACCACGTACCGCACCGCCGGGTGCGCGAGCGGCGCCCCGACCAGCGCGCGCGCCGCGAGCACGCCGGCCACGGCGCCGGCGAACTGCGCGGCGCCGTAGCCCGCCGCGTCGCGCGGCGCCGCCTTCCCGAGCCGCAGGAACGCGAGCGTGAACGCGGGGTTCAGGTGCGCCCCCGACCGCCGCCCCCACGGCGAGTAGACGATCGCCGCCAGCGTGAGCCCCATCAGCACGCCCATCACCGCCCGCTGCACCCACGCCCCGCCTAACGCTCCCAGCGCGTGGTGCACCAGCGACCCCGGATGGAAGATGACCGCCCCGCACACGCACGCCACGACCATGAACGTGGCAATTGCTCCCGCCTCGATCAGGTACTCGGGCCAGTGCAGTCGGGTTCGGGGCACCGTCGACGCGTTCTCCATCGGTCAGCTCGTTCAAGAAAGCATTGAACCGCGGAGGTCGCGGAGGACGCGGAGGACTGCCGCCCGGGAGGCTACGTCCCGGGCGGCAGTCCTCCGCGTCCTCCGCGACCTCCGCGGTTCAATGCTTTTCACTTGCTCTTCCCCTTCACGGCTGCCTGACGCCGCGGCGGGAGCGACGGCGCCGCGTCCACACGCAGGACGGTCTCGGTGACGCGCAATGCCTCGCCCACCGACCACGCCTGGAACGGGCAGCCGCCCGGCGCGTGCGGGGGCTCGGCGTCGGCGAGCTCGGCGATGTGGCCGGGGGCGGCGCCGGCGTAGTGCTCGAGGAGCGGGACCAGGAAGCGCTCGCGCGCCGCCTGCTTCGCCTCGGGGGTGCCGCCGCGCACGCGCACCCACGCCTCGATGAAGGCGCCGGCGAGCCACGGCCACACCGTGCCGCGGTGGTACGCCGCGTCGCGCGCGCGCATGTCGCCGCCGTAGTGGGGCGCGTACCCCGGCTCGCCGGGCGCCAGCGAGCGCGGCCCCGCCGGCGTCCACAGCCGGGCCTCCACCGCGTCCACCACCCGACGCGCGCGCTCGCGAGCCTGCCCTGAGCCTGTCGAAGGGTCGAGCAGCGCGTACGGCAGCCCGCCGACGGCGAAGATCTGGTTCGGGCGGAACGACGCGTCCACCCCGCCCGGCACGTGGTCCGCGCCTGCACCGGGCGGAGCGAACGTGTCCACCACGTCGTAGAGGCAGCCGCCGGCCTCGTTCCAGAAGCGCTCGGCGAACGACGCCTGCGCGCGCTCGGCCATCTCGGCCCAGCGCGCCGCGCCGGCCACGCCGTGCTCGGCGGCGATGCGCAGCGCGTTGATCCAGAGCGCCTGCACCTCGACCGGCTTGCCGCCGCGCGGCGTCACCACCCAGTCGCCGATCTTGGCGTCCATCCAGGTGAGCTGCGCCCCCGGCGCCCCGACGGCCAGCAGCCCCGACTCGGCGTCGGCGCGGATGCCGAAGCGCGTGCCGGCCGCGTAGCCGGCGACGATCGCCTCCACCGCCCCCAGCAGCGCCTTGCGCGCGGCCGGCGACACCGCCCGCGCGCGCAGCAGCTCGTGCACCGCCACCACGTACCACAGCGACGCGTCGACCGCGTTGTACTCGGCGTTAGGCGCCGAGGCGGCGTCGGCGGCGCCCTCGGGGAAGTAGTTGGGGAGCATCCCCTCGCTCACGTGCCGCGACCACTCGAGCAGGACGCCCCGCGCGTCCTCGGTGCGCCCGCCGGCGATGCAGAGCCCGCGCAGCGCGACGAACGTGTCGCGGCCCCAGTCCGAGAACCACGGGTAGCCGGCGACGACCGTCTTCCCCTCGCCGCGCTTCACGACGTAGGCGTCGGCGGCGCGGTGGAGGGACGTCGGGAACGCGGCGCGGCGCGCGCGCTCGGTGCTCGCCACCGCCTCCCAGCAGGCGGCCGGCGCGCCGTTCAGCTTGCGCATGGCGGCCGAGAAGGCGTGGCCGCCGACGCCGAACGCCAGCACGGCGCGCGCGCCGCCGGTGAGGTCGAAGGTGAACTCGCCGGGCGACGCGAGGTCCTCGGTGAAGTCCAGCCCGCGGTCGCGCTCGTCGTCGTACTGGAAGTTGCGGTACCACTGCGGGTCGTGCCGGTACCCGCCGCTCGCCAGCGCCACCACCGCGGGCAGCGGCGCGTACGGGCGCCAGGTCACGCGGGGGCCCGAGACGCGCGCCTCGAAGTCGAACGCGCCGTTCTCGTGGTGCGTGGCGTGGGCGTCGCGCCCCGACAGGAACGGGCGCACGGTCAGCGTCACCGGCCCGTCGTCCGACGTCGACTCGGCGAGGCGCCAGGAGAGCGCGACCAGCGGCGCCCCGTGCGAGACGACGAGCTCGTGGATCACCTCGCGCCCCGAGGGCAGCCGGTAGGTCCAGGTGGGCCAGGGCTCGCGGGTGAACGACGCGACGCGCGACGCGCCGCCGGGGGACGTGACGTCCGGCGCATAACGCTGCGAGGTGAGCGCGACCGGCGCGCGGTCGCCGCCCCCCTCCCGCACCGACGCGTCGACGCCGTTCACCAGCACGACGCGTCCCGTGGGGGGCGTGGTCGCGGCGAGCAGCAGGGCATGGTAGCGGCGGGTGCGGACCCCGTCGGCGCGTCCGGAGGCGAAGCCCCCCAGGCCGTCGGTCTCCAGCCACTCGGCGTTCGTAATAGTCATAGCGTAGCTCTCGTGTGTGCGTGCGTGGCGTGCCATGGCCCCGCCCTCCTGCCGAGTCTGGCTGACCCGGCGCGGTGCGGACGCGGACGGAGCGGCGCCGAATAATGGGGCCATCGGGCCCGGCAAACCAGCGCGAATATTCCCCGACACGCCCCCCGATTTCGTCGCGTCGCGAAACAAATTCCCCCGCGTGACGCCCCTCACACGTTAGGCGTCCCCGCGTACGCGTACGTTACCGCACCCCGCGATGCGCCGACGAGTGCACCCGCCCGCCGGCGGCGGGCACCCGGCCGAGCGCCGAGCCCCGCGCCCCTCGGCTCCCCGCCAGGTTCTCGATGCAGCGCGCCACGAGCGCCGTCCAGCCCGTCTGGTGGCTCGCCCCCACCCCGCGCCCGCTGTCGCCGTGGAAGTACTCGTGGAACAGCACCAGGTCGCGCCAGTGCGCGTCGGCGGCGTAGCGCGGGTCGCCGCCGTGGCAGGGGCGGTGCCCGCTCTCGTCAGGCACGAAGATGCGCGTCAGCCGCGCCGACAGCTCGCGCGCCACCCCGCCCAGCGTCAGCATCCGCCCCGAGCCCACCGGGCACTCCACGCGCAGCGACTCGCCGTAGAAGTGGTCGTAGCGCTCCAGCGCCTCGATCAGCAGGTAGTTCATCGGGAACCAGATCGGCCCCCGCCAGTTCGAGTTCCCGCCGAACAGTCCGCTCGTCCCCTCCCCCGGGTCGTACTCGACGCGGAACTCCTCCCCGCCGACGCGGAAGACGTACGGGTGCTCGCGGTGTACGCGCGAGACCGAGCGCACCCCGTACGGCGACAGGAACTCCGACTCGTCCAGCAGGTAGCGTAGCACCCGCTCCAGCCGCTCCCGCGACGGGATGGCGAGGAGTCGATGCTCGTGGGTGCCGCGGTCGTCCGGGGCGGCCGTCATGTAGGACGTGTAGCGCGCCAGTTCCGGGCGGTTCTCGAGGAACCAGTTCATGCGCTTGGCGAACCCCGGCAGCTTGTCGAGCGTGTCCTGCTCGAGAATTTCGCAGGCGAAGAGCGGCACCAGCCCCACCAGCGACCGCACGCGCAGCGGGATCTGCGTGTGGTCCAGGTGCAGCTGGTCGTAGTAGAAGCCGTCCCGCTCGTCCCACAGCCCGCTGCCGCCGAGCGTGTTCATGGCGTCGGTGATCGCCACGAAGTGCTCGAAGAACTTGGACGCCACGTCCTCGTACTCCGGGTCCTCGCTCGCCAGCTCCAGCGCCATCGACAGCATCGTCGCGCAGTAGAACGCCATCCACGCCGTGCCGTCCGCCTGCTCCAG
>DATFPD010000602.1:0-4129 GCA_035265005.1 Gemmatimonadaceae bacterium | reverse complement strand
CGCGGCCGCGTCGCTCGCGGGCGCCGCCGCCTGCACCGACGTGCCGAGCGACCCGAACACGCCGGTGTCGATCGAGTTCGACACGACGATGCTCCCGAGCCCGTCGGTGATCACCAGCGACACGCTCCGCGACGCGGAGGGGAACGTGGCGCCGCTGCGCGCCATCGTGCGCGACATCAACGGCGACACGATCGTCGGCGCGCCGGTCGAGTTCATCATCCCCGACAGCGCGGCAGCGGGCCAGACGCTGAACGTGCACGTGGTGAACGGCGACACGGTGGTCGCCGGGCCGGTCGCCGATCCGGCCATCTTCACGGGCAGCAGGCAGGTCCGCATCGTCGCCTCGATCGGAAACCTTCAGACGGCGCCGGTGAACCTGCCGGTCGTGCTGCTGCCGCAGCGGCTGAACCGGACGAGCGCGGACAGCATCGTCGGCGTCATCACGTACGGCGACAACGGCGCGTCCACCCGCAGCGACACCACCAAGCTGTACTCCGACTCGCTCGGCGTTCGCGTAGTGCGCGGCGCCACGGCGGACACCGGGGTCCGGGGAATTCGGGTGCTGTACCGGATCCTGGACCCCGCGCCGGAGGCGCTCGATTCGGTGCGGCTGGTGCGAGACACGACGGGGCGCGACAGCTCGTCGGCCGCGGTGACGAACGACGCGGGGTACGCCTCGCGGCGCATTCGCGTGCGCGGCAAGGCGGGCGCGGCCCCCGACACGGTCGTCGTGGAGGCGCGGGTGGTGCTGAGGCCGGGGACGGTGCTCGGGCCGGTCAGATTCAGGGTTCCGGTCCGCCAGAGCCAGGCGACGACCACGCCGTAGCCGCCCCCCCGTCCGGGTCCGTCTACGTCGCCCGGCCCGGCCGTCTACGTCTCCTGTCCGGTCCGGCTGAGGCGAATACGCATTTGCAGGGGTAGGGTGCGGGGGGCAAATTGCCTGCGTAGGACCGAGCTATGGTCGACGCCCCGTGACGCAGTTACCATATGGGGCGTCGGTCTAGCGGACCCTTCTGCTCGCTGAGCCAGGAGATGGCGATGACCTCTGTCAACACGACCGGCGCGGACGCGCCGAGCAGGACGACGACGGCCGGTACCGCGACCGCGGCGGCCCCCCTGGCGGCGAGCGCCGGCGCGACGGCGAGCGGCGGGCCCCGCCCGGCCCCGGGCACGCTGACGCAGCTCTTCTTCGACGCCGTCGAGAAGTACAACCGCCCCGACGCCCTCCAGGCGAAGACGGGCGGAAGCTTCCAGCCGATCCCGCACCGCACGGTAGTGGAGCGGGTGCGGCGGACCGCGCTCGGGCTGCGGGCGCTGGGCGTGAACGGCGGCGACCGCGTGGCCATCTTGTCGGAGAACCGTCCGGAATGGGCGATCGCCGACTACGCGTGCCTGACGGCGTGTCTGACCGACGTGCCGATCTACCCGACGCTCCCCGCCGAGCAGATCACCTACGTCCTCCAGGACTCGGGCGCGGTGGCGATCTTCGTGTCCACCGAGCAGCAGGCGGCGAAGATCGCGGCGATCCGCGACCAGCTCCCGGCGCTCCGCCACGTCATCATCTTCACCGGGACCAAGGCGCCGGGCGTCGACCTGACGCTGGCCGAGGTGGAAGAGCGCGGGCGGGCCACCGAGACGCCCGAGGTGATCGAGCGGTACGTGCGCGACGCGCTGGCGGTGAAGCCTGACGACGTCGCCACGCTGATCTACACCTCGGGGACGACCGGCAACCCGAAGGGCGTCATGCTCACGCACGACAACCTCGTGTCGAACGTGCGCGGGGCGATGGGGCTCGGCATCATCAGCACCGGCGACGAGGTGGCGCTCAGCTTCCTGCCGCTCTCGCACGTGCTCCAGCGCATGGCCGACTACCTGTGCTTCGCCACGGGCACGTCGATCGCGTACGCGGAGTCGGTGGACACGGTGCCGCTGAACATCCAGGAGGTGCGGCCGACGATCGTCTTCTCGGTCCCGCGGCTGTACGAGAAGATGTACGCCCGCGTGCTGGAGAACGCCCTGGCCGGCGGCGCGCTGAAGAAGCGGATCTTCTTCTGGGCGCGCGGCGTGGCCGACAAGTGGGCGGACGAGAAGCTGGCCGGCCGCGAGGTGGGCGGGTTCCTCGGCTTCCGCTACCGGATCGCGCAGCGGCTCGTGTTCTCCAAGCTCAAGGCGCGCACCGGCGGCCGGCTGCGCTACTTCGTCTCGGGCGGCGCGCCGCTGGCGCCGGAGATCAACAAGTTCTTCTACGCCGCCGGCCTGACGATTCTCGAGGGGTACGGCCTGACCGAGACGTCGCCGGTGATCGCGGTGAACACGCCGCAGAACTTCCGCATCGGCACGGTCGGCAAGCCGATGGCGGGGATCGAGATCAAGATCGCGGCGGACGGCGAGATTCTCGCGCGCGGGCCGAACGTCATGAAGGGGTACTTCAACCGCCCCGACGCGACGCGCGAGGCGATCGACGCCGACAGCTGGTTCCACACCGGCGACATCGGCGAGCTGCGCGACGGCTTCCTGGCGATCACCGACCGCAAGAAGGACATCATCGTGACCGCGGGCGGCAAGAACATCGCGCCGCAGCCGATCGAGAACAAGGTCAAGACGAACAAGTACGTGACCCAGGCGGTCATCATCGGCGACAAGCGCAAGTTCCCGATCATGCTCGTCGTGCCGAACTGGGAGCAGCTCGAGAAGTGGGCGAAGATCAAGAACATCATCTGGACCGACCGCCGGCAGCTCCTCGTGATGCCGACGATCAGGGCGAAGATGGAGAAGGAGGTCTTCGGCGAGTTCGAGGGGCTGGCGAAGTTCGAGTGCCCGAAGAAGCTCGCCCTGGTCGAGCACGACTTCTCGATCGAGCGCGGCGAGCTCACGCCCACGCTCAAGGTCAAGCGCCGCAAGATCGACGAGCACTACAAGGAGCTGATCGACTCGCTCTACGTGTCGGACGGGACGGAAGGGCCGCGCGAGCACTGAGGCGCCGACTGAGGCGCCGAGGGAAGGGGGAAGGGGGATGGGGGACGGGGGATGGACTGCGAGATGCTTCTGCAGTCCGTCCCCCGTCCCCCGTCCCCCATCCCCCTTCCCGGCCCTTCCGGCATGGCTCCTGCTTCTTGTGGGCTGCAGTATGTCCACAATCAGGAGACAGGAATGAGGAAGACCGTTCCTCTCGTCGTTCTCGTGCTCGCGCTCGGCGCGTGCAAGCAGCTCGGACTCAGGAGTGGCTCGAAGCCCGCCTATCGCGGGTCGACGACGACCAGCATCTGGGGGGACTGGGTGCTCCAGACGCCGCCGGACTCGACCGCGTTCCGCGGCGCGTCGATGGTAGAGCTGAACCTCAAGGATGGGATGTTCACCATCCAGGCGCGCTACCCGACCGAGACCACGACCATTAGCGGCAGCGCGTCGCTCGCCGAGGGGGGCGTGCTGACCTTCGTACCGAGCTCGGGCGGCGTGCGGTCGGGAACGTCGGGCGCCTTCACCCTGGAGACGGGGAAGCCGTACACCGTCACCGCGACCGCGTCCGGCAACTCGCTGGTGTTCGCTCCGGCGACCGCGACGGTGCCGGAGACGAGCTCCACCTGGGTGCGGAAGGACAAGGCGCAGCAGGCGGGCATCGTTCCGCCCTCCAGCTCGAAGCCGTAAGGCGCACGCGGCGGCCGACCCACTCGGTCGGCGGACCCCCGGCGACGTCTCGCTAACGCGACCGTCGCCGGGGGTTCGCTGTTTCCGACGCTCCCGCTAGCGCCGCCGCGAGATCCCGAGCCGCACCGGCTGGCTGACCCCCGCGGTCCGCTCCCCCACCCAGTGGCGCTCGTCCCGCGCCAGCTCGGCTACGTCCGCGGGCACCGGCACGTCGGCCGGCGCGAGGAGCCGGCCGCGCGGCCGAAGCGCCCGCGAGACCGCGGCGAGGCGCTCGGTCGCCGCACTCCGCGCGTCGACCGCCGCCGCGCGCAGGAACCCGACGGTGAACGGCGCGGCCCCCTCGTCCGCGCGCACGACCGAGACGCGCTCGCGCCACGACGCGCCCGCCGGCGGATCGAGCAGCAGGAGCTGCACGTCGACCAGATCGGCGATTGGCTCCGCCATCGCCCCCCAGTCGCCGGTCAGCAGCGCGACCCCGCCGCCC
>DATFPD010000601.1:0-10222 GCA_035265005.1 Gemmatimonadaceae bacterium | reverse complement strand
CGGGGCGCGACGCCGACTACGCGCTGCGCGAGGCCTGGCTCGCCGCCGCGAGCGACCCGGACGCGGTCGCCGCCGACCTGGCGTGGGAGCGCGCGAAGGAGGCGGCGCGCGATGCGCTGCAAGGCGCGCGCGAGGCGCTGGTCTCGGCGCGGCAGGAGATGGTGGAGAGCCGGCGCGCCGAGCTGAGCGCGGGGATGACGAAGGTCTGGCGGGCGATGCGCGCCGACACCGCCACTGCGTTCAGCCGCCTTTCGATCCCTGCGCCGCGCGGACGCGGCTTCCCGATCGAGATCGAGGTGAAGGCGGCGCTGAGCGGCGGGGACACCGGGGGTGTGGACCCGGACGAGCCGCGCGGCGTGGCGCGCGCCGAGGTGGACGCGCTGCGCGTGTTCAGCGAGTCGCAGGTCAACGCGCTCGGCGTCGCGGCGTTCGTGACGCGGGCGCGGATGCTCGGCCAGCGGGTGCTGGTGTTCGACGACCCGGCGCAGTCGATGGACGAGCCGCGCATCGCGGCGTTCGCCGAGGGGTTGTTAGGCGAGCTGCTGGCGGACGGGATGCAGGTCATCGTCCTGACCCACGACGAGGCGCTGGCGCGGGCGGTGGAGGCGGCGCAGGGGGGGCGGGCGGAGATGCGGGTGATGCGGCTGCGGTACAGCGCGGAGGAGGGGAGTCGGGTGGAAGGGTAGGGGTGGGTGGATTTGCTTCCGCCAGTCCCCGCTTCTCGGAGCTGATATCCCAGGTGATTCTAGGCGGCCCGCCGATCATCGGCATGAGCCACAACAGTCGCAGAGTGGAGCATCTTGACCGCGGCCGCTCTGTGACCTTGCCGAGGGATAAGCGGTCTCTATATTAAATCTTGACTTTAAGGCTAAGTATCGCATATAAGTCAAGAAAACCGACTAACTATGGCCATTCCGTCCAGCTTTACGGTCCATGGCCTACTGCCCCTCGGAGCACACGAGGCGACGTTCGCAGAACTGCGGGCTTCGATACTCGTACGCGGGGCACCAGAGGCTCCCACAACATGGGACGCTGCTTGGCGCGAGAGACTCGTAGACGGCGCCGAGATACTTGTGGGTCAGCTGAGGCAGGTAGGTATCACCGAGATTTTTCTCGACGGGTCGTTTGTAGAGGACAAGGACCGCCCGAACGACATTGATGGATACTTCGAAGTTGACGCGCTCCGCGTCGCCCGCGGCGATTTGCAGCGTGAGCTGAACGCCCTCGATCCGTACAAGATCTGGACATGGGATCACACCGCCCGACGCTCGCATCGCGGATCTGCGAAGAAGCAACTTCCGATGTGGCACCAGTACCGTGTCGAGCTCTATCCGCATTACCCCGGACTGGTTGCGCTGAGGGATCAATGGGGGAACGAGCTGCAATTTCCCTCCGCATTTCGGCAGCAGCGCGATACGGGCTACCGCAAAGGGATCATCAAGATCGTTCTTTAGTCAGCCCGTCGGGGAGGCGCTCATGATCCGGACAAACAGTGAATACAGCGGCGCGCTTCGGCGACTGCTCCAGGACCGAGACGTGATAGCCGCGCAACGCGCCCAGCTTGAAGGGCTAGGACTAAGCCCGGAAGAGGTTGCATGCGCACTTGAGCCAGCGATCTCCTTCCACCAGCAGCTGAAGGAAGAGGTTGAGACATACGAGAGCATGAAACGCGGCGACACGGGTGTGATTGAAAACCTCAATCACATTGGGCGTATTCTGATCGGCCTACGCATCGCTGCGGACATGTCTCAGGCCGAGCTTGCGCGGCGCCTCGAGGTAAGCGAGTCGGTCATTTCCCGCGACGAGCGCAATGAGTACCAGGGCATTTCGGTGGAGCGCGCCCAGCGCATTGTTGACGCATTGCGTGGGAGACTGAGACTTCAGGTCGAGCCAGAAGACCGCGCCGTTGAGCGCTTCGATGCACCAGTGGCGGCCGGAGCCCGCAGGTGATCCAACCCGAAGGGGCGGGACATCGCGCGCCTGTCGCAGGGTGGAGCAAGGACAGGATGGAGGGCCGGCGTGTCACGAGCATTCCTGCGGGACGACGCGGAAGGCGAGATGCCCTTCCGGGACTACGCGCTCCCCGACCGGGACGATCCCGGGTACGACCGGGCGGCGGCGCGCGTGAGCGAGACGCAGCTCGCCGAGCGCGCGACCGGGTACTACTGGGGCGAGCCGCGGCTCCGCCCGTACGTGTCTGAGCGAGAGAGGCCGACGAGCCCGGCTTCGCTTAGCGCTCCCTAATTGCCGCCGATGGGACCGGGCAGCCTGATGCCTTGGGCGGCAGCACTCTCGTCCACGACCTGCCGCCCACCCCGCACTTCCTGGGCATCTGGCTCCGTCGTATCCACGCCGGTGTCCGGTCGCGGCAGATCCGTAAGCGGACGGTCCGGGTTGTCGCCTTGTTTCTTCTCACTCATTGACGGTCCTCCCGTCGCGTGTGGGGGAGCGAGCTCGATCTACCGGGGCGGCGCGGCTGGCGTTGCCCTCATAATCAGAGTACGAAGTGCGCGGCCGGAGCCCGACACGCGGCCGATGGAGCTACCCCTGCCTCGACGCCTACCTGGAGACGCTCAAATCCTGCGCTCCTTGCCAGCGGCGATCAGGATCCCGTTCACCCGCAGCGTGATGGGGGCCCCGGCGGCGGCCGCCGCCAGCTCGGCCGCCCGCGCGCCCCAGTTCTTCGCGATCCACTGCGCGTGCAGGTCCGACTGGGCGCGCACCTCGAGCGTGTCGTCGTCGAAGCGGAGCAGCGACGTGCCGCGCAGCCAGCTCTCGAAGTCGCGCGCGGCGACTTCCTGGCGGAGCGCGCCGAGCACCGTGCCCCACACGTCGTCAGGCAGCGGCGGCGGCTCGGGTGGCGCCGCGGGCTCGCGCGGGGCGGGAGACCGCACGGGCGCGGGCGCCGCCGCGAGCTTCGCCGCCTGCCGCCGCCGCCACTCCTCGAAGCCGACCGTGCCGGCGTTCGACCGCCCGTTCCGCACCCGCTCCTCGATCATCTTCGACCAGCTGCGCTGCACCTGCCCGGGGGCGGTGTCGCGGACGAAGAGCGCGTAGAGGAGTGCCTCGGGCACCGCGGCGGCGTCGAGCTCGATCAGCTCGCGGGCGATCCGGTCGTCCATCCCGAACGAGCGCAGGAACATCATCTGGACCTGGGTCTCGTGCAGGTCCAGCGCGCTGGCGCCCCGGAGCAGCGACGCCATCGCCAGCGTGGGGCCGGGGGAGACGGTGAGCTCGTGCACGCCGTTCCGGATGCGCCGGTGCTCGACCGACGAGAGGACCCCCTGCGCGCACAGCTCCCGGGCCGCCGGGACGAGGCTCTTCACGACGTCGTTGGCGAAGCGCCGGGGGGAGATCGCGCAGGCGCCGCGCAGCGCGTCCACGCTGAACACCCACGGGGCCGGCGTCCCGTACGCGGCCTCGCACGCGAGCAGCTGGTAGAGCCGCTTGGCGAGCGGGCCACCTAACGACATGTAGCGCTCCATGTCGATCCAGGCGACCCAGCCGCTCGCGGTCTGGTCCAGCCAGAGCGGGTTGACGCGCAGCCGGCGGATCCAGGCCTCGCCGTCGGCGGTCCGGTTGTACTCCGTGCGCCAGCGGTACTCCAGGAGCCACGCGACCTCTTCCTCGCGCGCGCTCGTTGCCCCCGCGCCGCCGGCCGCCGGCCGCCGGAGCGTCGGCGTGAGGGGGCGCGTGCCTGTCCGCCCGTCGAGCAGCGCGCTCGCCGTCTCGCGGGTGTCCCGGAACTCGGTCGACGACGCCATGATGCGCACGAAGGCGAGCCGTCGGAGCGCGCTCCGGACGCGCTTCGCGATCCCGCCGTCGAGACGCGCGTAGCCCATCGCCCGCGCGATCATCGCGACGCTGATCCCCGAGAACTCGCCGTCCACGATGCGCGGCGCCTGGCCGGCGAGGACGCGCTGCCGGTCGTCGCCGTACAGCGCGAACAGGGCCATCAGCACGTCGCCGTCGTGGCCGTACGGGAGCCCCAGGCGGTTGCTCCCGGTGATGTAGATGCGGTGCTGGATCCCGAAGCGGTCCGTCGTCGTGAACCGCACCTCGTAGAGCTCCTCGGGGAGCACCGGGAGCCGCATCAGCTGCTCGTCGTCCAGCGAATCGGCGGCGACCTCCGACTCGGCGGGCACGCCGATCCGCTTCTTCATCGCCAGCACCAGCGGCAGCTTGACGAGGTCGAGCGCCGCCGAGACGGGCAGGGAAGCCGGCCGCGGTCGAGCGAGGAGGAGCGACGCCGGCGGCGTGGTGGGCGCGATAGGGGCGGCGGACATGTGAAGCCTGGCGGTGCGCGCTGCGGGGGCGGAAGGTTGGTCCTCACGGAAGCACGATGCAAGGGCCGCCGCCGAGGGGCTGCCGCGGAGCTCGGCGGCTCTCGCGCGAACGCCCGGGCCCGGTCGGTGATGTTCCTGTATGCATCCAGACAAGAAGAGCGACGACGACAGGTGCGATCGCCGCCGATGTGGAGAACTCCGCAATCGCATGCGAGGCAGAGTATTCCACCGCGTGTCGATCGGGGCCGGCGAGTCCAGACACCACCAGATTCGGTGCCAGTCCCCATGGCGAAGCGAGCCGAGGCTCCGGTGAATTCGTCGACGCCGCGGATTCGGTGTCAGCCACCACATCCGGCCATTGCCTGGCCCGTTGGCCGGACAGTGCCCGGGTGAGGTAACGGCAACGGCAACCGCAACGGCATTTTGACAGGATGAACAGGATGCACGGGATGGTGAACAGGATGCAGTGCTTCGGGTGGCCTCCTGAGCGACCCCCATCCTGTTCACCATCCCGTGCATCCTGTTCATCCTGTCAAAATGCCGTTGCCGTTTCTCCCTTATTCCTGTGGCCTGTATTCCGCCGCCGCCACCAGCTCGCGGAGCGCGGCGTCGCTCCACTGGGTGCGGGCGAGCTGGACGAAGCCGGTGCCCGGCGGGCCGCCGTAGCGGCGCACCCAGGCGGCGGCGGAGCGGCGCTCGTCGAGGGCGAGGGGGGTGAAGCCGGGGACGCCGGCGGGCGCGGGGTCGAGTGCCCACGTGGCGAGCCACCAGCCGGAGAGCCCCCAGCGCGCGCCCGCGGGCGTGGGGCGGGCGGCGTAGCTGTCGAACACCGCGCCGGCGAGCGGGACGCCGAGGATGGCCGAGGCCCCCGCGGGGTCGAGGCCGGTGATGCTGCGCGCGCCCGAGGAGTCGGCGGGCCACATGCGCGGCGGCGTCCCGAGCCAGACCACCTTGCCCCCGGCGTCCAGGTAGCGGCGCAGCGCCACGGTGTCCGACCCGTTAGGCGCGACCTCGGCCGGCGCGTGGTCGACCGCGAACACGACCACGCTGGGCGCGCGGTCGGCGAGGCGGGCGCGGAGCCAGGCCGCGAGGCGCGCGGCGTCGAGCAGCTCGTAGCCGCGCGCGGTCAGGTAGTCGCGGACGCGGCGGTGGTCGCGCGTCTGGGCGAGCGCGGCGGCCGCCGAGTCCCAGAACACCGCCCGCGCGAGCCCGGGGCCCTCCGCGCCCCGCAGCGCGTAGACCGCGCCGTCGCCGGCGCCGACGTAGAGCACGCCGCCGGCGACGGCGGGGGAGGAGAGCACCGGGGCGCCGGTGAGGTAGCGCCAGAGCTCGCGCCCGGTGGCGCCGTCCAGCGCCAGCACGGCGCCGCCGCCGCCGCCGGCGTAGTGGCCCACGCCCACGTACGCCACGGGAGCGGCGGAGCCGCCCGCGACGGCGGGGGAGGACCAGACGGTCGTCGGCGCGTCCACCCGCCACAGCTCCGCGCCGTCGCGCGCGCGCACGGCGTGGATGAAATGGGCGTCGGAGCTGGCGTCGATCACCGCCGAGTCGAGCAGCGCCGGCGAGGCGATGGACCACGACGTCTCGTCGTGCGCCACCTTCCAGCGCAGCGTGCCGCGCCGGGCGTCGAGCGCGTAGAGGTGCCCGTCGCGCGAGCCGACGTAGAGCGCGCCCGAGTCGCCGAGCGCGGGGGAGGACTGGACGGAGCGCCGGTCGTAGCCGAAGCGCGCCGACTCGAGCGCCACCCCCTCGGTGGCGTAGCGCCAGCGCTCGGCGCCCGTCGCGAGGTCTACGGCGTAGACGTGGCCGTCGAAGCTGCCGACGTAGACCACGCCGTCCGCGACCGCGGGCGAGGAGCGCACCCGCCCGCCGGTGCGGAAGCGCCACCGCCGGCGCCCGGTGGCGGCGTCGAGCGCGTAGAGGGATCCGTCCCCGCTCCCGGCCACGACCAGCCCGCCCGCGACCACCGGGGAGGAGCCGTAGTAGTCGAACCCCTCGCGCCCCCACGGCAGCGCCGCGTCGGCCCCGGTGGCGACGCGCCACCGCGCCCGCCCGGTGCGGCGGTCCACGGCGTGGACGCTGCCGTCCGTGGCGGTGAGGAACACCGCGTCGCCCGCCACCGCCGCCGAGGACGCCACCGCGGAGCCGGCGTCGTAGCGCCAGCGCTCCTCGCCCGTTAGGCGGTCGAGCGCGTACAGCCGCCCGTCGCCGCTGCCGACGTAGACGGCGTCGCCGGCGACGGTGGGGGAGGAGCGCACCGGCCCGCCGGTCTGGGCGCGCCAGAGCAGCCCGCCGAAGGCCCGCGGGCCCTCGCCGGGGTAGCGCCCGGTGTGGCGGGGGTCGCCGCGGAACATCCCGGCGGTCGGCGCCGGCTGGGCGGCCGCGGGGGCGGGGGCGGCGAGGAGCATCAGGACGAGCGCGGAGCGTCGCATGGCGACAACCGTAGGCCGGCGCGCACGGCGAGACAGGGCCGGCTGGGGGGTGGGGGGCAGACCACTTCCGGCGGACGCCGGGTAACGGTTGCCAGTCGGGCGCGGCACGCCCCGCCCCTCACCCCGCTTACCCCGCCCGCTTGCGCGCGTAGTGCCGCCGCGCCTTCTCCCGCGCCCCGCAGGTCTCCATCTCGCACCACCGCCGCAGCCCGTTGCGGCTGCGGTCCACGTACACCCAGCCGCAGTCGGCGCCGGCGCAGACGCGGAGGCTCGCCGCCTCGTCCGACGCGAGCAGCGCCGCGGCGGAGCGCGCCACCGGCCAGAGGGGGCAGTCGAGCGCCTCGCCCCACCCTTCCCATCCCCACGCGGCCGCCGCGCCGCCGCCGTCGGCGGGGGGCCGCGTCAGGCGCAGGCGCGCCAGCGCGGGGGCGAGCGCCTCGTTCAGCTCGCGGAGGAGGTCGTCCCCCAGCCGCCGGCCGCCGCTGCGCCCGGCCGCCGAGGCGACGGCGCGCTGGAGCACGCCGCGCAACCGCCGCGCCGCCTCGAGGGCGGCCGCCGCCTCGCGCGGACGCTCGACTGCCTGACGACGCAGCCGCCCGGCGACGGCGGGCGTCACCACGCCCGCGCCCTCGGCCCAGCGGGTGAGGGCGTCGTAGCTCTCCAGCCGCTCGTGCAGCGGCCCGCCGTCCGCCCAGTCGACCGTGTTGACGAGGTCGAGGGCCGGGTCCCCGCCGACGTACTTGAAGGGTGCGCTCGCCATGCGGGAACGATACAACCGGTAATGCCAGCTTGACAGGTGAGACGGGATGTGACACCATCTACCGGTATTTCCCACAATACTGGTTACGGGAGCCGGCCATGATCGCACGTACCTGGTGGGGCGCCACCGCGGCCGCGGCCGCCGACGAGTACCTGGAGTACCTGCATCGGACCGGGTTCGCCGAGTACCGCGCGACGCCGGGGAACTGCGGCGTGCTCGCGCTGCGCCGGCTGGCGAACGGGCGCGCCGAGTTCCTGCTCGTGTCGCTGTGGGACTCGCTGGACGCCGTGCGCGCCTTCGCCGGCGGCGCCGACGGCACCGGGGACATCGAGCGCGCCGTCTTCTACCCCGAGGACGAGCGCTTCCTGGTGGCGCGCGACGACCAGGTGGCGCACTACGAGGTCGTGCACGCCGAGGGCGGCGCGCTGGCCGCGGCTGGGGCCCGACGGTGAGCGCGCGCACTGGCGCCGCCGGCGCTCCGCCGGCCGTTCCCGCGCCGGCCGTGCTGCTCGACGCGCTGCGCGACGCCTACGCCGGACCGGCGTGGCACGGGCCGTCGGTGCGCGGCGCGCTGCGCGGCGTGGGCGCCGGCGAGGCGCTGGCGCGCCCGGCGCCGGGGCGCAACTCCATCTGGGAGCTGGCGCTGCATCTCGCCTACACGCGCCACCGCGTGCTGGGGCGACTCGCCGCCGCGTCAGGCGCGGAGGGCCCGCTCCCCGCGCCGCCGGCCTTCCCGCGCCGGCTGCGCGCCGCCTGGTGGCCGGCGCTCCCGGCCGAGCCGGACGAGCGCGCCTGGCGCGCCGACCGGGCGCTGCTCGACGACCTCCAGCGGCGGCTGCTGGACGCCGTCGCGCGGCTCGGCCCCGGCACCCTCGCCACCCGCCGCCGCGGCAAGCGCCACACGATCGCCCAGGAGGTGCTCGGCGTGGCGCTGCACGACGCGTATCACGCCGGGCAGATGCGGATCGTCAGGCGTATGGCGGCGGGGTGACGGGACGGGGGGTGCGGGACGCGGGATGCGACCGGGACGGTCGCGTCCCCCGTCCCACTACACCAGATTCCGCAGCACGAACCACACGTTTGCCGGGCGTTCGGCCAGGCGGCGCATGTACCAGGGGAACCACGCCGTGCCGTAGCTGATCAGGACGCGCACCGCGTGGCCGCCGTTGGCGAGCAGGCGCTGCTCGTCGGCCCGGATGCCGTAGAGCATGTGGAACTCGTAGGCCTTGCGCGGGACGCCGAGCGATTCGGCGCGCTCGCGGATCTGCGCGACGAGGCGCATGTCGTGCGTGCCGAAGGCCGGGACGGCGCCGCCGCGCGCGCCGCCGCGTGCGCCCCCGCGCCCGCCGCCGCGTGCGCCGTGGTCCACCAGCCGCTCGGCGAGCGTGACGTAGGCGGCGTCGGTGTCGGCCTTCTTCGGGAACGCCACCTCCGGCGGCTCGCTGTACGCGCCCTTCACCAGCCGCACCGCGCCGTCGAGCGCGAGCACGCGATCGAGGTCGGCCGGCGTGCGGCGCAGGTACGCCTGGAGGCACACGCCCACGCCGGCGTGGCGCGCGCGCGTGCGGGCGAAGAGCTCGAGCGTGCGGTCGACGTAGGACGACTCCTCCATGTCGATCCACAGGAAGGAGCCGGCGTCGGCGGCGCGCGCGGCGAGCGCCATCACGTGGTCGGCGCACGCCGCGCCCCCCTCGACGTCGAGCCCGAGGTGGGTCAGCTTCACCGAGACCTGCGCCGGCAGCGCGCGCTCGCGCAGCTGCGCCAGCAGGGCGAGGTAGTGGTCGCGGACCGCGGCCGCCTCGGCGGGCGACGACACGCGCTCGCCGAGGCTGGTGAGCACGGTGCCGATGCCGCCGACGGCGAAGTCCGCGGCGGCGTCGAGCGCCGAGCCGAGGTCCTCGCCGGGCATGAAGCGCCGCACGGCGCGCCGGGCGAAGGCGCGGCGGCGGAACTGCTCGGCGAGCCAGGGGCTGCGCGAGGCGCGCAGCAGGAGGGTGCGGGCGAGGGACACGGAGGAGGAGTCGCGCGGCCGGGGTGGCGGGGGGCGGCCGCAAGTATAGGGCGGCGGGGGGCGGGTGCGGAAGGCCGGCGGCAGTTGTTAGGCGGCGGGCGGCCGCCCGGCCCCGCCGACGCCGCCCGCCCGCGCGCGCCGCGCGTCCTTGACAGGCCGGCCCGCCCGCCCCAGCGTCAGCCCGCCCCCGCCGGTGCTGCATAACGATGACCGCCCGCCGCCGATGCCCCCTCGCCCGCTCTGCTTCGTCCTCATGCCGTTCGGCCGGAAGCCGGACGCGACGGGGACCGTCATCGACTTCGACGCCGTGTACCGGGAGCTCATCCGGCCGGCGGTCGAGCGGGCGGGGCTCGAGCCGATCCGCGCCGACGAGGAGGTGACCGGCGGCATCATCCACAAGCCGATGTTCGAGCGGCTGGTGCTCTGCGAGTACGCGGTCGCCGACCTCACCACCGCCAACGCGAACGTGTTCTACGAGCTCGGCGTGCGACACGCCGTGCGGCCGTGGAGCACCGTCCTGCTGTTCGCCGAGGGCGGCCGCCTGCCCTTCGACGTGGCGCCGCTCCGCGCCGTCCCGTACCGCCTGGAGGGGGGCAAGCCGGCCGACGTCGACGCGATGCGCACGACGCTGGCCCGGCAGCTCGAGGCCGCGCAGGAGAAGACCCAGGACAGCCCGGTCTTCCAGTTCCTGGACTGGACGACGGTGGCCGACGTCGCCCACATGAAGACCGAC
>DATFPD010000600.1:0-8956 GCA_035265005.1 Gemmatimonadaceae bacterium | reverse complement strand
CTGTGCCTCGGTGGTCGATTCCAGCTAGAATGCCACCACCCCGGCGACCATGAAGCCGTCGAACTTGCCGCCGCTGCGAATGTCGGTGCTCGGGAAGTCGTTGAACTTCTGGTTCACGTACTCGCCCTTGAGCAGCACGGTGGGTGTCACGTACCAGCCGGCGCCCATCTGCATCCGGTCGGCGCCGACCTTCGGGGCGATCCCCGCCAGCGCGCCGCGCGCCGTGTTGTAGCGGCCGGCGACGTAGAGCTGCTCGCGGGCCGCGAACCGGTAGATCGCCTCGCCCGCGTACTGGTTCCACGCCCGGTCCACCTTCTCACCGGCGGACGTGCCCTTCGCCCGCTCGGCCACTCCGAACAGCTCGAGGCCGTAGAGCTTGACGAACGGGTTGACCTGGAACGCCGTCACGTGCTGCCGAAGCCCGGGGTTGATCGTCCCCGACTGCGCCTGGGCCGTGGATGTCGCCTGCGTGTTCTCGAGGACGAAGAAGTACGGGGAGCCCGCGCGGTCGCCCGCGAACAGCGTGTTCGCCGGGCTGCTGGCGCTCTGGTAGTACGAGCCCGTCAGCCGCGCGCGCAGCGTCGGCGTGAGCTGGCGGTCGACGCCGAGCTTGCCCAGGTAGGCCGGCTTCCGGTCCTGCGGCGTCGTGACGTTGCCCTTGATCTCCCCGCCGGTGACGGCGCCCATGACCATCAGGCCCTTCGCCCGCGCGTAGACTTCGGCGCCGATCTCGGTGGTGAAGGCGTCCATCAGGAGGTTGCCGACGAACGGGTTGTAGATCGAGTTGCCGTTGTCGGTGCGGCGGAAGTGCGCGTCGCCGTAGTTGACCTCGAAGTGTCCCGCGCGCACGGTGACGTACTTCATCAGGGTGTTCAGCGGGATGAAGTCGATCGGGCTCTCGTCGATCAGCAGGAAGCCGTCCTTGACCCACGTCTCGTTGTGGTGCCGCGAGGACAGGTACGTCGTCAGCGCGACGCGGATCCCGGGGGCGAGCTGCGCGTTCAGGTACAGGTTCGCGCTCGCGTTGTCGAAGCCGTTGCCGATCTTGACCAGCTCGTTCGCGTTGTAGTCCTTGTTGTTCGCGTCCTTCTTCATCACCGGCTGCGCGCTGTTGCGATGGTCGAGCCCCTGGAAGGTCTGCAGGAAGGCCGCGCCCCAGGAGAGCCTGAAGCCGTCGAACGCGGCGCCCGGCTCCTTCGGGGTCTCGAAGACGTTCACGCCCCGCTGGTCCTGCGCGCGGAAGTACTGCATGTCGATCGCCCTGACGAGCGGGGCCTTCGCCTTCTTCGGCGCCGGCGCGGCGGCCTCGGGCGCGGCCGACGAATCATCGGCGCCGGACGTCCGGGCGCTCGCGACCTGCTGGGCGCTCGTTAGGGAGGCGGCACAGCAGATCGCCGCCGCGGACAGGCTGAGGATGCGACTGGTCGTTGTCATAGTCGTGGTCTCCGACTGGCGTGAGCTGGTGCGTGTTCTCAGCGTGCGGAAGCGGCGATCCCGTCGACGGCGTCCTGGAGGAGCAGGTCGAAGCCGACGACGACCAGCTCCCTCACCTTCATCGTGCCCATCATCAGCGACGGCGGCTTGAGGCCGAACTCGGTCATCCGCAGCTCGTGCGTGCCGACGATGCGCAGCGCGCCGTCGGGCCGTGCGGTCACGGCGCCGACGACCGTGATGGTCTTCCGGACGCCGCCGAGCGTGAGCTCGCCGGTCGCCGAGCCTTCGGCCGCGTCGCCCCGCTTCCCCAGCTCGTACGACGAGACGGTGAACGTGATGTCCGGGTGCTCGGCGGCCTTGAGCGCCTTCAGCATGTGCGCGTTCATGGTGCCGTTGCGGCACTCCAGCCGCGCCGCGGGCACCCGCAGCTCGGCGGAGAGCACGGCCTTCGCGCCGGCCATCACGGCGCTCACCGCGTCCCGGCCGGTCGAGACGACCCGCGCCTCGACCGAGTCGGCGGTGCAGCGAAAGGCGCGGACGGTGGAGGTGCCTTCGATCCACACCCGGCTGCCCGGCCGGAGCGAGAGTATCGAGTCGTCGGCGCGCTTCCAGGCGACGGCGGCGGGAGCGAGGCCGAGTACGACGGCGAGGGTTCTTACGGTGCGACTGCGCATGGTCCCTTCCTCCGTGCGAGAGCGAGGTCGCGTCAGGTAGGTCGGTCGGTTGCAGCGCGGAGGAATGTCAGCCCGCGGGAGAGCGGGAGTAGTCGGGCGGAGCGAGGAAGCTGGGTGAGGGAGGACGACGACCTCGGTAGGAAGAACCCTTATCGGACCTGCGATGGCGCCCGTGGCGGCGGCCGCCTGCGGCATTGACCGACATCTCATCCACCATTCCCTGACGGCGCGATCCGCAACCGCGGCGCACTATCAGCAGAGTGCGCGGGCGCGGCGGCCTCACCACAAGTCGTCACGCGGAGGGATGCGAATGCGGCGGACGACGGCGCTCCTGCTGGTGATTCCGTGGCTGGCTCGCGAGGACGGGCTCCGACGGCTGCCGCCGCCCGGCGGGGCCGCCGCCGTGGTGGCCGCGCCGCACACGGGTACGGAGACGGTCGACACAGCCGCGGCGGTCGCCGCACTGGGTGAGTTCGACGAGCTGTGCCGGGCGCACGGCGGCGTTCCGTGGGGCGTGCCGCTGTGTGGGCCCATCGTCCTGGTGGATCCGCCTTCGCGGCTCGCCGTGGCGAATCGCCCCGACCCGGAGCGCGCGTTCGTCTCGCTAGGCAGTGCGCTCGTGGGCCGGCTTCCGCCCGACGTGCCTATCGCCAACACGGCCGTCGAGTGGCGCGGCACGCGCTGGACGATGGTGATGCTGCCGCTCCCGACTGACCGTTTCAATCGGCTGCGGCTCCTCGCCCACGAGTCGTTTCATCGCATTCAGCCCGCGCTCGGCGCCGCGCTCACCACCCCGGTGAACGCGCACCTGGAGGAGCGCGACGCGCGGCTGTGGCTGCGGCTGGAGCTGCGAGCGCTCGTCCGGGCGCTCGAGGAGGAGGGCGACGACGCCGCGCGGCGGAGCGCCGCCGACGCGATGCTCTTCCGCGCGCATCGAAACCGCCTCTACCCGGGGTCGGACACGCTCGAAGCACTCCTCGAGATGGGCGAGGGGCTGGCCGAGTACGCCGGCATTCGGTTCGCGGCGACGGCGACGGGCGAGACGCCGGCCCGGGCCGGCGCGTGGGCGCAGCAGCGGTTCGAGCGGACTCCGTCGTTCGCTCGCGCCCTCGGCTACGGCACCGGTCCCCCACTCGGCCTCCTGCTCGACCGCTGGCGGCCGGGCTGGCAGGCGCACGTGGCAGCGATGCGGTCGCCGGCCCGGGAGCTCGCCGCCGCGCTGGGCCTGCCCGCCGCCTCCACCCCGCCCGGGCCGCCGGCGGCTTCGGCGATCGTGTCACGCGCTCGGCGCTACGGTCACGACTCCCTGGCGACGGAAGAGGACGCGCGGGCGGTGGAGCGCGCCGCGCGGCTGGCCGACTACCGCCGCCGCCTGGTCGACGGCCCCGTGCTCGTCCTCCCGCTGCGGTGGCTCGGCGGCGGCTTCAACCCCAACACGGTCGTCCCGTTCGGCGCGTTAGGCACGGTGTACCCGCGGCGCACCTTCGAGTCCGACTGGGGCGTGCTGGAGGTGACGGGCGGCGGCGGACTGGTCGCCGAGGACCACGCCAGCCTGCGCATCGAGGCGCCGCCGGAGCTCCCCGACGCGGCGCGCGCGACCGTCTCCGGCCCGGGATGGGTGCTCACCCTCGCGCCCGGCTGGTCCGTCCGCCGCGCGGCGCGTCCGGGTGACTTCGAGGTGGCGCGCGACAACCGTTAGCTCAACCGGAGGTGCCCGGTGTCCAGCTTCGCCACCGATCTACGCCAGGGCATCCGCGCGCTCGCGCGGGCCCCGGGGCTCACGCTCGCCGCGACCGCGACGCTCGCCCTGGCCATCGGGCTCAACACCGCCGTCTTCAGCATCGTCAACGCGGTGGTGCTGCGGCCGCTCCCGTTCGCGGAGCCCGACCGCATCCTCGCCCTGTGCGAGCTGGACCGCGGCGAGCGCACCGACTGGTGCAGCGCCTCCACGCCTGACGTGCGCGACATCGCCGAGCGCAGCCGGTCGATCGAGGTGGCGGGGGTCGCCCGATCCTGGGAGTTCATCATGCGCACCGCCGACGGCGCGGTCGGCGTCGGCGGCGGCCTCGCGACCCCGGAGGCGTTCCGCGCGCTGCGCATCTCCCCGCAGCTCGGGCGGCTGCTCGAGCCGGGGGACGTCGGCACGAGCTGGCGGCGCGTCGTCGTCCTGAGCGACGACATCTGGCGCGCGCGATTCGGCGCCCGTCACGACGTGGTGGGGCAGAGCATCACGCTGGACGGCGAGCCGCACGAGATCGTCGGGGTGCTGCCGCCGGGCACGCGCATCCCCCGCCTGGAGCGGGTGCAGATGTGGCGCCCGCCGCACTTCGACCCGCGCGACGAGGAGCGCCGCGACTGGCGCGGCTTCCTGGCGTTCGCGCGGCTGCGCGAGGGCGCGACGCTCGCGCAGGCGCGCGAGGAGATCGCCGCGATCGCCGCGCAGATCCAGGCCGCGCACTTCCCCGCCAAGCCGGGGTGGACGGTGGAGGTCCGGCCGTGGCACGACGTCGTCGTCGGCCCGGTCCGACCGGCGATGTACCTCTTCCTCGGCGCCGTCGGCCTCGTGCTGCTCATCGGCTGCGCGAACGTGGCCAACCTGCTCCTCGCCCGCGCGACCGCGCGCGAGCCGGAGCTGGCGCTGCGCGCGGCCCTCGGGGCGAGCCGCGGGCGCCTGGTGCGCGGCCTGCTCGCGGAGAGCCTCGTGCTCGCCGTGCTCGGCGCGGCCGCCGGAATCGTGCTCGGCTCATGGGCGATCCAGGCGTTCGTGGCCCTGGCGCCGTCGGGCATCCCGCGGCTGGACCAGACGCGGCTCGACTCGGCGGTGCTGGCGTTCACCGCGGCGCTCTCCCTGACGACCGCGCTCCTCGTCGGCGTCGCGCCCGCGCTCCGCGCGACGCGCCGCGAGCTGCATCCGGCGCTCTCCGCCGGAGGACGCGGGGCGCTCGGCGCGCCCGGGCGGTCGTGGCTCGGCGGCGCGCTGATCGTCGGCGAGATCGCCCTCGCGGTGGTGCTCCTGACGGGCGCCGGGCTGCTCACGCGCAGCTTCGCCGCGCAGGTGCGCTGGGCGCCCGGCTTCGAGCAGGACCACCTGCTCACCACCTGGGTGCTCGCCTCGCCAGGCAAGTTCGAGCGCGGGCGGCAGGTCGCCGCCTTCCTCGCCGGCGCGATGGAGGAGCTGCGCGCGATCCCGTCGGTGGTGTCGGTGGGCGCCGGCTCGGCGGGTCCACTGTTTGGCGGCGACGGGGAGATGACCCTCACGATCGACGGGCGGCCGGCGTCGCCCACCGGGCCGCGGCAGGCCGCGCTCTGGTACGACGTCAGCCCCGGCTACTTCGCCACGCTCGGCGTGCCGGTGGTGCGCGGCCGGGACATCCTCGCCTCCGACGTCGAGGGGGCGCCCAGGGTCGCGGTGGTGAACGAGAGCTTCGTGCGCCGCTACCTGGCGCGCCAGGAGCCCCTCGGCCGGCGCGTACACATGACCGAGCACCACGCCGAGTTCACCGTCGTCGGCGTCGTGCGCGACGTGCCGCCCGTGCGCCCCGGCGAGGAGGTACGGCCGCAGATCTTCTGGTCCAACCGGCAGATGCCGCGGTATGCGACCTACTTCCTCGTGCGCACCGCCGGCGACCCGGCCGCCGTGGCGCGGGCGATCGAGGCCCGCCTCCACGCCTACGACCCGGAGATGCAGGTGTCCGCGGTCCGCACGATGCGCGACTGGCTCTCCGCCGACCTCACGCGGCCGCGCTTCGGCATGACGCTCCTGGCGACATTCGGCCTGCTCGCGCTCGCCCTGAGCCTGGTGGGCACCTACTCGCTGCTCGCCTACACCGTCGCGCGGCGGACGAAGGAGATCGGCATCCGCATGGCGCTCGGCGCGCGTCAGAGCACGGTGATGGCCGCCGTGGTCGGCCGCGGCATGAGGCTCGCCGCGATCGGCGTCGTGCTCGGCATCATCGGCGCGCTCGGCGCGACGCGCCTGCTGAGCAGCATGCTCGCCGGCATCGGGCCGCGCGATCCGCTGACCTTCGCCGCGATCGTGCTGCTGCTCCTCGGCACCGCGGCCGCCGCCTGCCTGGTGCCGGCGCGGCGCGCGAGCCGGATCGATCCGATGAAAGCCATCCGGGCGGACTGACCCGGGCGCCGCGGCCGCGTCGGGAGAAGCCGCACCCGGAATATGGATGGCGCCCGACGGTCGGACGCGCCCGCCGGCGGCACGCTGAAGAGGAAGAACGGGCCACGTCATCCGGACGCGCGGCACCACCGCGGAGGCCACCATGAGACTCGAGCGCCTCGTCGTCGGAGTGGACTTCAGTGCGGCGTCCGTCGCGGCCGCGAAGTGGGCAGCCACCCACTTCGCCCCGGGTGCGGAGCTCACCCTGGTCCACGCGGTCTACGTCCCCGAGCCTCCGCGCTTCCTGCGCGGCCGCTTCCCACCGGTGGAGGGCGTGGTGGAGAACGCGCGGAGGGGCGCCGACGCGCGGCTCGCCGAACTCGCCGCGTCGCTGCCGCGGCTCGGCGCCGGGACCGTGCGCGCCGAGGTGCGCGTCGGCCGCCCGGAATACGAGGTCGCCCGCGCGGCGAACGTCTGGAACGCCGACGTCGTGGTCGTCGGCCGGCACGGCGAGCGGCCGGTGCCCTGGAACGCGCTGGGCGCCACGGCGCAACACCTGGTGGAGATCTCGCCCGTGCCGGTGCTCCTCGCGACGGGCCTGCGCGACGTGCGGCCGCGCGGCATCCTCGTGCCGCTCACGGACAGCGACGTCGCTCCGTGCGTGCTTCAGTGGGTGCGCTTCCTCGGGACGCGCTTCGGGGCCTCGGTCACCGCGCTCCACGTCATCGGCTCGGCGGTGATGGCGCACCTCCTGGCCGCCGCGCCCACGGTCGTCGCCGGCGGCCAGCCGGACTACTTCGTGCCGCCCGACGCCAACCGGTTGCGTGCCGTCGCCGAGGTGCGGGGCGACGCCGATCGGTGGCTGGCGGGGCTGCTCCGGACGGACGTCTCGCGCGACCGCGCGACGAGCGAGGTGACCTTCGGCGAGGCCGGGCAGGAGATTCTGGCCGCCGCCGAGCGCCTCGGGTCCGAGCTGATCGTGATGGGACGCCAGCGCGAGGGCGCGCTGCGCCGCGCCATCCTCGGCAGCGTCACCGGCGAAGTGCTGCGCGGCGCGAACTGCCCCGTGCTGGTGGTGGGCGAGCCCGAGGACGAGATCGGCGGCGGGGGACTCGGCGCATGAGGCGCCGGGCGGGACTCGTGCCGCCGCCCGACGCCGCGCACCGATCGACAACCGAGGATACTTCCATGCTGCGGCTACGAGATGTGATGACCACGGACGTGGTGTCGCTGAACCCCGAGATGACGCTCCGCTACGCGATGGAGCTGCTCGCGAAGCGTCACGTGAGCGGCGCGCCGGTGATGGTCGGGGGCGAGGTCGTCGGCGTCGTGTCGTCGGGCGACCTCATGGAGCTCGCCGCCGACGCGTCGGACGTGCCGACCGAGCAGGACGGTCGCGAGGAAGCAGGCGACTCGGACGGCCCGCCGGTCTGGAGCGACGGCGTGTACGCGCCGTCGGCGTACTTCACGGACGTGTGGGCCGACGCGGGCGCGGACACGACGACGCGCGTGGACTTCCCGGACGGCCCGGAGTGGAACGCGCTCGAGGCGCACACGGTCGCCGAGGCGATGACCGCGAGCCCGGCCTGCACGCTGCCACCGAGCGCGCCCCTGGCCGAGGCGGCCGACTACATGCGCCGCGCCGGCGTGCACCGGATCCTCGTCATGGACGGCGCGAGGCTGTTGGGTCTCGTGACGACGATGGACGTGACGCGAGCGGTCGCGGACCACCGGCTGGAGACTCGGACCTATGCGTTCAACCGCTCGCAAGACTTCGACGACCGGGGCCAGGCCGAGGCGGACGACGCCGGCGACGGCGACGAGCAATGCTGACCGATGTCGCGCCGCATCGCTGGCGCGCTGAAGGGCTCCGGATTCGACGTCACCCCGGCCGACGCGAGCGACCTCGCCGGCTCGACGCCCTCGCCTTCGGTCACATCCGTCGATGACGGGGGGCGTAAAGGAACCACGGACAGCCTCGCCGCCAACGTTCCGGCGAAACCCTGACGGCCCGCGGCCGACTCCACCGACAGACAGCCGCGCCAGCCCGGTAGAACATTCGCGCAGCGACGGTGCGAGCCGACGATCGGCCGGATCCGGACCTGTCGCCCACCACGCGGCGGCCCGGCCGGCCGGCGCTGAGCCCGACCGCGGACGGGAGCCAGCCAATGGGCGCCGGACTGATCGAGTCGATAGAGCAGCGGCCAGCACGTGGGGCCTTGATTGATCCAGGCCCCACCGTGCTGCGGGCGCGCGAGCACACGGTGGAGATCGTCTCCGACGCGGGCGAGGGGGCGCAGAAGTGCGGGCAGATCTTTGGCGCCGTCTCGGCCAAGATGGGCAACGGCGTGTGGACGGTGGAGATCATCCCCGCCGAGATCCAGCCGCCGCCGCGGATCCCCGAGGGGGCGAGCGGCTACCGCATCCGCATCGGCTCGGGCCCCGTCACCAACTGGGGCGACGAGTCGAAGCTCATCGTCGCGTTCAACGAGCAGGTGCTGCTCGCCCGCCACCGCCTGGGCGCGCTGGCCGAGGACGCGACGATCCTGGTGGAGGACATGTGGGCGTCGCACGACAACGCCGACGTGCGCCGGGCGTGGGACGCGGCGATGGAGGAGCTGTCGGCGCGGCGCTACCGGATCGTGCGCGTGCCGATGGAGGAGCAGTGCCTGACGCTGGTGGACAACCCGCGCAAGGGCAAGAACATGTTCGCCCTCGGCCTGCTCAGCCGCATCTA
>DATFPD010000599.1:0-23351 GCA_035265005.1 Gemmatimonadaceae bacterium | reverse complement strand
GAGCCCGCCGTCGAGCGCGCCGGCCGTCCCGTGCATCGCGGCGGACTGCGCCGCGAGCCGGAGGAGAGCGGCGATGATGACGCCGATGGCGGCAGCGATGCCGACCGATCGGCCGCCGCGCTCGACGGCGTGGAGAAGCTCGCCCGGTGCGCCGCGCCGAGCGCTCCCGGGTACGACGAGGATCGAGAAGGCGACGCTGCCAATCAGCGCGAGCATGGTGAGAAAGCCCAGCCAGCGCACCGCGGCGAACAGGGGCGACTCTGCGTCGAGGTTTCCGCCGCTCGACGCCGTCGAATCGTGGTGCGCCGAGCGCGAGTCCCCGGGCGCGGCGGCTGCCGCGGGGTGGGAAGGTGGTCTGTCCGCAGTGTCCGCTCCGAGCGCGGCAGCCCCGAGCCCTGTTGCTCCGGGCTCGATGATGAAACGGTATGATCCGCGCATCGGGTGCCCGTCGCGGCCGACCACCCGCCAGGTCACGTTGAACGTTCCCGCCTCGAGAGCTCCCGCGATGTCCGCGACCACCACCGTTGCCGAGTCGCCGGGACGCAGCGCCGAGAGTGGCACGGCGACTCCCCTCGCGTCCGCCAGCTCGATGCGCGCGAGCGCGAGCTCTACCGGTTCGCCGAACGTCAGCCGGATCGTCCGGGGCGCCACCGAGAGGCGAGCCTCGGCCGCCGGCTCCGCCCGCTTGAGCGCCCCGTGCGCGAGAAGCGGCGCCGGCGGCGCGAGCATCAGCGCAAAGAGCAGGAGGAGCGACCCTTCGCGCCGCATCACGGCTTGTGTACGTGAGGTGCGGCCGAGCTGTCGCGAGCAGCGGGCTTCGGCGGCGCCGCATGCCCGGCGTGCGGATCGGCGGCCGGCGCCTTCTGGGGCGTGACGCGGCGCGCGGGCGTCCGGGGCGTCGTCGCGGCCGGTCGGCGCGCGGGCGCCTGACGCGTCGCCGGCGACGACTGCTGCATCAGAGCTCGCATGTGCTCGCGGTGCTCCGGCGGCAGGGAATCCACCATCTCGCCGAGCATGCGCCGCATCGCCGTGTCGGCCATCAGCCGTTTGCGGATCACCGGGTCGGCCAGCATGCGCATCTGGAGCTCCATCGCCTGCTCCGGCCGCTTGGTGTGCTCGGTGTGCATGGAGTCGTGCGGCATGCCGCCCGCGCCGTGCGAAGAGTCGGGGACGGCCGCGGCTTCGTGGCCCGGCTGGGCCCTCGGCGCGGCCGAGTCGATCGCGCCGCCGGAGGCCTGCGTGACGTGGCCGTGAGCCTGCCCTGAGCCTGCCGAAGGGTGCGCGCCACCGGTCGCCTGGCCATACTTGAACCCGGTCATCTCGCCCGTGCGGTCGTCGTGCGTCATCACCGCGCCGTACGTGACCGTCGGCGTGGGGAGCGACGGCAGGAACCCGACCGCCGGGCCGCCCATGTTCTCCACGCCCATGTGCATCGACATTGTTCGCCAGGCCTCGGCCGAGGCCATCACGTACGACGTGTCGTCGCGGAAGCGCCGGGCCGCGAGCAGGATCTCGGCGCGCTTCCGCCCGCGCGGCACGGCCGGGTTCGCGAGGATGTCCGAGATGACGTCGTGCATCGAGTGCAGGTTGTCGAAGATGATCGCCGCCTCCGGGTAGCGCTCGGCGAAGCGCGGCGCCACGGCGGCGGTCATCGGCATCTGGTAGGGCAGCGTGCGCGGCGCGTCGCCGAGCATCTGCCAGAAGCGCGCGGTGGTGGCGCGCACCCCCGCCTGGCGCTCCTCGGAGTTGCGGCCCGTGAGCAGCGGCTCGTACAGCCCCACCTGCATCCAGTGGTACGCCCAGATCAGACCGTTGAACTTCGGGTACCGCTGCCGGAACGCGAGCGAGTAGGGCTGCTCCTGCATCAGCGCCATGCTCTTCGGCCGCGAGCTGAACGCCAGGTCGCGGCGCGTCTTGTAGTAGGCGAGCACGCGGGCCACCTCGGCGTCCTTCTGCGCCTGGGACAGCCCCTCGTCGGCGAGCACGTCGTACAGCTGCCGGTGGAGGATGTGCGCCCACTCGAACATCTGCTTCGCCTCGGGCGCGAGCCGGGCGTACCTGACCTCGATGGCGCCCTCCTCGAGCGGCACGCGCGGCGGCCGCACGAGGACCTTCCGCGTCAGATAGTCATACTGCGTCTCCTCCAGTGCCGAGGCGGGGGCATTGGGCTTCGCCCAGAGCGTCTCGTAGAGGATCGCGTGGCCGTAGTCGAACGCGTTGAACAGGCGGTCGGAGCCGACGTAGCGGCGCCGGAACTCCCAGTTGTGGGACGCCTGCAGGTAGAACTGCTCGTACGTGGTCACCCACTGCGCGGGCAACGGCCGGGCGGTGGACCCGAGCGCGACGAGACAGAGGGCGCCGGCGGACATGGCGGCGCGGGCGGCGCGGCGTGTGTAGTTAGGCATGGAGTCTCTCATCTGCGCGGCGACCACGGAAGTCCGACGGCGACGGCGGCGCCGACGGTGGCGAACCATCCCCGGTCGTCGCCGGTGAGGCGGTAGCCCGCACCGCCGTCGAGGGCCACGCGCGGGCTCACCTGGTGGCGCGCCCCGGCCGCCGCGTCCCACGCCACGTCCGAGCTCGCGCCGAGCGGCTGCCGCGCGACCAGCTCGGCGGTCACCAGCACCGACTGGAGCGGCATCGTGCGGTCAGCGGCGACGCCGGCCGCCCAGCGCGACAGCTCGGCGGTCACGTGCGCTTCACCGCCGGCGTCCGCGGGCGATTGACGGCTGCCGAACGTGTACTGGCCATTCACGTGAAAGCGCGCCCACGAGAGTGTCCTGGTGGCGATGCCCTTCACGGTCGGGTACACCTTGTCGGGGCCGAGTCCGCCTGCCGGGAGCAGCACGTCGGCGGCGACCGCGAGCGCGGGGATCGACGTCTCGGTGTTCAGGTTGTGGAGCGCAGAGAGTTCGATGCCGGCGAGCCCCGCCGAGCGGCGGCCCGTCCCGAGATCCACGAACGCGAGCGGGAAGCCGATCTCGAGCTGGGTGCGCGGAAGGACGCCGGCGGCAAGCTCCGGCTCGATTCCCCAGGCGTAGACGCCACCGCGCGAACGCTCGAGCCGCAGCGGGGCGACCTGAATCTCGACGCCGCGCCGCTCGATGGCGTAGGCGTCCTCGACCGTGATCGGCCGGCCGGCGTCGGTGTTGTAGTAGTCGGTCTGCGCGGTTGCGCGCGGAGCGAGGAAGCAGAGGGCGAGCGCGGCGGCCGCCGCGAGAAGCAGGCGTTCGCCGCTGCCCGTAATGGGTGCGTGCGTGCGGTACGACATGAGCGCGTCCAGTTGTGAGGTGTCCCGACGGCGCCCGGTCCGCCCGCGTGCCTGTAGGGCGACGGGCGTTCCGCGGATGCGCCAAGGCTGTGCCAGGTCCTGCGCGCCATTCATCCGCCCCGGAGGTCGTCGCGGGTGACGGGGGGCGCGGTCGGTCAGCCGCGCGGAGGGGGCGGCTCGGGGGCGCCGGAGACGGACTCGGGCGGGGCGGAGTCCAGGGCGGCGATCTGCGCCGGCGGAACGAGCACCGCCGCCGGCAGCGTGGTCACGACGCCGGCGACCCCAAAGGTCGCGCACGTCATGGCGGCGGGGCAGTGCATCTGTGCGTGCTCGCGCCCGCGCTGGTCACGCGAATCCGTCGCGTCAGGCGCTCCGGGCCCGTGGTGGCCGTGCATTCCGTGGCTGGAAGCGACTCCGCCGGCGTCGGCAGGCGCCGCGCCCGTCGTCACCGCGCACGCCATGCCCGCTCCCAGGAGAGACGCCTGGAGGAGCAGCACGCCCAGCAGTACGGCAGCGAGATGACGGAAACGACGCAGGGTGAGGTACACGGCTGGTCGGAAGGCGCGCAAGAAGCTGTCCGCGATGGCGATGCACTGGCCGTTGCGGCGCTGAGTTCATGTCGTGAGTCGAAGCCTGCACGGTGCGCGTGCGAGCCCCAGACACTGCGTGAGTCTATATACCCCCGCCCCCTATGTCAACCGCGCACGCCCGGCAGGGGCTGCTGTGGTGCTGCGAGTTGCGCAGCATGATGTTCGCGCTCGTCCATCGCCGGCGGCTATTCGGGGCGAACGTCCAGGCCCAGTGCGGCGGCAATCACCAGCGCCTGATCGAACGTGATGATCGCTCCCCGGAGCTCCGCATTCTCTGGCTCGAGGGCGCTCAGGTCGCTCCCGCGCAGATCGCAGCGCGACAGGTTGGCGCTGTGGAGCCAGGCACCCGACAGGTCGAGATCACGCAGCGACGATCCCTCACAGCGCGCACCAGTCAGGTCCGCTTCCCGCAGTCGGACGCCCGTGAAGGACGCCCTGCGGAGATCCGCTCCGGGGAGCCCGACGTGCGACCAGTTGCCGCCCTCGACTCGCATCAGCTCGAAGGTGCACCGGGAGAACATGCTCCCGACCAGCTTGCACTCGCTGAAGTGCACATCGAAGAACGTGCAGTTCGTGAAGGCGCAGTTGACGAACGCGGCGTCGCTGTGCGCGGAGCAATTGAACCGTGCTCGCTTGAAGGTGCACTCGGTGAACGTCGCGCCCCGGTTCCGGGCCTCGGTCAGGTCGAGGTCGACGAACGCGACGCGCGTATGATGTTGTCCCGAGATGTCCCGGCCACCCCAGTCTTCGCCCGCGACGGTGGCGGTGGTTTCCGGGGCCGGAGTGCCGTGTTTGCGGTCAGCCATGGAGCGCCGAAGTCGTGGTTCGACCGGGTGAGCGAAGACAGCGCGGTCGCTTCGGCTCCCGCGATCGCTTGTCAAAGCACCGCGCGCCGCAGATCGTTGGGGACGCACCAGCGCTCGCGCTGAACGGTACTGGCGGCACGAACGGAATGGTACCGGCGCTCACGGCACGTGACTTCAGAGCCACTCGACTTCTTCCCTCCCAATGCGACACCACCAGACGCTCCTCGCCCTCGCGGCGCTCGCCGCCGGCGCGGCGACTCTCCCGGCGCAGGCACTCATGCGCCCGGCCCCCAGCGGGCGCGCGACGAGCGAGGTCACGCTGTCGTACCCGCGCGACTCGGCGCCCCCCGGCGCCCAGCCCGCGAAGATCCGGCTCGACTACGGCCAGCCGCATCTTCGCGGCCGCGTTCTGCACACGGACAGCCTGGTGCCTTACGACAAGCCGTGGCGCACCGGCGCGAACGGGGCGACCACGCTCACGACCGACGTGGATCTGGTCGTCGGCGGACAGGCAGTGCCGAAGGGCACGTACGTGCTCTGGACGCTGCCCGCCCGAGCGGGGTGGAAGCTCGCGATTCAGACGCTCCCCCCGCCGGCCACGGCGCAGGCCGAGATGACGTACGATCCCGCGAGAGACGTCGCGCGCGTGGACCTCCGCCGGGAGACGCTGCCTTCCCCCATCGAGAGCCTGACGATGTGGCTCATCCCCTCCCGAGCCACCGGCGTCGCGCGGGGCGAGCTGCGGATGGCGTGGGGGACTACGGTCCTATCCACCGACTGGGCCGTGCGCTGACGGCCCCGTGCGGCGCGCCGGTAGACCATGTGACGGGACTCGATCTCCCGGGAGTGCCGCATGAGCAGCACCTCCGGCGAGCAGCGCTGGCGGCAACCAACCGGGCCTTCCCCTTGTCACACAAGGGTACGCACTACATAGTGCCCTTGTCACACAAGGGGAACTCATGGCCGACACCGAGATCGACCTCCTCCGCAGCAGCCTTGGCCTGCTGATCCTCCGCGCCCTCACCTGGGGCCCGCGGCACGGCTACGCCGTGTCCGAGTGGATCGAGAACGCCACGAACGACGCCCTCTCGGTCGAGGAGGGGACGCTCTACCCCGCCCTGCATCGCTTGGAACGCAAGGGCTGGGTGGAGTCGGAGTGGGGCATCTCGGAGCACAGCCGCCGCGCCAAGTTCTACCGCCTCACCGCGGCCGGCCGCGCGCAGTTCCGCGCCGAGGCGCCCGCGTGGCACCGGTGCGCCGAGGCCATCGCGGCGGCGCTCCGAACCACCTCGCCAGACGGCACGACCGCCTGACGACTGCATGACCGGCAGCAACCGCCGCCCGCCGGGCTGGCGCCCGGCGTTCCGCATCCCGTTCGGCGCTCGCCGCGTCGAGGGGGACGTGGACGAGGAGATCGCGTTCCACCTCGCCATGCGCGAGGAGCGATTGCGCGCGCGCGGGCTCGCCCCGGACGACGCGCGCGAGACGGCGCGCCGCCGGTTCGGCGACCTCGAACAGGTGCGCCGCGAGATGATGGAGATCGATCGGGAACAGGCGCGCCGCGTGCGCGCCACGGACACTCTGGAGGACATGATGCAGGACGTCGTCTTCGCGCTGCGCGGGCTGCGGCGCGCCCCCGGGTTCGCCCTTGCGGCGATCCTCACCCTCGCCCTCGGCATCGGCTCCGCCGCGGCGATCTTCAGCGTCACGTACGGCGTGCTCCTGCGCCCGCTGCCGTACCCCGCGGCGGAGCAGCTGACCCAGCTCAACATGAACCTCGCCGGCACGGGAACCGTGTACGGGTCGTTCTCGGCGCCCGAGTACGTGGACCTCGAGCGCGACAACCGCTCCTTCTCGGTCGTCGCCACGTGGGCCCCGCGCGACCGCACCTTCGGCGGCGAGGGGAACCCCGAGCGCGTCCCCGCGGCGATGGCCACGGCGTCGATCTTCCGGGTGCTCGGCGTGTCGCCCCAGATCGGCCGCTATTACACCAGGGAAGAGGAGGCGAACGACGGCGCCCGCGTCGTCGTGCTCTCCGACGCGTTCTGGCGCCGCCACTTCGGCGGCGACCGCGGCGTGCTCGGCACCAAGGTCCCCGTGGACGGCGTGCCGCGCGAGATCATCGGCGTCCTCCCCCCGGGCGCGCGCGTCGGCAGCGCCGAGGCGTACACCCCGATGGGATTCTCCACGGGCCAGGTGCCGGGGCGCGGGCGCCACTTCCTCTCCGTGGTCGCGCGCCGCAAGCCGGGCGTCACGCTCCAGCAGGCGCAGGACGAGATGGCGCAGTTCGCCAGGCGCACGCTCCAGGAGCACCCCACCAACTACGGCACCGGCGGGATCACCGCGAGCGCGCGCGACCTGCGCACGGCCATGTACGGCGAGGCGCGCCCGCTCATGCTCGCGCTCCTCGGCACGGTGGTCCTCCTGCTCCTGCTCGCGAGCGTCAACGTCGCCAACCTCCTGCTCGTACGCGCCGAGGCGCGCCAGCGCGAGCTCGGCGTGCGCGTGGCGCTCGGCGCTGGGCGCGGGCGCATCATCCGGCAGCTGCTCACCGAGAGCATGCTGCTCGCGATGATCGGCGCGCTCATCGGCATCCCGCTCGCCGCCGTCGGCGTGAAGGCGCTGCTCGCGATCAACCCCGGCGTGGTGCCGCCTGGGGGCGAGGTCGCGATGGACGCCGGCGTGCTCGCGGCGGTGATCGGCGTCGTGGCGCTCGCGGCCCTCGTGGCCGGCGTGGCGCCGGCGCTCCGCGCGGGCTCCACCGACGTGCGTACGGCGATCGCCGCCGGGAGCGCCGGCGGCGGCCGGGCGGGCGGCCGGCTCCGCTCGGCGCTCGTCGCGCTCGAGGTGGCGCTCGCGGCGGCGATGCTCGTCGGCGCGGGGCTCGTCGGGCGCAGCTTCCAGAAGCTGCTCTCGGTGGACCCGGGCTTCCAGGCGGGGAACGTGCTCACCATGGACGTCGCGCTGCCGCGCGTGAAGTACGACACGGCCACGAAGGTCCTCGCGTTCTACGACCAGGCGCTCGAGCGGATGCGCGCGCTCCCCGGTGTGCGCGCCGCGGCCGCCACGGCGTCGCTCCCGCTGGGCGGGAACCTCGGGCAGTGGTCGGTGGCGCTCGAGGGAAACCCCGAGTCGGTGCGCACGATGGACGCGCCCTTCTTCGTGAGCTCGACGCCCGACGTCTTCAAGGCGCTCGGCATCACCATCCTGCGCGGGCGGGGCTTCACCGACGCCGACAACGCCGAGTCGGTGCCGGTGGCGGTGGTGAGCGAGACGATGGCGAGGAAGTTCTGGCCCGGCGAGGACGCCGTCGGCAAGCGCTTCGAGTTCAGCGGCGAGAAGGGGATGCTGACGGTGGTGGGCGTCGCGCGCGACGTGCGCCCGGAGGCGCTGTCCGCGCCGCCGTACCCGACGTACTACGTCGTGTCGTCGCAGTTCGCGAAGCTGCTCGGGTTCACCGACGCGGCGATGACGATCGTGCTGCGCACCTCCGGGGACCCGGCGGCGCTCACGAACGCGGCGCGCAGCATCGTCCACGACCTGGACCGCGACCTCGCCCTCGACAATGTGCAGACGCTCGAGCAGGTGGTGACGGGCTCGGTCGCGCGCCCGCGCTTCGCCGCGGCGGTGCTCGGCGCGTTCGGCCTCTCGGCGCTGGTGCTGGCTGTGGTGGGCGTGTACGGCGTGCTCTCCTACGCCATGACGCGGCGGCGGCGCGAGCTGGCGGTGCGGATGGCGCTCGGCGCGCGCCCCCGCGAGGTGAGCTGGCTCGTGATCGGCTCGGGGCTCCGGCTCGCCGGCGCCGGCGTCGCGGTGGGGCTGGTCGTCGCCGCGGTGGGCGGGCGCGTGCTCACGGCGCTGCTCTACGACGTGAGCCCCACCGACCCGGCGACGATCGCCGCCGTGGGCGCGGCGCTGCTCGGCGCGGCCGCCGTGGCGAGCTGGCTCCCCGCGCGGCGCGCGACGACGGTGAGTCCGGCGGAAGTGCTGCGCGGGGAGTGAGCAGCGGCGGAGCTGCTCGGGCGCTCGCTAGGGCCGCCCGAGCAGCTCCCACCGGCCGTACACCGTGACCCGCACCGCAATCGAGGGCTGGATCACCTGCGTGCCAGGGCCCTCCTCCCGGCCCTGCTCCACGCTCGCCCCCGCGGTGGATAACCCCACCCAGTCGTCGCGGTAGGGGTTGTAATCGCGCTCGGTGCTCAGTGCGAGCGTCCGGCCCAGCTGGCCTCCACCCGCGTCGGCGATCGCCTGCGCCTGCCGCCGCGCGCGCTGGGTGGCCTCGCGCAGCGCCGCCTCCTGGGCCTCTACGATGTCGGTGCCCACGAAGCGAATGGGCGAGATGCTCGTTACGCCGTGCGCGAGCGCGCTGTCGATCGCAGAGCCCACCTTCGTGAGGTCGCGAAGCCGAACCTCGATCGCGTCGTGGGCGCGGTAGCTGGTGTCCTGCACGTACCTGCCGACGCGCGTGTTCGGGTCGCCGGGCTGGGGCACCATGACCTGTCGGCCGGGCCCCACCTCGCGCTCGATGCGCCCGCGCCACCAGTACCACTGGCTGCCGCTGACCAGGGAGTCGCGCGGCACGCCGAGCCCCCCTGCGCCCCCAGGCTGCCGAGCGGCGCGAGGGTGCCAGCCAGTACGGCCGCGCGAGCAAGCAGTGACATCGGCGTACTCCTGGGCAAGTGCGCTACCTCACGGCCGTGCCCGGGGCGGGCGCGCCCTACGGCCCGGTCTCCGGCCCCGCCAGCTCCAGTGCCCGGCGCCGCACGGCGCGCTCCTCCTCGGCGTTCCCCCGGTCGCCGCGGGCGACGATGCCCATGTCGAAGGTCGCGCCGTCTATCTCGCACACCCACCGCTGCGGCTGCCTCTGCGACCCGGATGCGGGCGCCGGCACGTAGCAGCGGATGCGCTTGCTGGGGTGATCGATGTGAATCGACTCGTGCATCTTCTTCTCGGACGCGCGCGAGGATGTCTCGCGCACCGGCATGGGTGGACTTCCACCCTGGCATCGGGACCGCGCCGCTGCCGGCGGCGCGGTCCCGAACCTACCGCCGGCAAATGCCGCGCCCGGCCCACCGTCGAGCTCCTCGAACAGCCGGGTGTGCAGCGCGAACGCGAGCTTCGCCTCCTCGACGATCTCGTCCGAGATGGCAGTATCCACTGGCAGGTCGTTCAGCGCGTCGCGGAACCGTGCTTTGAGCGCCGCCACCGTCTCGGCATCACCGAAGTCGTAGAACGACAGGCCGGCACCTCCGTTCGTCTCCAGAGCGAGCGCCACGATGCCGCGCAGGATCTGTCCGCCGCTCAGGTCCCCCAGGTAGCGCACGTACGCGTGCGCGACGAGCCACTCCGGACGCTCGTCGGCCAGACGTCGCAGTCGCGCGCCGTACGCCGCCGCCGCCGCGCACAGCGGGACCTCGCGCCGCCAGCGCGGCCCGTGCAGCTGCTCCAGGTCCGCCGCCAGCGCCGCCGTCCGGTACAGCGCGGGGATGCTCGCCGGAGCGACGAGCGGGGACCCGGCGTGCCTGACGAGCCCCGACTCGAGCGCGTCGTAGATCTCGTGCAGGGCGCGCAGGAGCGTGCAGTACGCGCGCGGCTCCACGCGGCCGCGCAGGATCGAGCGCATGATGCCGCTCCGCTCCGCCACCGCGTGCGCGGCCCTCGTCTCTCGGCGCAGCCGCGCCGCCAGCGGTTCCCCCATCTGCCTGCGCCCCCGGAAAGCCGGCAACGATACGGACGCGCCCCGGGCGCGACAAGCGCCGCTTGACAGATCAACAATAGTTGATATATCATACCCGCGTGCCTACCACCGTCGACCCCGCCCGCGCCGCGCAGCTCTTCCACGCGCTCTCCGACGAGACGCGCCTCGGCATCCTCGAGATGCTGCGCGACGGAGAGCGCTGCGTCTGCGACCTCCAGACGGACCTGGAGGCGGCGCAGTCCCGCCTCTCGTTCCACCTGCGGGTGCTGCGCGAGGCCGGGCTGGTGACGGATCGGAAGGAAGGGCGCTGGTCGTACTACAGCATCGTGCCCGAGGCGGTGGCCGAAGTGCACGACGTCGCCGTCGCGCTCCAGCCCGCCAAGCTCCGCGTTCTCGCTCGCTCCTCCGGGCGCTGCTGCGGCTGACGCCTTCGCGTCCGCCGCACGGCGCCCTTGCCATTGCCTGACACATCAACAATTCTTGATCATCGAGGCCCCCATGTCTACCCTGCCCACGATCCAGTCCGAGACCACTGACGACCCTGCCCTGAGCGAAGCGAATGGGTGTTGCGGCCCGAGCTGCTGCGGCGACGAGTCCGCCGTATCCGCGCCGGCCGCCGCCGCCGAGGCGCTCGCCGCCACGGTGCGCGAGAAGTACGGCGCCGCCGCCCGGCGCGTGCTGGAAGGCGTCGAGAGCGCGAAGGCGACCGGCGCGTCCTGTTGCGGCCCGGTGAGCTCCTGCTGCGGCGCCGCCGCGTTCGACGGCACCGCGGACCCCATCACCTCCAACCTCTACGTGACCGGCGAGACCGACGAGCTGCCGGAGGCGGCGGTGCTGGCGTCGCTCGGCTGCGGCAACCCGACCGCGCTCGCGGAGCTGCGCGAGGGCGAGGTGGTGCTCGACCTGGGCTCCGGCGGCGGCATCGACGTGCTGCTCTCGGCGCGGCGAGTGGGGCCCACCGGCAAGGCGTACGGGCTCGACATGACCGACGACATGCTCGCCCTCGCGCGCCGCAACGCCGGCGAGGCGGGGGTGAAGAACGTCGAGTTCCTCCGCGGCCGGATCGAGGAGATCCCGCTGCCGTCGGGCACCGTCGACGTGATCATCTCCAACTGCGTGGTGAACCTCTCCGGCGACAAGCGCCGCGTGCTGAGCGAGGCGTTCCGCGTCCTCAAGCCCGGCGGCCGATTCGCCGTCTCGGACGTGGTGGTCCGCGGCGAGCTCCCGGACGACGTGAAGCGCAGCATGGAGCTCTGGATCGGCTGCGTGGCCGGCGCGCTGTCGGACGAGGAGTTCCTCTCGCTCCTGCGCGAAGCCGGGTTCGAGGACCCCTCGGTCGAGTTCACCCGCACCTACGACGTCGAGGACGCGGCGGCGTTTCTCGCCAACACCGGGCTCGACGCCGGCCGCATCGCGCGCGAGGTCGCCGGCCGCGTCGGCGCCGCGTTCGTCCGCGCCACCAAGCCCGCCGCGCCGGCCTAACGCGGCTTCCGCAGCGGGACACCCCAGACGGGACACCCCATGACGACCAGCACGCACGCCACCCCCGCCCCGGGCGCCACCCTGCGCCCGGCCCGCCCGAGCGACCTGCCCGCCGTCGAGCGGCTGCTCGCCGCCGCCAAGCTGCCGCTCGACGGCGTCGCCGGCGCGCTCCCGACGTTCGTCGTCGCCGAGCACGACGACTCCATCGTGGGCGTCGCCGGACTCGAAGTCTGCTGCGACAACGCCCTGCTGCGCTCCGTCGCCGTGGCGCCGGAGTGGCGCTCGCACGGGCTGGGGCGCGCCCTCGTGTCGCGCCTGATCTCGGACGCCGAGGCGCGCGGCATCCACGCCCTCTACCTGCTGACCACGACCGCCGAGCGCTACTTCCCGGGCTTCGGCTTCCGGCAGGTCGCGCGCGACGAGGTGCCCGACGACGTGCGGGACACCGGGGAGTTCCGAAGCGCCTGCCCGGCGTCGGCCACGGTGATGCGGCGCCCGGTCGCCGCCGGCGCCTGACGAGAGCGCCCGGCGCCGCGCCCGCCCCCATGCGCTACGCGCTCATCTCCGACGTCCACGCCAACCTGCCGGCGCTCGAGGCGGTAATGCGGGACATCGCGGGCCGCGCCGGCCCTTCGCTGCGCTCAGGGCAGGCTCTGGCGACGTACCACCTGGGCGACCTCGTGGGCTACGCGCCGTGGCCCGACGAGACGGTGGAGCTGCTGCGCCGCGCCCGGGTGCCGGGCGTGGCCGGGAACTACGACTCCACCGTCGCCACCGACTACGCGCATTGCGGCTGCCGGTACGAGGACCCGCGGCAGGAGGAGCTGTCGCACCTGAGCTACGCGTGGACCCGCGCCCACGTCTCGCCGGAGACGAAGGCGTTCCTCGGCTCGCTCCCGTTCCGCATCGACCTGCGCCCGCTCGGCGGGCACGCGGGCGGGCCCACGATCACGCTGCTCCACGGCAACCAGGTGCTGAACACGGTCTACGTCACCGAGGACCGCCCAGACGCCTTCCTGACGAAGATGGGCGCGGGCGCGGGGGCGAAGCCGGGCGACGTGGTCTGCTTCGGGCACACGCACAAGCCGTGGCACCGGGCGGTGGAGGGCGTGCACTTCGTGAACACCGGGAGCGTCGGGCGTCCGAAGGACGGCGACTGGCGCGCCGGCTACGTGCTGCTCACGTTCGACGGGGGCTCGGTGGACGTGGAGATCGTCCGGGTCGAGTACGACCTGGACGCCACGATGCGCGGGATCCGCGCCAGCGACCTGCCCCACGAGTTCGCCGACTACCTCCGCACCGGCGGCGTCCTGGCGTGAGCGCCGCGTAGCGTGCGCCAGTCCTCGACGAGGATGGCCCACCGCTCGTGGTCGCGCCAGCGGCCGCAGATCTTGAGGTAGCGGCGCGAGTACCCCTCGCGGCTGAAGCCCAGCCGCCTGACGAGGGCGATCGAGGCGGCGTTCTCGGGGCGGATGTTGGCCTCCAGCCGGTGGAGGCCGACGGGGCCGAAGCCGTACGCCAGCGCCAGACCTAACGCTTCGGTCATGTAGCCCTGCCGCGCGTACGGCCCGCCGATCTGGTACCCCAGGTAGGCGCTGCGGAAGGCGCCGAGCACGATCTGGCTGATCTCGATCGCGCCCAGAATCGCGTCGTCGGCCAGGCGCCGGATCAGGAGGCCGGCGAAGCCCGGCTGCCGCGACCGCGTCAGGAAGGCGGTGAACGCCGCGGGGGAAGTCGGCGGCGACGCCCAGCCGCGGTGGAGCGCGCGGCTCGCGCGGTTGAGCGCGAGGAGCTCGTTGCGGTCGCCCTCCCCCGGGAACGCGAGGCGCACGCGCCGGCCGCGCCGCGCCGGCTCGGGGAGCGGCGCGCCCATGTCACGGCTGCGCCGCGGCCGCGCTCACCACCCACGCGTCCGCCATCCCCTTCCCCTTCACTTCCCGCAGCGCCGCCGCGGCCTCGGCGCGCGTGCGGTAGCGCCCCACGCGCACCTTGTACATCCCGCCCTCCGCGTCCACGCGCGCCTCGAGCCCGCGCCCGCGCACTCGCCGCGCCGCGCCCTCGGCGTCGGCCGGCGTGTCGTAGGCCCCGACCTGGACGGAGTAGGCCGTGCGGGCAGCGCTCGGGACTCGGCCCTCGGCGCTCGGCCGGGCGGCCACCGGCGGTACAGCGCGCGGCGTGCTGGTGTCAGGCGCGACGACCGTGCCCGTCGAGACGCTCGTCGTCGGCGCGCGCGCTGCTGGTGTCGAGTCCACTCGTCCGCCTTCGGCGGGCACCGGGCCGAGTGCCGATGCCACGCCCCGACAGTTCTGCAGCTCGTAGTCGATGCGGTTCGCCAGCTCCACGCCGGCGCCCGCGCCAGGCTCGCGCGCCGCGGCGCGCGCCGCCTGGAGGACGACGCACGCGCGCTGCGGGTCGTTCATCTCGAAGTAGACGCGCCCCGCCCAGTAGCCGGCCTTCACGCGCGCGCTGCCGTTCGGGTGCTCCAGCGTCAGGCGCTCCAGGTGGCGCAGCGCCAGCTGCCGGTCGCCGCGCGCCATCTCGAGCTGCGCCAGCGCCACCAGCGCGTCCTCGGACCGCGGCGAGAGCGGGAACTCCACCGCCAGCCGGCGGTAGTCGCGCTCCGCCTCGGCGGCCGTCGCCGCGTACGCCGCGTGCCAGTACAGCAGCTCGGCGTACTCGAGGGACCCGGGCGGCGCGAGCGAGAGCAGCGTGTCGATGAGCGCGCGGCCGGCCATCCCCTGCCCGTCCGCCACCAGCCGGCCGGCCCGCTCCACCGCCGCGCTGTCGCGCGCCGAGAGGATGCGCCGGGGCGGCGGGGGCGCGGCCGACGAGGAGTCCTGCGCGGCAAGGGGCACCGCGCAGAGGGCGATGCACAGCAGGAGAGCGAGTCGCGGCATCATGACGGAGGGGTCACGCCGCCGCGCTCTGGGCGGGGTCGGCGCAGAGGGCGAGAACGAGGGAGCCTAACAGCTGCTCGTCGGACGAGAGGCGCGTCTCCTTGAGCGCGCAGTCGGCGGCGAGGAGCAGCGCGAGCGCGCGGTCGGTGGCGGCGGGCGGCCACAGCTGCGCGGATCGCGCCCACGCCTTCACCGCCTCGCCCCAGGGGCGCATGGGGAGCCCGCCGGTCTCCTTGAGCAGCCCGAAGTACTCGCCCTCCAGCCGCCCCTGCGGCGTGCCCTGCGCGCGCATCGCGTACCCCCAGCCGAGGGCGAGCGCCTGCGTCGTCAGGCCGATCACCGCCGAGACGGCGCTCGTCTTCGGCTGCGCGAGCACGTGCGCCACCAGGGCGAGCGCCCCCGCCGCGTCGCGCTCGGCCACCCTGTCCAGCAGGTCGCCGAGCGTCTCGCCGCGCCGCACGCCGACGATCTCGGTCACCGCGCGCTCGTCGATCTCGCCGCCGCCGGCGTAGCTCGCCAGCTTGTCCAGCTCCGAGGCCAGCGCGGGGAGGTCGGCGCCGACGGCCGCGTGCAGCAGCTCGGCCGCCTCCGGCGTGATGGACGCGCCGAGCTCGGTCGAGACGTGGTGCGCGATCCAGCGCGGGACGCGGTCGCCGGTGAGCGGCGCGAACTCCACCGCGGCCGCGCGCTCGGCGAGCACCTTGTCCGCCTTCGCGCCCGCGGGGGCGATGAGCACGAGCAGCGTCTCGGGCGCCGGACGCTCCAGGTAGCGCTCGAGCGTGGTGCGCACGTCCTTGCGCAGCGCCGGCACGTCCCGCACGACGACCACGCGCCGCTCGGCCATCATCGGCAGCGTGTTGAGGAGCACGCCCAGCGCCTCGCCGTCCAGGTCGGAGCCGCGCCGCACGTCGAGGTTGAAGTCGCGCGTCGCCGGGTCCACCGCCGCGGCGAGCAGCTGCTTCAGCGCGTCGTCCTTGAGGTAGTCGTCGTCGCCGTGAAAGTAGTACGCCGGCGCGAAGGAGCGCTCCTTGATCGCCTTGAACAGCGCGCGCTGCGAGGGAGGGACGGTGGACACGGGGGTAATATACGAATTGCGAGCTGCGAGAGGGGCCCCGGGAAGCCAGCGCTTGATGAATCACGCGCCCACAGCTTCCCGGGGCCCCTCTCGCAGCTCGCAATTCGCAACTCGAAGCCGTCTATCGCGCGTAGCTCGTCAGCTGAAACTGGTACTGCGTGTTCACCAGATGCATCGGCACCTGCTGCACCATCAGGGCGGCGGGCCAGAGGGGCATGCCGGTGGAGACCGAGGCGACGATCGCCGGGCTCGTCATCGGGGCGGGGATCGGGGCGGGCTCCGTGGCGACGACGGGGGCGAGCGTCAGCGCCTGCTGTTCGCTCCCCTCGTCCATCTCCACGAACGCGAACAGACCGACCGCCGCGACGCCGGCGAAGACGGCGGCGAAGACGGCGAAGCCCGGGACGCGCGCCTGCTGCCGGCGCTGCGCGGCGACGTACGAGCCGGAGCGCCGCGCCTCGCCCAGCCGGGCGTAGAGTCGCGCCGAGAAGTCGGCCGACGGCTGGATGGGCGGGAGGTTCCGCATCACGAGCAGAGAACGCCGCACGGCGGTGTCGTGCCGAGCGCACGCGTCGCACTCGACGACGTGGCACTCCATGGCGACGAGCGCCTGCTCCTCGAGCAAGCCGTCCAGGAAGGCGGCGTGATCGTTACGAAAGCGACGACAGTTCATGTGGGGGGTGAAGGGGACAACTTTAAGCTCGCCGTAAGGTACCCGTCCCGCGGGGTCCGGTTCCGATTATATCGGGACTCGGGATTCGGCACTAGTGAGCCGAAACGGCAGCGGCGCGGGACGCCGGGTGCGGGATGTGTGACGAACCGCATCCCACTGCGAGACGAAGCGGCTGCCACTCGGTCACACGAAAACCGAAGGGCACGGAGTGGCAGACTCGCCACCCCGTGCCCGTTCCCGACACGCGCGCCCCGCACTGCGTGCGGGTCGCTTCCGCGGGATTATCCCGCCATCTACCTCACGCTCACTCCAACCACGGCGCGATGATGTCCGCGAAGGAGTTGCGCGCGCGGTTGAGCCGCGACTTCACCGTGCCGAGGTTGCACGCCGTGATCTCGGCGATCTCCTCGTACGACTTCCCCTCCAGCTCGCGCAGCACGAACACCTGCCGGTGATGCTCCGGGAGCTGGGCGGTCGCCTGGTCCACCAGCTCGCGCAGGTGGCGCTTCCGGTACAGGTCGTCCGGCCGAGACGACGAGTCCTCGAACTGCAGCGGCCGCTCCTCGTCCTGCCAATTCTTCTTGATCGTCTGGAACAGCACGAGCGGGTTGCGCGACCGGTTGCGCAGCTCGTTCTTCGCGAGGTTCGAAGCGATCGTGTAGATCCACGTCGAGAACTTCTTCGCCGGGTCGAAGCGATGGAGGTGCCGATACACGCGGATGAAGACCTCCTGCACCAGGTCTTCCGCCTTCTCCCGATCGCCGATCGTCCGGTAGATGAAGTTCAGCAGCCTCGTCTGGTAGCGCTCCACCAGCTCCTGGAACGCCCGCTCCTCGCCGCCAAGAAACGCAGATACCACCGCCGAGTCGTCCAGCGTTCGTAGCTGCTCTCTGACAGCCGCGCCCGGCAGCGGAACCGCGTGCTTCAGTGCGACGTCAGCCATGTGTCTCTCCCCACTCCAAAGGAAATTGCCGCCGACAGGACAGGATCGATCTGGTGCGTTCCTCCTGCTGCAGTTGCGATACTGGTAGGGCATCTCCCGTGCCCACCGGACCACCCTGCGGCCAAAAGTGTAAGTCGTTTTAAGTCAATGAATTATCCATGTAGTTCACACACTGAAATATATCACTCTTCGGGCTGAATGTCCACCCTCTGAGACACTTGGCCGGACATCCCGGGCACCATTGTCCTCCAGATCACCCACCCCCGCGGAACCGCCGAGCCTGGTTACGGATGGTGCTTGAAGAACCCCGGCCGCGCCGCTTCGGTCACCCATCGCTCGGCCGCCTGGGAAGAGTTTAGACACGCTTCCAGGGCGATACCCTCGTCCGACGGGGCACCGGGCGCCTCAACGCCCCGCCCGAAATCCGGCCGCATAGAGGATGCCGAGTGCGCTCTTGGCGTCCTTGATCTCGCCCGCCCGGATCAGCTCCAGCGCTCGGGAGAGCGTCATTGTCTCCACCTCGACGAACTCATCCGACTCGCGACTGTGCTCTCCATGCTCGAGCCCGGTCGCCATGAAGAGGTGGATCTTCTCGTCGGTGAAGCCCGGCGTCGTGTAGAACGTGTACAGGTACTCGACTGACGCCGCCGTGCACCCGGTCTCCTCGGCCAGCTCGCGGCGCGCGCAGTCTGCCGGGGCCTCGCCCGGGTCCAGGCGCCCCGCCGGGATCTCGTACAGGTACTGCTCGGCGGCGTAGCGGTACTGCCTGATCACGAGGATCTGCGGGTCGTCGCCCGATGGGTCGGTCAGGAAGGGAACGACGGCGCTCGCACCGGGGTGACGGATCATCTCGATCTCTCCGGTCGAGGCGTCGGGGAAGCGCACGGTGTCGATGTCGAGATTGATAATGCGCCCGGTGTACGCTCGGCGGCCGGCGATCTTGCCGGTGGCGGATTCGGTCAATGGGTCCTCTGCTGGGTAGGACGCCGCGACGCGGCGGAGTTGCACAGGCTGTCGGTCGCGGGAATGAACGCCGTGCGAGAGCGCGAGCGCAACGCCGTGGGCTGGACGCCGGTCGGGTCGAACGGCCCTGAGAATCCGCGAGCCATCGCCGCGTGTCATGCAGGCGCACGGTTGCGTCTGACGCCTCGCGTCGGCGCGCCGCGCATCATCCACGAACCCGAGCCGAGGATCGCCGCCATGTCCGACACCGCCCGTCACCCCGAGCACCAGCCCGCCGTCGAAGACCTGTCCGGCTCCCAGGAGCAGATCCGGGACGTCGCGGACGCCGAGGCGGAGCAGACCAGAGGCGGCCTCGGCTTTCCCGACTACGCGAAAACGCCGAGCCCGGCCGGTCCGATCCCGATTCCCTACCCGAACTTCCCGAAGTAGCCGCGGGGGTCAGTGCATGATCGCTCGCTGCTCTCCCAGCCGTTCCGCCAGCTGAGCGACGGCGCGCTCGGTGGCCTCGCCGAGGGCGGAGTTGCGCCAGGCATCCGACCCCACGGTCGCGATGCCGCCCGCCCCGCCGCCGAGGCCGCCGAGCGTGAGGGAGCCGCCCTTCCGCGAATCGCCGATACCGCGTACGACGGCGATGATCTCTCCGGTCTCGACGTCCACCACCCGGGCGAGCAGGGCGACCCTGGTCAGCCGCCGCCTGAAGATGAAGCCGCCGAACACGCCGCGCAGGCCGCCGCCGGCGGCGACGTGCGACGCGTCGGTGCCGAACTGGACCACGGAGCCGGCGATCAGGTACCGGGCGCCCATGAGCCGCGCGCGGCGGAGCGTGGCCGCCTCGGCGGAGTCGGTTCCGGACTGTCCCAGGCGCCGCTCGCCGTCGAGCGCGCCGAGCTCGCGCCGCTCCACGAGGCGGAAGAGGCCGACCGCGAGCAGCCGCTCGGCGAGCAGGTCGGCGATGCCCACACCGGCGCCGCCCGCGCCGTCGGGCGTGGCCATGGTCGGCGCGGTGGCCGGGCTGTCGGCATTCCCGCCGGCGACCGGCCGCGCCGCCAGGCTCGCGGCGAGCGGGAAGCTCGGCCGCGGCACGGGGATGGGGAGCCGCGGCCGTCTCGGCGGCGCGAAGACGGGCGGCATCGAGGCACCCCCGGGCTGGGGCCGGGGCCGGGGCGGCGGTGGAGGCGGCGCGGAGCCGGCGGCAGCGGGCGCCGGGGCGCCGATCGCCGCCAGATCGAACGGGAGGATGGCGAGCGCGGGACGAACGTCGTAGCGCGACGGCTGGAGCTGCTGGGCCGCCACGGCGGCCGCGGGCACCAGGGCGCAGAGGCAGGCGGCGAGAGCGGTACGCATGAACGGCAGTGTAGCCGCGGCCGCGAGCGCCGAGGATCGCGCGGATGTCGTAGCGCCGCGGCGCCGATGACGTAGGCGCCAGGCGCCGGGCGTTAGGTCCGGGGGGCCCGCCCGGCGCGTGTGGCGCGGAGGCGGAGAGCGGCTGTAACTTGCACCGTCCTCTCGAGCACTCCACCGATTCACGCCGGGGCCCGCATGAACGAGAAGCAGCTCGCGAAGCTCATCAAGAAGACGACCGCGAAGGCCGAAAAGAACTCGTCGAAGGTGCGGCCGGCGAAGGCGTACGACCAGACCCTCCAGAACCGGCCGGACCACGACGAGAAGGCCGAGGAGCGCGGCCAGTTCTTCGACGAGATGAAGCGGCGCGAGTTCTGAGTCGCCCAGTCGAGGTCCGGCCGGCGGGCGCCGGCGACGCGGCGGCGCTGGCGGCGCTGGGCGCCCGGCTGTTCGGCGAGACGTTCGGGGCGGCGAACCGGCCGGAGGACCTGGCCGCCTACCTAACGAGCGCGTTCGGCGAGCGGCGGCAGGCCGCCGAGATGGCGGACCCGTCGAACCGGCTGTGGGTGGCGGAGGCGCCGGACGCGGGCGCGGTGGGGTACGCGCATCTGCGGCTCGGGCCGGCGCCCGGCGGCGTGGCCGGGGGGCGGCCGGCGGAGCTGGCCCGGCTCTACGTGGACCAGCGCTGGCACGGCGCCGGCGTCGCCCGCGCGCTGATGGACCGCTGCGTCGACGCCGCGCGGGCGTGGGGCGCGGACGTCCTCTGGCTCGGCGTCTGGGAGCACAACCCGCGCGCGATCGCATTCTACCGCAAGTGCGGCTTCGAGCAGGTCGGCACGCAGCGCTTCCAGCTCGGCGAGGACTTGCAGACCGACCTGGTGATGGCGAGAGCGATCGCCGCCGACCACAGGTGACCGCTCCCGGTGGCGTGCCGGTAGAGCACTTCATGGCGACGAACCAGCCGTCACCTCGGCCGGCGACCACCGGCCGAGCGCCGCGCCCGCTGCGCACCCCCTGGGACACAGAGCCTAGCGCTTCCGTGTGAGAGCCGAGCCGGGCGGGGACGTTTCCGCTTGCGCTCCGGGCCGGAGTAGTATATGATGTTCGTCATATGAGACGAACCGCCCCCAGACGCAAGGAAGCCACGCACGAACGCATCGTCGAGGCCGCCGCGCGCGCCATCCGGCGCAGCGGCTACGGCGGTGCCGGCGTCGCCGACATCATGAAGGACGCCGGCCTGACGCACGGCGGCTTCTACGCCCACTTCGCTTCGCGCGAGGCGATGCTCGCCGAGGCAGCCGACCGGGCCGGCGCCGATGGCCTGGCCGCGGTGGCGCGCGTCGCCGCCGCCGCGCCGCCGCAGCAGGCGCTGCAGGCGCTGCTGCGGGCCTACCTCTCGAAGGAGCACGTCGAGGGCGTGGAGACCGGCTGCGCGGTCGCGGCGCTCGGATCGGAGATGCCGCGCCAGGCGCCCGAGGTCCGGCGCGCCGCCACCCGTCGCATCAAGGAAATGATCGACCTCGTCGCGCGTCAATCGCCGGACTGGGGGCGGCCGGGCGCGCACGAGCGCGCGCTCGCCACCGTCGCCACGATGGTCGGCGCACTGGTGCTGGCGCGCGCCGTCGACGACCCGAAGCTTTCCGAGGCGCTGCGCGAGGCGGCGCTCAAACAGCTCGTCCCCGCCGGCGACTGACACGACCTGCCCCCATGCCGGCCTCGACTTCGGGCAGAAATATGATGCACATCATACACGGAGCCCCACGATGAAACAGGACATCACGCAGCGCAAGACGGCGCTCGTCACGGGCGCCTCGTCAGGCATCGGCGAAGCCACGGCGGAGCGGCTCGCGATGGCTGGCTACAAGGTCTACGGCACCAGCAGACGCGGCGCCCGAGCGGGCCGGCGATCGTCGTTCGAGATGCTGCCCCTCGACGTGACCAGCGATGAGTCAGTCGACGCTGCCGTTGGGGAAGTGATGCGGTCGGACGGCCGCATCGACCTGCTCGTGAACAACGCCGGCTTCGGTGTCGCGCCCGCCGGAGCGGAAGAGAGCTCGATCGAACAGGACCGGGCAATCTTCGATACGAACTTCTTCGGGATCGTCCGGATGACGCGCGCCGTCGTGCCCCACATGCGACACCAGGGGGGTGGCCGCATCATCAACATCGGCTCCGTGCTCGGGTTCTTGCCGATGCCGTACGGCGCGCTCTACGCCGCGACCAAGCACGCGATCGAAGGCTATTCGGAATCGCTCGACCATGAGCTGCGCACGAGGGGCATCCGCGTCTCGGTCATCGAGCCTGCGTACACGAAGACGCAGTTCGACGCGAACTTCCTGGAACCCGACGCGAAGGTCGACGAGTACCGCGAGGTTCGTGCGGCCGTGGGCAAGAGGCTGAAGGAGGTGATGGCGGCTGCCGACGAGCCGGGCGTCGTCGCCGACGTCGTGCTGCGGGCTGCCAGCGCGGCGCGCCCGAAACTCCGATACGCAGCCGGCGGCGTCGCGAGCCGCCTGCAATGGCTTCGCAGGCTCGCCCCCGCTGGCGTGATGGACGCTGGGATTCGAAAGGACCTGCGACTCGACACCCTGATGGCGTCGCCGCGTTCCACCTAGAGCTCGACCCGTCCCGGGACGCAGTTCCGTCCCGCCCGACCACTCGACACGCCGCTTCCCGGTCCGGGCGGGCGACGGGAAAAGTGGTCGTCGAGGATGCGGTGCCCTCCCGTTTTCACCGAGCCCGGCAGCGTCGGGCCGAACGCGTCGCGTCGGAGTCGTCCGAGCGGCTGAACCTGGTGCCGCTGGTCGACATCCTGACGTCGATCGTGTTCTACGCGCTCCTCACCGCCGCGACCGCCGGGGCGTCGCTGCTGGCGTTCGACATCGGATCGCCGCGGGGGGCGGCGAGAAACGACTCGTCAGGCGGCGAGCCCGAGCATCCCTCCTCGCCGCCGATCACGCTCACGGTGCACAACGACCGCACGGCGATCAGCCGCGGCGGGGAGCGCGCCGGGATCCTGCTCTCGCAGCCCGCCGGCCTCGACCGCGCGGCGCTCGACCGCCTCGAGGGGGCGCTCGCCGGCCTGCACCGCGGCGCCGACGCCGTCCCCGCCGGCACTCCGGCGGTCGTGGTGCCGGGCGACGACGTGAGCTACGAGCGCGTCGTCGGCGTCCTGGAGCGGCTCCGGCGCGCCGAGTTCAGGGAGATGTCGTTAGGAATGGTGGCGCGAACTACGCCTGCGAGCTGCGAGCTGCGAGCTGCGACCTGCCTCCTCGGGACGCCAGGAGCCTCCCGAGGCAGGCAGGTCGCAGGTCGCAGCTCGCAGAGCCTGTCCTGAGCGAAGCGAAGGATCGCAGGTCACGGGTCACGGGTCACGGGAGCTCCGTTTTTCCGGTCGCCGGGTCGAAGGTGCTGCCGGGGGGGAGGACGTGGAGGCGGACGTCGGCGGCGCCGAGGACGGGGGCGCCGGCGGGGGTGACGCGGGCGTGGCGGGCGTCGTAGACCACGACGCTGCTGGCGCCGATCACGCGCCAGCGGCCGTCGGGGGCGACGATGAGGGCGGTGGACTCGTCGATGCCGGCGCCGAGCGTCTCCGGGTGCTCGAGGACGATG
>DATFPD010000598.1:0-16185 GCA_035265005.1 Gemmatimonadaceae bacterium | reverse complement strand
GACGCGGCGGAGGTCGCGCTGGCGATCGGTCTGGCGCCCGCGCCGCGCGCCGCGGCCGGCGCGGCGCAGAGCACGGCCCGCGCCGTGCTTCGCATCCAGGACGGCTGCGACGAGCACTGCACCTTCTGCATAACGACGGTGGCGCGGGGGGCGAGCCGCTCGCGCCCGCCGTCCGAGCTCGTCGAGGAGGCCGCCGCGCTGGCCGAGCGGCACCCGGAGATCGTGCTCACCGGCATCCACATCGGCGGCTACGGTGCGGACGCGGGAAGCTCGCTCGGCGCCCTGGTGTCTCGGCTCGTGCGGGAGGTGCCCGGCGCCCGCTTCCGCCTGTCATCGCTCGAGGCTACCGAGGTCGACGACGAGCTGCTGGAGCTGCTCTGGGGCGAGCCGCGCCGGCTGGCGCCGCACCTGCACGCGCCTCTCCAGTCGGGGTCGGACGCGGTGCTGAAGCGAATGGGGCGACACTGGTACGGCGCGTCGTCGTACGCCGCGGCGGTGCAGCGAATCGTGGGCGGGCGCGGCGCGTTCGGGCTCGGGGCGGACGTGATCGCCGGGTTTCCGGGAGAGACAGAGGCGGACCACGGGGCGACGCTGGCGCTGGTGGAGCGGCTGCCGTTCACCTACCTGCACGTGTTCCCGTTCTCGCTCCGTCCGGGCACGCCCGCCGAACGGCTGGCGGGGCGGGTGGACGACCAGACGATAGCGCGGCGGGCCGCGGAGCTGCGCGCGGCGGGGGCGGGAAAGGCCGCCGCCCATCGGGAGAGGCGGGACGGGGGGGAGGCCGACGTGATCGTGGTCTCGCCCGCCGGTGGCGCGGACGGGACGCGCGAAGGGATCACGGAGGATTATCTTACGGTGATCCCCGCCGATGCCTCGCTCCCGCGCCGGAGCCGCGTTCGGGCGCGACTGGTGCGGGACGGGGAGCGGCTGGTGGCGCATTCCGCGGAGCCGCAGGCGGTCACGTAGCAGCAGTATCCCACTCATGTCCGAATCCACGCGTCCCACCGTCTACGTCGAGACGTACGGCTGCCAGATGAACGTCAGCGACTCCGAGCTCATGCTCGGCAAGCTGACGGCGCTCGGCTACGACGCGGTGGACGGGCCCGACGGGGCCGACGTCATCCTCGTCAACACCTGCGCGATCCGCGAGCACGCCGAGCAGCGGGTGATCGGCCGGCTGGGCGAGCTGCGGCGGCACATGAAGCCGGGCACCGTGATGGGCGTGACCGGCTGCATGGCGCAGCGTCTGGGGCCGCAGCTACTGGAGAAGGCGAAGCACGTGAGCCTGGTGGTTGGGCCCGACGGCTACCGCGCGCTGCCGGCGCTGATCGAGGGCGCGCGCCGCGGCGAGCGCGGGATCTACACCAGCTTCGACCTCGAGGAGCATTACGAGGACTTCGCCCCCCGCCGCTTCGACGCGGTGAAGGCGTGGATCCCCGTGCAGCGCGGGTGCGACTACAAGTGCACCTACTGCATCGTCCCGACGACCCGCGGCCCCGAGCGGAGCCGCCGCCTCGCCGACGTCGTGCGCGAGACCGAGCGCGTGGCCGCCGCGGGGATGACCGAGGTCGTGCTGCTCGGCCAGACGGTGAACTCGTACCGCGACGGCGCGCACGACTTCGCCGACCTGCTGCGCGCGGTGGGCGCCGTGCCCGGGGTCAGGCGCGTGCGCTTCACCAGCCCGCACCCTAACGATTTCGGCGACCGCGCGGTGGCCGCGATGGCCGAGGTGCCGACCGTCTGCGAGCACGTGCACCTGCCGATGCAGTCCGGCTCGACGCGGACGCTGAAGCGGATGCTGCGCCGCTACACGCGCGAGGGCTACCTGGACTGCGTGCGGCGGCTGCGGTCGGCGATCTCCGGGCTCAACCTGACGACGGACATCATCGTCGGCTTCCCGGGCGAGACCGACGCCGACTTCGAGGAGACGATGAGCGCGGTCGACGAGATCGGGTTCGGGGACGCGTTCACGTTCAAGTTCTCCCCGCGCGACGGCACGCCGGCCACGCGCCTGCCGGCCGGCGACACGGTGCCTGACGAGGTAGTCGCCGAGCGCTTCGACCGGCTGGTGGAGCGCATCCGCGGCCGGGCGCGCGCGCGGAACCTGGGGCTGCTCGGGACGCGCACCGAGGTGCTGGTGGAGAAGGAGGCGCGGCGCGGCGAGCTGCTCCAGGCGCGGACGCGCGACTTCCGCACCGTGCTCCTCCCCGGCGGCGAGGAGATGATCGGGCGGTACTACAGCGTGCAGCTCACGGGGACCACCGGCTCGACCTTCACCGGCACCGTCCTCGCCGAGCTGCCGGCCGCGCGCCCCGCGCCGGATGTCGCGTCGCCCTCGCCCGCCGACGCGTCCTGCGACGCGCCGGCGGACGCGCCCATCACCCTTCGACGCCGGAAGGCGCTCGCCGCGGGATGATGATCAACGTTCTCGAGGAAGCCGTTCGCGCGACCTTCGACGAGCTGTGCGGCCAGTTCGAAGGATTTTGCGCCTGCGCGCAATGCAAGGATGATGTCCTCACCTACGCGATGAACCATACTCGGCCGCGCTACGCGTCGATGTCGTCGCTCGGGGCGGCGGTGACGCGGGTCGCGCTGATGTCGGACTCCGCGCGCGCCGAGCTGGCGGTCACCGTCCTGACGGCGATGCGCCGCGTCGCGGCGAGCCCGCGGCACGGCGACCCGCATGCGCCCGTGCAGGAGGGCGACAGCTCGGGCTGACGCCCGCCGGGCGGCGGCGCGCGTTCGACGTCAGTTCGTGGCGTCCGAACCTTTCACCCGCCGCCCATGCCTCTCGTCGCCGCCGCGGTCATCGCCTACGCCGCCGGACTCCTCGTGGGGTTCGGCGGCGCGCTCGTGCCCGGGCTCCTCGCGGCCGCCGCCGCGCTGGCGGTCGCCGCCTACGGGCGCGACGCGCGCGGCTCGGCGCTGGCGCTCGTTTCAGTCGCCGGGATCGCCGCCGGGGCCGCCTCCGCGGCCGACGCGGCGAGATGCCGCGCCGTGATGGAGGCGGTTCCCCAGGTCGCGCTCGTGCTCGAGGACGACGCGTCGCCCGGCTCCTACGCGCGCGGCGTGGCGCGCGAACCCGGCTGCTCGATGCCCGCGGCCGTGATGGTGCAGCGCGGCGCGGCGGCGGCCGGGGACGTCGTGCTCGTTCGCGGGAGCGCGCTCGCATCCGGACGCCGGCTCGTGCTGCGGGACGCGCGCATAGGCGCGCGGGTTGGACGAGCGCGGCTGCCCGCCTGGCGCGCCGCCACCGGCCGGGCGATCGACAGCGTGTTCCAGAGCGACGACCGGGCGCTCGCGCGGGCGCTGCTCGTCGCGGACATGCGCTCGGTCGGCCAGGACGTCCGCGAGCGCTTCGCCGCGGCGGGCCTGGTGCACGCGCTCTCCATCAGCGGGCTGCACGTCGGCATCATCGCCGCCGCGGTCGTGCTGCTGCTGCGGGCGCTGCGGATGAGTGCTCGCGCGTCGCTCGCCGGGGCAGTCGTGGTGACGGCGGGGTACGTGCTCCTGATCGGCCTTCCGCCGCCGGCGGTCCGGGCCGGGATGATGCTCGCCGTCGGCGCCTGCTCGCAGCTCGCGCAGCGGCCCACGTCCCCCTGGGCATCGCTCGCACTCGGCGCGCTGGCGCCGCTCCTGATCGACCCGGGCACCGTGCTGGACCTGGGGTTCCAGCTGAGCGTCGCCGGGATGGCGGCGCTGGTGGCGAGTCGGGCGCTCGGACGCCGGGTGCTCGCGGGCCGACTCCGGGGATGGAAGCTCGTCCTCGCGCGCGAGCTCATCACGTCGACCGTCGCGGTGCTGGCGACCGCCCCGCTCGTCGCGTGGACCTTCGGGCGCCTGAGCGTCGTGGCGCCGCTGGCGAATCTCGTCGCCGCGCCGGTGATCGGGGTCGTGCAGCCGGTCCTCTTCCTGGCGCTGCTGGCGGCGCCGGTGCCGGCGCTCGGACGGTTCCTGGGAAGCGCGGCCCATCCGCTGCTCGCGCTGCTGAACGCCATCGCCGGCGCGGCCGCCGCCGTACCGCACGCGACGGTCTGGGTCGCGCCGTCGCTCCTCGCGGCCATCCTGTGTGGAGTCGGCGCGGCGGCCGCCATTGCCGCCTGCGTGTCGCGGTCGCCGGGGCCGCCGGCGGTGGTGGGCGCCGCCTCGTTGACCGTTGCGCTCTGGCTGCCGCTGCTGCCGGCGGGAGGCGGGCGACTGGAGCTCCACGCGCTGGACGTGGGGCAGGGCGACGCCGTCGCGCTCCGGACACCGGCCGGCCGCTGGCTGCTGTTCGACGCCGGCCGCAGCTGGCGTGGCGGCGACGCGGGCCGGGAGACGGTCGTCCCCTACCTGCGCCGGCGCGGTGGGCCGCTGGAGGCGTTCGTCCTCTCGCACCCGCACGCCGACCACGTGGGCGGCGCCGCGAGCGTGGTGCGCGCGCTGCGGCCACGAGTCTACTGGGACGCCGCGTTCGCGGGCGGGGGGGACGCCTACCGCGAGTCGCTGCTTGCGGCGCGCGCGGCCGGGGTGGAATGGCGGCGAGTCCACCCCGCGGACAGCGTGGTCGTGGACGGCGTCACGATTCGCTTCCTGGCGCCCGATTCGGCGTGGACGGCGACGCTGCGGGACCCGAACGAGGCGAGCACGGTGGCGCTCGTGACCTACGGCAGTGTGCGCCTTCTGCTCGTCGGCGACGCCGAGCGTGGGGAGGAAGGCTGGCTTCTGGCGCGACGCGCGGCCGAGCTGCGGGCGGACGTGCTCAAGGTCGGGCACCACGGCAGCCGGACGAGCAGCACGGACCCGTTTCTGGCGGCCGTCCGGCCGAGGGTCGCGCTGGTGTCGGTCGGGCGGGACAACACGTACGGCCATCCCAGCATTTCCGTGATGCAGGCGCTCGCCCGGGGCGGGGCGCAGGTGCTGCGCACGGACCGTGCGGGAACGATCGTCGTGCGCACCGACGGGGAGCGGATCACGGTGGAAGCGGAGGGCGCGGAGTGGCCGGTGGATCGGCGCGCGACGCCGGCCGGGTCCGAATGAGCCTCTTGCTCGATCGGCTCGCCGCCGCGTTCTTCGGCAGGCGCGTCACGATTCCCGACGCCCTGCTGGCCCGGCATCCCGAGCTGGCGGGCGTGCGGTGGCGGCGGGGCGGGCTGCCGCCGCGGGTGGGGGGATGGTGCCTGGGGCAGCGGAGCGTGGCCGCGATCACGCTCTGGCGGACGGTCTTTCTGGCGCCCCGCGCCAGACTCGAGCCCTGGCTGCTCTTGCACGAGCTTGCGCACGTTCGGCAGTTTGAAGCCAGCCCGTGGTTCCCGGCGGATTACATTTGGGAGAGCCTGCGGCACGGGTACGGCGGGAATAAGTACGAGATCGCGGCAAATTCGTTCGCCGAGCTCTGCCTGCGCGGCGCCCCACCACCATCACAGGACGCGTAACCGTGGTCCAGCACACGCCTTATTCGGTCGTCACGATCGAGCGATTCATCATCGAGCAGGAGCGAATGTACCCCGAGGCGACCGGCGAGCTGTCGGGGATCCTGTACGACCTCGCGCTCTCGGCGAAGATGATCTCGCGGGAGGTGCGGCGGGCCGGCCTGGTGGACATCCTCGGGTCGGCGGGGCACGAGAACGTGCAGGGGGAGACCCAGCAGAAGCTCGACGTCTTCGCCAACGAGACGATCATCCGGGCCATGGACCACGGCGGCCGGCTGTGCGCGATGGCGTCGGAGGAGATGCCGGGGATCATCGACATCCCCGAGGGCTTCCGCTGCGGGAAGTACTGCCTGCTCTTCGACCCGCTCGACGGCTCGTCCAACATCGACGTGAACGTGCCCGTGGGGACGGTCTTCTCGGTGCTGCGGAAGATCACCAATGGGCGTCGCGGCGAGCTGGAGGACATGCTCCAGCCCGGGCGGCGCCAGGTGGCCGCGGGCTACGTCATCTACGGGTCGAGCACAATGCTGGTCTACACGACCGGGCGCGACACCGGGGTGCACGGCTTCACGCTCGACCCCTCCATCGGCGAGTTCCTGCTCTCGCACCCGAACATCCGCATCCCGGACGCCGGCCGGTACCTGTCGGTGAACGACTCGTACGAGAAGGACTGGGACGAGGACGTGCGCGCGCTGATGCGCCGCTACCGCGGGCTGGACGGCGAGATGAAGGCGATGAACGTGCGCTACGTCGGCTCGCTGGTCGCCGACTTCCACCGCAACCTGCTGGGCGGCGGCGTCTTCTGCTATCCCGCGAACCGGCGGGCGCCGAACGGAAAGCTGCGGCTGCTGTACGAGGCGAACCCGCTGGCGTTCGTGGTGGAGAACGCGGGCGGCGCGGCGAGCGATGGGCGGCAGCGCGTGCTCGACGTGCAGGCGACCGAGCTGCACCAGCGCACGCCGCTGTACATCGGCAGCAAGTCGGCGGTCGCGATGGCCAACCAGATGCTGAGCGGTGCGGTCACCGCGGGGGCCTGAGCAGCCGGCGGGGGTCACGACCGATGCGCGGGCGTCGGCATCGATGCTACTGTTAGTGGTGCCGCCTCGACTGCCGTCGCTACCATGGGGGGGCCCCCCCCCTGACTTCAATTTAACGCCGCAACGCGCCGCGACCGTCACCGAACGGTTGCGGCGCGTGCCCGTCCGTTGCACCGCCCGATGACCGCCGACGCCGGATCCTCAAGCACGCGCGGTGACCCGGCCGCCGCGGCGCCAACCGAAGGCGCGGGAGCGGCGACGGCGACTCCGGCGCCGCCCGCGGGCGCCCGCCCGCGACGGTCGGAGGGCGCGCCCGAGGAGCGCCTGACGCCCTCCGGCATCCCGGTGGCGCTGTTCTATGGCCCCGACTCGGCGCCCGTCGACTACGCGCGCGACCTCGGCGACCCCGGGCGCTATCCGTTCACCCGCGGCGTGCAGTCCACGATGTACCGCGGCCGCCTGTGGACCATGCGCCAGTACGCGGGCTTCGGGACCGCGGCCGAAACGAACCGCCGCTTCCGGCACCTGCTCGACGCGGGTCAGACCGGGCTCTCGGTGGCGTTCGACCTGCCGACCCAGATGGGCATCGACTCGGACTCGCCGCGCGCGCTGGGCGAGGTGGGGCGCGTCGGGGTGGCGATCGACACGGTCGAGGACATGCACCTCCTCCTCGACGGCATCCCGCTCGACCGCGTGTCGACGTCGATGACGATCAACGCGACCGGGGCGACGCTGCTGGCGATGTACATCGTCGCCGCGGAGGAGCGCGGGATCGAGCGCGCGAAGCTGAGCGGCACGATCCAGAACGACATCCTCAAGGAGTACATCGCCCGCGGCACGTACATCTACCCGCCGGAGCCGAGCCTCGAGCTGATCGCGGAAGTGTTCCGCTTCTGCGCCGCCGAGGCGCCGAGCTGGAACCCGATCTCCATCTCCGGCTACCACATCCGCGAGGCCGGCGCCACCGCGGTCCAGGAGCTCGCGTTCACCTTCGCCAACGCGGTGGAGTACGTGAGCCGCGCGGTCGGCGCGGGGCTGGCGGTGGACGCGTTCGCGCCGCGCCTCTCGTTCTTCTTCGCCTGTCACAGCGACATGTTCGAGGAGGTGGCGAAGTTCCGCGCCGCGCGCCGGATCTACGCGCGCCTGATGCGCGAGCGCTTCGGCGCCGGCGACGCGAGCGCCCGGCTGCGCTTCCACACGCAGACCGGTGGGGTGACGCTGACGGCGCAGCAGCCGCTGAACAACGTGGTCCGCGTGACGGTGCAGGCGCTGGCGGCCGCGCTGGGCGGCACGCAGTCGCTCCACACCAACGGCTACGACGAGGCGCTCGCCCTGCCGACCGCCGAGGCGGCGACGCTCGCCCTGCGCACGCAGCAGATCGTCGCCCACGAGAGCGGGGCGGCGAACACGGTCGACCCGCTCGCCGGCAGCTACTACGTGGAGCACCTGACGAGCGAGCTGGAGCGCCGCGCGCTGGAGCTGATGGCGAAGGTGGACGAGCTGGGCGGGGCGCCGGCGGCGATCGCCGCCGGCTTCTTCCAGGAGGAGATCGCCCGCAGCGCGTACGAGCACCAGATGCGCGTCGAGCGGGGCGAGACGACGATCGTCGGCGTGAACCGCTTCGCCGACGGGGACGAGCCGCCGGTGATCCCCGCCCCCGACTTTTCGGCGCTCGAGCGCGACCAGGTCGCGCGCCTGTCCGCCGTCCGCGACCGTCGCGACGCGGACGCGGCCCAGCGCGCCCTGGATGCGTTAGGCGCCGCGGCCGCGGCCTACGGGACGCGCTCGGCGCGCGAGCGCCCGCACCTCATGCCGATCATCATCGACGCGGTTCGCGCGCGGGCGACGGTCGGCGAGATCTCGGACGTGCTGGCCGGGCGCTGGGGGGTGTACCGGCCGACGGGCTGACGCGGGGCGAGTGTCGGGACCTGCCTTCACTAACGGCGACGGCATTTTGACAGGGTGAACAGGATGCGGGCCCCGGGAGGCCAGAGGGACCCGAGCGGTCCCCATCCTGTTCACCCTCCTGTTCATCCTGCCGCAGTTCATCCTGTCGAACTGCCGTCGCCGTCATCCGGTCGCTGCTTTCGAATCGACCCACGACCCCCGAAACTCGCGCCTTGAATCCGCCCCCCGCGGCGGCGTAACTTACGTCGATACGCCGTTTCTCTAAGTATTTCGACAATGCCGACTTACGAGTATCGTTGCCCGCAGGGCCACGAGTTCGAGAAGTTTTTCCGCAAGATCAGCGACGGTCATCCGCAGGCACCCTGTCCGGTGTGCGGCGAGTCCGCCGAGCGCAAGGTGTCGGGCGGCGCCGGCCTCCTGTTCAAGGGGAGCGGGTTCTACATCACGGACTACGGGAAGGACGGCAAGAAGGACCAGCGCGCGGCCGCGTCGACCGGCGACAAGCAGAAGAGTGAGGGCGGCGGCGGCGGCGGCGGCGGCTCGCCGTCCGGCGGCGAGGGCGGTTCGTCCTCGACGCCGGCGGCATCGTCAGGCGGCGGGTCGGAGTCGAAGTCGCCGCCATCGCCGCCGCCGCCGCCCTCGACGGGGTCGCCCGGCAAGGGCGGCTCCGGCAAGGGCGGCTCCGGCGAATGAGCGGCGTCGACGCGCTGCGCGACGAGCTGAGAAAGGCCGCACGCGCAATCGGGGCGCCCGAGGACGCCGAGCCGGTACTCGAGCGCCCGCGCGACCCGAGCTTCGGCGACTGGGCGACCAACTTCGCGATGGTGCTGGCGCGCCCGCTGAAGAAGAAGCCGCGGGACGTGGCCCAGGCGCTGATCGACGGCATGGAGCTGCGCCGCGGCGGGGTCGAGACCGCCGAGATCGCCGGGCCGGGCTTCATCAACTTCCGCCTCGACCAGGGGCTCCAGGCGCAGGGCGTCGCGGCCGTCCTGGCCGCCAACGAGCGCTACGGCCGCGCGGACAGCGGCGGCGGCCAGCCGGTCAACGTCGAGTTCGTCTCGGCGAACCCGACGGGCCCGCTGCACGTCGGCCACGGTCGTCAGGCGGCGCTCGGCGACGCCATCTCGGCGCTGCTCTCCTGGTGCGGCTGGGACGTCTCGCGCGAGTTCTACTACAACGACGCCGGCGTGCAGATCGAGAACCTGGCGGTCAGCACGCTGCTCCGCGCCGCGCAGCACTGCGGCGTGGACGTCTCGCTGCCGACGTTCGCGTATCAGGGGGAGTACATCCGCGAGATCGCGGCGCGCTTCCTCCAGCGGGGCGACTCGGTGGGCGACCACGAGGCGCTGCGCGACGGCGCGCGGGCGTTCGCCGCCGTGGCGGCCGAGCTCGAGTCGGCCGGCGATGACGAGCGCGCGGCCGCCGCGGTCCGCGCGCGCGCCATCGCCACGCTCGACCGCGGGCTGCTCGATCGGCTCCGCACCTTCGCGGTCGCCGAGCTGCGCAAGGAGCAGGACCTCGACCTCCAGGCGTTCGGCGTGCGCTTCGACACGTACTACCTGGAGTCGTCGCTCTACGGCGACGGCAAGGTGGACGAGACCGTCGCCATGCTCGGCGAGCAGGGGATGACGTTCGAGCAGGACGGCGCGCTGTGGCTGCGCACGACCGCGTTCGGCGACGACAAGGACCGCGTGATGCGCAAGCGCGACGGCAGCTACACCTACTTCGTGCCGGACGTCGCGTACCACGTCACCAAGTGGCGGCGCGGCTTCCGCCGCGCGATCGACGTGCAGGGCTCCGACCATCACAGCACCGTCACGCGCGTGCGCGCGGGGCTCCAGGCGCTCGGGATCGGCATCCCCGAGGGCTACCCGGAGTACGTGCTGCACCAGATGGTGACGGTGATGCGCGGGGGCGCCGAGGTGAAGATCTCGAAGCGCGCCGGCAGCTACGTCACCGTCCGCGACCTCATCGACTGGGTGGGGCGCGACGCCGTGCGCTACTTCTTCCTGATGCGGAAGGGCGACTCGCAGCTCGCGTTCGACGTCGACCTGGCGGTGAAGCAGTCGGAGGAGAACCCGGTCTACTACGTCCAGATGGCACACGCCCGCATGTGCGGCATCTTCCGCGTCGGCGGGATCGACCGCGAGGCCTACACGGCGGACGGCGTCGCGCTCGACGTGCTGGCCGAGCCCGAGGAGCAGGAGCTGATCAAGTCGCTGCTCGACTTCCCGGCGGTCGTCGCCGGCGCCGCCGAGGCGCTGGAGCCGCACCGGCTGGTCTCGTACCTGTGGGAGACGGCGCGGCTGACCCACCTCTGGTACCACAAGCACCACGTGCTGGGCGAGCCCGACGAGATCTCGCGCGCCCGCCTGGCCCTCGCCCGCGCCGCCCAGATCGTCCTGCGCAACGGCCTGACGATTCTCGGCATCTCGGCGCCGGAACGCATGTGAGAACGCGATTCGCGAATCGCGAATCGCCAATATCGTATCGGCCTTCACCCTGTCCAAGATCAACTCAATGACTGTTCTCGTCGTCGGCTCCGTCGCCCTCGACTCCGTGGAGACCCCGTTCGGGAAGGCCGACCACGTGCTCGGCGGCTCGGCGAACTTCTTCTCGGCCTCGGCCAGCCACTTCGCGCCGGTGCAGCTCGTGGGCGTCGTCGGGAACGACTACCCGATGGATCGCCTGACGCCACTGAAGAAGCGCGGCGTCGACTTCGCGGGGCTGGAGCAGGCCGACGGGTCGTCGTTCCGCTGGCGCGGGCGCTACCGCCACGACCTCAACTCGGCGGAGACGCTGGAGACCCACCTCGGCGTCTTCTCGCACTTCCGCCCGAAGATTCCGGAGCAGTTCCGGCGCTCGCCGTTCGTGTTCCTCGCCAACATTGACCCGCGCCTCCAGCTCGACGTGCTCCAGCAGGTGGAGCGCCCGAAGCTGGTGGCGTGCGACACGATGAACTTCTGGATCGAGAGCCGGCGGCCGGAGCTGCTCGAGCTGCTGGGGCACGTCGACCTCATCAGCCTGAACGACGGCGAGGCGCGTCAGCTCACCGACCAGTTCAACCTCGTCAAGGCCGCGCGCTGGATACTGGACCGCGGGCCGAAGACGGTGCTGATCAAGAAGGGGGAGCACGGCGCCTTCATGTTCACGCGCAGCTCCGTGTTCTTCGCGCCGGCCTACCCGCTGGAGAGCGTCTTCGACCCGACCGGGGCCGGCGACTCGTTCGCCGGCGGGTTCATCGGCTACCTGGCGCGCAGCGGCGACCTGAGCGAGGAGAACATGCGCCGCGCGGTCGTCTACGGGTCGGCGATGGGCTCGTTCGCGGTCGAGAAGTTCTCGGTCGAACGGCTGCTGGAGATCGACGCCGACGACATCCGCCGCCGGGTGGGCGAGTTCTACCGGCTGGTGGCGTTCGAGATGGAAGCCGCGCCGTGACCGCGGGCGCGGGCGGCGGCGGCGGCGGCGGGACGGCCGGGCTCGACTACCGCTCGGCCGGCGTCGACATCGACGCGGCGGACGACGCCAAGGCGCGCATCCGCCGGCTGGTCGAGTCCACCTTCACCGCCGGCACGCGCGGCGCGTTCGGCGGCTTCGGCGGGATGTTCCGGGTCCCGCAAGACGTTAGGCAGCCGCTGCTCGTCGCCAGCGCCGACGGCGTCGGCACCAAGATCAAGGTCGCGGTCGAGGCCGGCCGGCACGACACGGTGGGGCACGACCTGGTCAACCACTGCGTCAACGACATCCTGGTCCAGGGCGCCGTCCCGCTGTTCTTCCTCGACTACGTCGCGTTCGGCAAGCTGGAGCCGGCGGTGGTGGAGGGCGTCGTGGCCGGCGTCTCGGCGGGCTGCCGCGAGAACGGCTGCGCCTTGCTGGGCGGCGAGACGGCGGAGATGCCCGGGCTCTACACGCCGCCCGACTACGACCTGGCGGGGTTCATCGTCGGCTGCGTCGAGGAGGAGCGGGTGCTCGGCGCCCACCGCGTGCGCGCCGGGGACGCGGTGGTGGCGCTGGAGAGCTCGGGGCTGCACACCAACGGCTACTCGCTGGCGCGGCGCATCGTCTCGGAGCGGCTCCGGCTGTCGCCTGACGACACGTTTCCCGGCGACACGCGGTCCACCGCCGACGTCCTCCTGGCGGTACACCGGTCGTACCTCGCCGCCTTACGACCCGTATTAGATCACGTTCATGCGATGGCCCACGTCACAGGGGGCGGGCTGCCCGGAAACGTCTGCCGCGCGCTCCCCGGCACGCTCGATGCCGTTATCGACATAACGACGTGGGCCGTGCCGAACGTGTTCCGGGTGCTCCAGGACGCAGGGGGCGTCGAGCGCGACGAGATGTTCCGCGCGTTCAACATGGGCGTCGGAATGGTGGTGGTGTGTGACCCGGCGGAGGCCGGACGCGTCCTAGAGAGTGCGGGCCGGGCCGGCGTTCGCGGCTGGACGGCCGGCAGCATTGTGCCCGGCTCCGGGCGCGTGATACTCAGTCAGGAGAGTCCATGAAGAAGCTTTCCATCGCGACCGCCGCCATGATCGCCGCCTTCGCGGCGCCGGCGCTCGCTCAGGGCGGCGCCGTCAGCTCGCGCTGCAGCAGCGGCAACCTCCAGGACGCCTGCCAGAAGGCGCAGGACGTCTTCGGCTACATGACCCCGCAGTTCGGCACGTCGCTCGCCGGCGGGAACACCATCCTCGGCAGCGCCGGCTCGCTCGGCGGGCTGGGGCACTTCTCGGTCGGCGTCCGCGCCAACGCCATCAAGGGCTCGCTCCCCGACGTGGAGCAGTTCACGGTGCGCATCAACGGCGCGGCGCGCGAGACGCTGCCCACCAAGGACCAGGTGCTCGGCGCCCCGGCGGTCGAGGTCGGCCTCGGCCTGTTCGGCGGCATCCCGCTCGGCCTCACGAGCGTCGGCGGCGTGGACGCGATCGTCAGCGCGATGTACCTGCCGAACTACGACAACGACAACTTCTCGGTCGAGGCCTCCGGCGGCTCGCTCAAGCTGGGCTACGGCGCGCGCATCGGCCTGCTCAAGGAGACGCTGCTCGTCCCCGGCCTGTCGGTGAGCGTCCTGAAGCGCGACACGCCCGAGCTGCGCCTCGTGGCGACCACCGAGGGCGGCGCGCTGGGCACGGAGCGCGACGAGTTCGAGCTCTCCAGCTTCCAGGTCAAGACGACCTCGTGGCGCCTGACGGCGAGCAAGGGCCTGACGATGTTCGGCGTCGCCGCCGGCGTCGGCCAGGACAAGTACGATTCCGGCGCGGACCTGAGCGTCACCGTCCGCGAGGGCGCGGTCGGCACCTGCTCGGCCGCCACGCCGTGCTCGGGCACGTTCCGCTTCGACAACAAGATCACGCGCACGACCTACTTCGGCGACGTCGCGCTGAACCTCCCCTTCGTCAAGATCGTGGGCGAGATCGGCCAGGCGTCGGGCGGCAACCTGAGCCAGCCGACGTTCAACGACTTCGCGGACCGCAAGGCGAACGGCAGCCAGCTGTTCGGGTCCGTCGGGGTTCGCCTCGCGTTCTGACCGGTGCGCGCCGACGAGGATGCGCGCCATCAGGATGAGGTAACGGACCGCGCGTTCATGCGGCGGGCGATCGCGCTCGCCGCGCGCGGATGGGGACAGACGGCGCCGAACCCGATGGTCGGCGCCGTCGTCGTTCGCGACGGTGCCGTCGTCGGCGAGGGCTACCACCGCCGCTACGGCGAGGCGCACGCCGAGGCCGAGGCGCTGCGCGCGGCGGGCGACGCGGCCCGCGGCGCGACGGCGTACGTGTCGCTCGAGCCGTGCAACCACTTCGGCAAGACGCCGCCCTGCACGCGCGCGCTCATCGACGCGGGCGTGGCGCGCGTCGTCGCCGCGGTGCGCGACCCCAACCCGGCCGCGAAGGGGGGCCTGGAGACGCTGCGCGAGGCGGGCGTTCGCGTGGACGTCGGCGTCGAAGAAGCCGCGGCGCGCGAGCTCAACGCGCCGTTCTTCCACGGCTTCGCCGCCGACCGACCGTGGGTGACGCTCAAGCTCGCGCTCTCGCTCGACGGCGCCATCACCGACGCCACGCGCCGCCCGCGCTGGCTGACCGGCGACGCCTCACGCCGCGAGGTGCACCGGCTGCGCGCCGGGAGCGACGCGGTCGCGGTCGGGATCGGGACGGCGGTGGCGGACGACCCGGCGCTCACGGTGCGCCACGGCGACCCGCCGCGCGTTCCACCGCGCCGGGTGGTGTTCGACCGGGCGCTGCGACTGCCGCCGGAGAGCGTCCTCGCGCGCACCGCCCGCGAGACGCCCACCATCGTGGTCGCCGAGGCCGGCACCGACGCGCGGGAGCGCGCGCTGCGCGCGGCCGGCGTCGAGGTGCTGCGCGCGGCGGGACCGGCGGACGCGCTGCGCCGGCTGCGGGCCGCGGGCGTCCGCGCGCTGCTGGTCGAAGGGGGCGCGCGCCTCGCGGGGTCGCTGCTGGAACAATCGCTGGTGGACCGCCTCGTTATCTTCCAGGCACCGGTCATTCTCGGCGCCGGCGCGCTGGGCGCCTTCGCGTACGCGCCCCCCGTGCTGCCCGGGGAGCTGCCGCGGCTGCCGGTGCTGGAGCGCCGCGAGCTGGGGGATGACCTGATGACGGTATACGCGCTCGAATCGAAGCCGTAGGGGACGGGTGTTCACGGGAATCATCGACGACGTCGGAACGATCGAGCACATCGCCGACACGGAGGCGGGGCGGGAGCTTCGCATCAGCACGAGCTACCACGGCCTGGCGGACGGGGAGAGCATCGCGGTGAACGGCGCGTGCCTGACGGTGCGCGAGCACGGACCCGCATGGTTCACCGTCGCGGCGGTCGTCACCACGCTCGGGCGGACCACGGTGGGGGAGTGGGACGTGGGGCGGCGGGTGAACCTCGAGCGCGCGTTGCGCGCCGGGGACCGGCTCGGCGGCCACATGGTGCAGGGGCACGTGGACGGCGTCGGCGTCGTCGAGGTCGTGCGCCAGCGTGACGACGCCCTGCTGGTCGACGTGCGCGTGCCCCCCGAGCTGGAGTCGCTGATGGTCCCGCACGGCTCGATCGCCGTCGACGGCGTGAGCCTGACGGTGAACGAGCTGCCGGCGCGCGGCGTCGTGCAGCTCTCGCTCATCGAGTACACGCTCCGCCACACGACGCTCGGCGACCTCGCGCCGGACGCCCACGTGCACGTGGAGGCGGATGTCGTCGGCAAGTATATTCAACGCCTGGCGGGCCCGTACCTGAGCGGGCTGCGGGCGGCGCCGGCAGCCTCCGGCGCGGCCGACGCGGGGATGACCTGCCCGAACTGCGGGACGCGCTACCCGCCGGGCGTGCGCTACTGCGTGCGCGACGGGTGGACGCTGGAGCCGGGCGAGACCGCGCCGCCGGTGTGAGACGGAGAGGAGAGCGTATCGTATGCCGTTCGGAACAGTGCAGCAGGCAATCGCCGACATCCGCGACGGGAAGTTCGTCGTGGTGGCCGACGACGAGAATCGCGAGAACGAGGGGGACCTCATTTGCGCGGCGCAGACCATCACGCCCGCGAAGGTCAACTTCATGATGAAGGCGAAGGGGATGATCTGCCTGGCGCTGACGCCGGATCGCGTCGACCAGCTCGGGCTCCCGCTGATCGGCGAGGAGAACACCGAGGCGATGCGCACGGCGTTCACCGTCACGATCGACGCGGGGCCGCGCTTCGGCGTGACCACGGGCATCAGCGCGGCCGACCAGGCGCAGACGATCAAGGTCGCGGTGGACCCGGCCTCGGTGCCCGGGGACCTGCGCCGGCCGGGCCACGTCCACCCACTGCGCGCCCGCGCGGGCGGGGTGCTCCA
>DATFPD010000597.1:0-20737 GCA_035265005.1 Gemmatimonadaceae bacterium | reverse complement strand
GCCGCTGGCTCGGCGGCGGCGCGCATCCGGCGTGGAGTCCGCTGCGATGGTCCGCCTGTCAATTTCACGCGGCGCCGGCGACGGCCGGACGTTCGGTACGACGTTAGGCTGGCGGTCCCTTCCCCTCCCTGCCCGTGGTCTGACCGCGGGCGGGCTGAGTGGGACCGGAGCCAGAGCTCGACAGAATCGGCGCGGGGGGCGATCGCGCGATGCGGCTCGTGTTCCTGGAGGTCGTCGAGCAGTTGCGTGGTGGCGACGGCGCGGCACGACCGGCGTGGCTCGCGGAGCTCCGGGCGCGCGTGGAACGCGGGGCGCTTTAGGCTGGGGCCCGCGGGATGGGGGGGCGACGGGCGCGGGGCGACGATCCTCCGTCGGCGGCAGCGCCGGGCGGCGGGGCCGTCGCGCCACACTGGCTCTGTCAGGTCTGCGGGCGGCCCGTCGGCCGGGACGGCTACGTCGCCCTCTTCAACGCCAACGCGGCGCTCGGCCCCGTGGGCACCCACTCGGTGGCCGCGACGCCCAACGCGGAGTGGCGGCAGCGACAGCAGGCGGAGGCGCCGCCGGCCGCGGGCGGCGCTCCCGCTCGGCCGCCGCGGCCCGCGCCGCCCCGCCTAACGCCGGAGGGGGTCGTGCCGGATCCGGAGCACTCGGCGGACCCGGCGTGCGGGGACTGCAGCTCGGCGCCGGTCCCCTGGCCCGCCCGGCGGCCACCGGACGTCGGCATTCGGGTCGTGCACGCGGCGTGCGACGCGGGCGCGCACCGGCGGCCATTCTGGGTGCCGCCGCCGCCGACCCTCGAGGCGTGGTGCGGATTCGTCCTCGGGATGGAGCGGCTCCCTTGGATGGGCCGCGGCGACCTGCTCCGACTGCTCGCCTTCTGGTGGCGCCACGAGGGGCGGGGCGTTCCCCGCCCCTGAACCCCGAGGGACGCCGTCCAGATTCGTAGTCCGCGTAGCACCAACGGCCTACCACCAAGGATGTAACACCAAAGTGTTATTGTGCGCCGACCGGCCGGCGCCCTTCTTCCCTGGCATGACAATCCGCGTGCTGACGGCAGACGATCATCCCGTGGTGCGCACGGGCATCCGCGCGATCGTCGCCAACGAGCCCGACATGTGCGTGGTCGCCGAGGCGGCGAACGGCGCCGAGGCGGTCGCGCTGTACGAGCAGCACGGCCCGGACGTCGTGCTGATGGACCTCCGCATGCCGCGGCAGGACGGCGTGGACTCCATCCGCGCCATCGTGGCCGCGCACCCGGGGGCGCGCATCGTGGCCCTCACCAGCTACGAGGGCGACGCGGACATCTACCGGGCGCTGGACGCGGGCGCCTGCGGCTACCTGATCAAGGACATGGTCGGCCGCGAGGTCATCGGCGCCGTCCGCAGTGCTGCCACCGGCAAGCGCGTGATCCCGCCGGCCGTCGCCGGCCGGCTGGCCGAGTTCGTCCCGCGCCTGGACCTGACGACGCGCGAGCACGAGGTGCTGCGGCTGGCCGCCAAGGGCCTGCGCAACCGCGACATCGCGCGCGTGATCGGGCGCAGCGAGGAGACCATCAAGGTGCACCTGAAGCACGTCATGGCGAAGCTCGGCGCCGACGACCGCACCGAGGCGGTGATGATCGCGCTCCAACGCGGCATCATCCACCTCGACGACTGATCGCCAGGCGCTCGGCCCGATGGCGGGCGTATGCCCCGTTAGTGGTATACGAGGACTACGCGTTCGGAGACTGACGCGCGCTGGGCAGTCGTGGCATCGTGCACCAGGCCGGACGCGGTGCCGGTCGATAAGCGGTGCACACCTCCTGTTCCTTCGCGGAGCGTCCCATGTCATCCCGCAACCTCGCTCTCTGCCCCAGCGCTGTCGCCGCCTCGCCGCTGCGCCCGGCCGGCCGTGTGCGTCCCGCGCCCGCGGAGCCGCAGCGCGCGGCCGGGTCACAGCTCGCGGCACGCGACCTCGTGATCGCCACCCTCGCGCACGACCTGCGGAGCCCGCTCGGGGCGCTGCGGGCGGTGATCGACTTCGTACTCGAGGAGCTGCTGCCTGACGACGACGCGCACGGCCTCGCGCGGCAGCAACTCGGCGTCGCGCGCCGGGCGACGGACCAGATGCACCGGCTGGTCGTGGACCTGCTCGACGGCGCGACGATCGCGGCCGGGCGGGTCGCGGTGCAGCCGGCGTCGCACCGCCCGGCCGAGCTGGCGGCGGCGGCGATCGAGACGCTCGAGCCGCTCGCGCGCCAGCGTGGAGTCGCCCTCTCGGCCGAAGTCGACCCGACACTCCCGTCCGTCCTGGCGGACCGCGCGCGCCTGGCGCAGGTCTTCTCGAACCTCGGGGCGAACGCCATCCGCTTCACGCCTGCGGGCGGGCGCGTCACGGTCGGCGCGGCGCGGCACGGCGACGCGGTGTGCTTCACGGTCGCCGACACGGGCGTCGGCATCGCCCCGCAGAACCTCGCGCGCGTGTTCGACCGCTTCTGGCGCGCGGACCAGACGGCGACGACGGGCACCGGCCTCGGGCTCGCGATCGCGAAGGGAATCGTCGAGGCCCACGGCGGCGCGATCTGGGTGGAGAGCAGTCTCGGGGCGGGGAGCTGCTTCTCGTTCACGCTCCCGGCCGCGCCGGGGCCGGACGGCGCGGCCGGCGCGCACGACCCGCGGCGCGCCGGCGCCGCGCTCATTCTGACGGCGGCTGGCCCGCCGCTCGCGAGCGACCGCGGCGGAACGGCAGCAGGAGCGCCACCTTCGTCCCGCGCCCGGGGGCGCTGCGGACGACCAGCGCGCCGCCCAGACCGGCGGCGCGTTCTTGCATCCCCAGCAGCCCCCAGTGCCCCGCGTACGAGCGGAAGTCTTCCTCCACGGTGAACCCGCGCCCGTCGTCGATCACGGCGACGCGGAGCCGCCGCGTTCCGTAGGCGAGGCGCAGCCGGATCGTCCGGGCCCGCGCGTGCCGCACGGCGTTCGCCACGGCCTCCTGCGCGATGCGCAGGACCGCCGTCTCGTGCGCCGCCGGCAGCCGGCGCTCCCGGCCGCTGACCGAGAGGCGGATCGTGATCAACGTGCCGGCCGTTAGGCGCCGGGCCGCGGTTTCGACGGCCGGCGCGAGGCCGCCCCCGCCGCCGATCGCCGCCGGGCGCATGTCCCACACCGCCTGCCGCGCATCGCGACTCGTCTTCTCGGCCAGTTCGATGATCCCGTCGAGCACCTCCGCCGCCCTCTCGGGCGACGTCCGCACGTGCGGGCACACGGCGCGAAGCTGGAGCTCGATCCCGGTCACGCCCTGGAGGAGCGTGTCGTGGATCTCGCGCGCCAGCCGGGTGCGCTCCTCGAGGATGCCGGCGAACCTCGCCTTGAGCGCTCGCACGCGCGCGTGGCGTCTGGCCCGGGCGAGTCGCGCGGCCGCACGCGCCGCGGCGCGGCGCTCCTCCTCCTCGTGCACGCGGCCGCCGGCGACCGCGGCGGCAATCTGCTTCACCACGAGCTCGATGAACCCCAGGTACTGACCGTCCAGTTCGTGGCGCGCGCTCACCCCAGCGACGAGCGCGCCGTCCGGCGCATCGCGGCCGGGCGACGTCAGCGGCATCACGACCGCGCACCGCGGCGCGAACGGCCAGCCGCCGGCCGGGAGCGTGCCGAAGCGCTCGAGGAGGTCGTCCACGACCACGGGCGCGTTCGTCCGCAGTGCGGCGGCTACCGGCCAGCACATCACTTCCGACGCGGCGTCAAGTGCGACCAACTCCGGACTGGCGGCGGTGCCCGGCACCAGTCCGGCCGTCGCGGCGAGGCGGGCCCCGTCGCGGTCGGCGTCGCGCAGGTAGAGCAGCGCGAAGGGAATGTCACTCGGGTGGCGCGCCACCGCGTCCAGCGCCCGCCGGCACGCGTCCTCGACTGAAGATCTGGCGGCCGCCTCGGCGGCGACGTCACGCAGCGCCGCGGTCCGGCGCACCGAGAGCACGTGCTCCGTACTCTCGGTGAGGGTGACGATGACGCCGGCGGTCGCGCCGCCCCCGCCGACGAGCGGGGCGCACGCGCATCTCAGGTACGTTTCTTCGGCGTACCCGTGCCGGTAGCTGCAGAAGAGCTGATCCTCGAGGACCGCCGACTCGTCGCGCCACACTGCGCCCTCGACGAGCGGCTCCAGCCGCGGCCACAGTGCGGCACACACGTCGCGCAGCGGGCGGCCCACCGCGCCGCCCGGGCTCGGGTCGGCGCCGACGATCGCCGCGAAGGCATCGTTATGGACCGCCAGCAGCCCGGGCCCGCAGCCGGCCGCCGTCGGCTCGGGGGTGGCGAGGAGCAGCCGGACCGCCGTGTGCAGGCCCGGCGACCACGACTCGGGCAGGCTCGGCGGCGCGGCGGCGGCCGGCGTGCGCGGCGGGAGCGTGTCTACGCGAACGACCGCGGCGGATCGCATCGACGCCGTGCCCTTCCAGGCGAGTGTCATGGCGGCAGAAGGCGACCGATCGTCCCGAACAGCGCCTCGTCCCCGAACGGCTTGCGGAGGTGCGGGACGGGCGCGGCGTGCCGCAGGAGCTCGAGCGTCTTTGAGTCGTCGCGCGCCGTGATCAGCACGGCCGGCGTGCGGTCCCCGGCGTCGGCCAGCGCGCGCACGAGCGCCACCCCGCTCATCCCCGGCAGGTTCACGTCGACGATCAAGCAGTCCACGTCGCCCCGGTCGGGCGAGGCCAGGAACTCCTCCGCCGAGGCGAACGTGAGCGCGTCGAAGTCGGCCGCCCGCAAGAGCTGCCGCAGCGACTGACGAATGCTGTCGTCGTCGTCGACGATCCCGACGGTCACGGTCGCGTTGCGCATCGCTTGGGACGTTAGGGGACGGCGAGTCAGTGGCGCTACGCTACCTTGGTATGACAGGCGTCGGCCGGCAGCCCGCGGGGGCACTACCATACCTTGGTATGACTGGCGGCGGCCGCGTCGAGCACCAGTATTGAAGCGTCGGCGGCCCGCGTCCGGCCGCACGAGTCGGCCCGCACGACGCACGCGTGTGAGGCGACGAGGGCGCCCCGGCGTCCGGCACCACGGGCGCGTGGAGTGACCATGACGACGCCAAATCAGCAACCCCGCAAGGCCTTCCCCCTCGGCGTGGGCGCGCTCGTCGGCGTCGCCGCGCTAGCGCTGCTGACGTGGGCCGCCTACCGCGTGCATGCACGCCCCACCACGGCGGCGGTGCTGTATCTCGGGGTGATCGTGCTCGTGGCGCTCCGGGGAAACCTCGTCGCCGCGCTCCTCGTCGCCATCGGCGGCACGGCGTCCCTGGCGTACTTCTTCATCCAGCCGGTCTTCTCGTTCCGCCTGAGCGAGCCGGGGCGCGATGTCATCGCGCTCGCCATCTTCTCGGCGACCGCGATCGGGATCACGCGCCTCGTCACAGCGTTGCGCGCGAGCGAGGCCCGCTGGCGAAACGCCTTCGAGAACAACCCGACCATGTACTTCATGGTCGATCCGGCCGGGACAGTGCTCTCCGTGAACCCGTTCGGCGCCTCGGAGCTCGGGTATACCGTCGAGGAGCTGGTCGGCCGGTCCGTGCTGGATCTCTTCCCCGAGGACGCGCACGCGGCCGCGAGCGATCACCTGGCGCGCTGCCTGGCGCGCGTCGGCGAGTCGATCACCTGGGAGCTGCGGAAGGTGCGCAAGGACGGCACGGGGCTCTGGGTCCGCGAGACCGCCCGCGCCGTGCGTCAGACCGCCGACCGCCCGGTCGTCCTGATCGCCTGCGAGGACATCACCAGCCAGCGGGAGGCACAGGACAGGCTCCGGCAGAGCGAGGCCCGCCTCCGCAGCCAGGCGAGCCTGCTCGACCTGGCGCATGACGCCATCTTCGTCCGCGACCTGAACAACGTCATCACCTACTGGAATCGCGGCGCGGAAGAGCTGTACGGCTGGAGCAGCGAGGAGACGCTCGGGAAGGTCACGCACGAGCTCCTGCGGACAGTGTTCCCCGAGCCGCTGAGCGAAATCGCCGCGACGGTACTGGAGACCGGCCGCTGGGAGGGCGAGCTCGTCCACACGAAGCGCGACGGCACGCGCGTCGTGGTGGCGAGCCGATGGTCGCTGCAGCGTGACGCGCGGGGGAATCCGGCGGGCGTCCTTGAGACCAACGACGACGTCACGGAGCGTAAGCGCGCGGAGGAGGAGCTGCGGCGAAGCGAAGCGTTCCTGGCCGAGGCACAGCGGCTGAGCCACACGGGCAGCTTCGGGTGGAAGGTGGCGACCGGAGGCATCTCCTGGTCGGAAGAGACGTACCGGATCTTCGGGTACGACCGGTCCACGACGCCGAGCGTCGAGCGCATCGTCGAGCGCACGCACCCCGACGACAGGGCCGCGGTCCAGAGCACCATCGAGCGTGCACAGGGTGACGCGCGCGACTTCGAGCACGAGTACCGCCTGCTGCTGCCTGACGGCACGGCCAAGCACCTCCACGTCATGGCCCGCGCGGTGACGAGCGAGTCGGGCGAGCTCGAGTTCGTCGGGGCGGTAATGGACGTGACCGACCGCGAGCGCGCCGCGGAGGCCCTGCGGCGGAGCGAGGCATACCTGGCGGAGGCCCAACGCGTGAGCCACACGGGGAGCTGGGCGTGGAACGTCCGCACGAAGCAGATGGTCCACTGGTCGGACGAGCAGTTCCGCACGTACGGGATCGACCCCGCGGACGGGATCCCCTCGTGGGAGGCGCTGGGCCGGCTCACTCACCCCGACGATCGAGCGAGAGTCTCCGAGTGCATCGGGCGGGCGGTCTATGAGAAGTCGGACTGCGCGCTGGACTACCGGACCGTGCTCCCGGACGGGACGATGAAGTACATCCACTCCGTCGGGCACCCCGTGCTTGACGCGTCCGGCGAGCTCGTGGAGTTCGTCGGGACAGAGATGGACGTCACCGCTCAGAGGAAGGCGGAGGAGGAGCGGCTGCTGGTTCTGCGCGACCTCCGGGAGAGCGCGCAGCGCTACCAGAACATCTTTCAGATGGCGGCCGTCTCGATCTGGGAAGAGGACTTCTCTCGGGTCAAGGCGGCAATCGATGAGCTGCGGGCCGGCGGGGTGGAGGACTTCCGGCGGTACTTCGCCGAGCACCCGGAGTTCGTCGCGCGGACCGTCGGGATGGTGCGGATCGTCGACGTCAACGACGCGACCGTGACGCTCTTCGGGGCGCGGAGCAAGGAGGAGCTCATCGGGTCGCTGCACGAGGTGTTCACGCCGGACACGCTGAACGTCTTCGCGGCGGAGCTGCTCGCCGTCGCCGAGGGGCGCACGTCGTTCGCCGCCGAAACGACTCTGCGAACGCTGCGCGGCGAGCGGCTCGACGTGCTGTTCACGATCGCGTTCCCGGCCGAGCAGACGACGCTGGAGAGCGTGCTGGTCAGCATCATGGATGTCACGGCCCGTCGCCGCGCCGAGGAGGCGCTCCAGCGGGCGCAGGCGGAGCTCGGGCGCGTCGGCACGCTGACGACAATGGGCGAGATCGCCGCCTCGATTGCCCACGAGCTCCGGCAGCCGCTCGCGGCCATCTCGATGAATGGCAGCGCCGCACTGCGCTGGCTGAACCGGGAGAACCCCGACCTGGCCGAGGCGCGGGCCGCGGCGTCGCGCACGGTGCGGGAAGCGCAGCGCGCGGACGAGGTGATCCGGAGCCTGCGGGCGCTGCTGGGCAAGGCGACGCTGCAGCGCGGGATGGTGGACGTCACCGACGCCATTCTCGAGGTCCTGGAGCTCGTGCGCGGCGAGCTTCGGCGACACGAGGTGTCAGTCAGGACGGACATCCCGCCCTCCCTCCCGCCGGCGTTCGGCGATCGCGTCCAGCTGCAGCAGGTGCTCCTGAACCTGATCGTGAACGGCGTCGAGGCCATGGATGCCGTCACCGACCGCCCGAGGGCACTCGTCATCCGCGCCGAGCGCGCCGAGCCGGGGATGATGGTCGTCGCGGTGGAGGACACGGGGCCGGGACTCGACCCGGCGACCGCGGCGCGGGTCTTCGACCCGTTCTACACGACGAAGCCGACCGGGTTGGGGCTGGGGCTCTCGATCTGCCGCTCCATCGTGGAAACGCACGGGGGGCAGCTCCTGGCATCGCCGCGCACGCCGTTCGGCACGGCCTTCCGGTTCACGGTGCCGACGATGGCCTCCGCAGCGGCCGCGGCGGCGGCGGACGCGAAGGGGAAGGAGCCCGCGCTCCGCGCCTGACGACGCCTGACGACGCCTGACGACGTCAGGCGCCCAGGAGCTGCGTGATGACGTCGAAGAGCTCGGCGTCCCCGAACGGCTTGCGGAGCCGCGGGACGGGGCCGGCGCGTCGGAGGAGCTCGATCGTCGCCGGGTCGTCCCGCGCCGTGATCAGCACCGCCGGCGTGCGGTCCCCGGCGTCCGCCAGCGCGCGCACGAGCGCCACCCCGCTCATCCCCGGCAGGTTCACGTCGACGATGAGGCAGTCGGCCTCGGCGCGGCGCGGGGAGGCGAGGAACTCCTCCGCCGAGGCGAACGTGAGCGCGTCGTACTCCGCGGCGCGCAGCAGCTGGCGGAGCGCGTCTCGGACGCTGTCGTCGTCGTCGACGATGGCGATGATGGGCGGGGTGTGTCTCATGCTCCAGCACGGTACGGCCGGCGCGCTGGCGCCGTAATCGTACGATGGTACTAGGACGGCCGGTCCGTACGGAGCCGCTCAAGCCACCGGGGGCGGCGGCGACTCTATGCGCTCGGCGAAGCGCACCAGGTCGGCGACCGAGCGGACGCCGAGCTTCTCCATCACCCGCCCGCGGTGCTGCTTGACCGTCTGCTCGGCCGTGCCCAGCTCGGCGGCGATCTCCTTGTTCATGCGACCGGCGACGACCAGCGCGAACACGTCCCGCTCGCGCGGGGTGAGCTTCGCGAATCGCTCCCGCAGCGCCTGCTGCTCGGCGCGCTCCGCGCGGGCCGCGCGGTCGCGCTGGAGGGCCTGCTCGATCGCGGCGAGCAGTTCCTGCTCGCTGAACGGCTTTGTCAGGAATTCCACCGCGCCGCCCTTCATCGCCCGCACGCTCATCGGGATCGTGCCGTGGCCGGTGATGAAGATGACGGGGATGTCGACGCCGGCCCGATGCAGCTCGGGCGGCAGCTCGAGGCCGCTGCCGCCGGGGAGCTGCACGTCCAGCACCAGACACGCAGGGCCATCCGGGCGCGGAAAGCGTAGAAACTCGGCCGCCGACGCGAACGTCTCGCAGCGCAGCCCGACCGACCGGATGAGACTCCTCAGTGCCTCCCGCACGGGCAGGTCGTCGTCGACGACGACGACGATCGGGGTGGCCGTCTCCATGACGCCTCGCGAGGTCGTGTGCTCGTGCGGTCCCGCCGGAGGCGAATATTGCGGCAGAGTGTCGCAGGCGCCAGCCGTGGGCCGGCCGAGCCGACGTGGGCGATCGCCTACGCGATCAGCTCGCGCGGCGCGCTGACGTAGCGGAGCACGCGCGGCATTCGCGCCCGCTGCGCCGGCGTGACCACCGGGACGCCGGACGCGGTGAGGTATCCGTCCCCCAGGGCGTTCAGGACGCGCTCGGTGCGCTGGCTCACGGCCCAGGCGAGGTGCTCCGGCCGCACGCAGAGCGGGTTCTGGCAGTTGTGGAACACCCGGCCGCCGACCGGCAGCTCCCCCGTCGCGGTGAACCACGCGACCCGGGCGGCGGGAATCGAGAAGCGCCCGATGATGAGCCTGGGGTAGTCCCCGTGCGTCACGGGCCCGCGCCACTCCCAGCAGCCGCCTTCCGAGTCGGTGTCGACGTAAGACCAGAACCGCTCGAGCACACGCTCGTCGTGCTGCACCGCCCGCACGACTTCCAGGGGTAGTTGCTTCATCGGGTCCTCCGCAGTGGGTTCGCGCCTCGTGACCTGCCGCGACGCTCGACTGCGCGTCGCTCATGACCTGCGAGACAGTGTAGGGCGGCGGCGCGTGGCTCGCCTTCCCCCAACGAGGACTGCTCGCACTCCCCATTCGGGTAGTCGAGTCGCCCGGCCGGCGCGGCGAGGCGGGGACGGCAGGGCGGCGTGCGGCCGGCTACAGCAGCGTCCCGCGGAGGATGAGGAACGCGACCGAGAAGTAGATGACGAGCCCCGTCACGTCCACGAGGGTGGCGACGAAGGGCGCCGACGCGCTCGCGGGGTCGAAGCCGAGCCGCTGGAGGAGGAACGGGAGCATCGAGCCGGCGAGCGAGCCGAAGCCGACGATCCCGACGAGCGCCGCTCCCACGGTGAGGGCGATCAGCCGGTGGTGCGGGCCGTAGTCGAAGAGGTGCAGCGACTGCCAGAGCTCGATGCGCGTTAGGCCGATGGCGCCGAGGATCGCGCCGAGGGTGAGCCCGGTCGGGATCTCGCGCCGGGCGACGCGCCACCAGTCGCGGAGGGAGACCTCGCCGAGGGCCAGCGCGCGGATGACGAGCGAGGTCGCCTGCGAGCCCGAGTTGCCCCCCGAACTCATGACGAGCGGGATGAACATCGCCAGCACTACGGCCCGCGAGATCTCGCCCTCGAAGTGCTGCATCGCCGTCGCAGTGAGCATCTCGGAGAGGAAGAGGGCGCACAGCCAGCCGGCGCGCTTGCGGATCATCTCGCCGAAGCCGATCGCGGTGTACGGCTCGTCCAGCGCTTCCATGCCGCCGAACTTGTGCGCGTCCTCCGTCTGCTCGTGGACGATGGCGTCGATCACGTCGTCGACGGTGACGACGCCGAGGACGCGATTCCGCAGGAGCTGCGTCAGCGCCGCGCGCGTCGCTGCGTCGAGCCCCCCGAGGAAGCGCAGGCGGTCCGCCGTCGGGAGCTCGCGGAAGAGGTCGGCCCGCTGGTCGGCCGACATGGCCTCGATGAGCGGCGCGGCGCGCGCGTCGTCCATCTGCTGGATGATGGCGCGGCGGTGCCCCTCGAGCTCTGGCCCGTCGAACAGCTGGACGGCGAGGTCGAATGGGAGCGCCGCCAGCACCTTCGCTCCGGCGTCGGGGGGCAGGTCCCGCAGCGCAGCGGCCACGTCCGCCGCCCGCGTTCCGGCGATCGCCTCCACCAGATCCTTCGGGTCGCCGCGCAGGAGGGAGTACAGCTCCCGGGCGGTCGGCTGGCGCCCCATCGGTCCCTCCTCACGCCGCCGACGGCGGGGCTGCCGGCCGTTGCCCGGCGCCGGTCCCCTCGTGCGGTGCGCCGCCCGGGAGGCGCGCGAGCTGCCGGGCGTAGCGTCCCGGCGGGAGGCCGAAGGCGGCCACGAACCGCCGCGTGAGATGACTCTGGTCGGCGAAGCCGGCGTCGTACGTCGCGCGCGAGAGCGGGCAGCCGTCGGTGATGAGGCGCCACGCGCGCGCGAGGCGGAGCTGCATCTGGTACGCGTGGGGCGTGAGGCCGTGCGTGCGGCGGAAGGCGCGCAGGAGGTAGAACTTGCTGAGCCCCGCCACGTCCGCCAGCTCGTCGAGCGAGACGCTCTCGGCGACGTGCTCCCGCAGGTGGTCGCGAACGCGGGCCACCCCGGGGACGCGCCGCCTAACGGGCGACCGGCGGCCGCGCGCCCGCTCCGCGCCCCGGGCGAGGAGCCGCGCGAGACAGCGGCGCAGCCGCGACTCGCACTCCAGGGCGACGAGCGGCCCCCGCAGGTCGTCGAACAGCGCGTGCAGCTCGGCGGCGAGTGTCTCGTCCTCCACGACGCACTGCCGAACGGCCGGCGCCTCCCCGAGCCTCGCCAGCATGGCGGGCCCGACCAGCATGACCCGCACGGCACAGGGCGCGTGGCCGAGACGCCGCGCCGCGTGGGGCTGCAGCGGCGCGGCGAGGTGCACGGCACCCGGTGACACCGCGGTGGCGCGGCCCCGGGCGTCGACGACGGAGAGCTGGGACGTCGGGAGCAGCAGCTGGAGCGACTCGTGGGTGTGGAGCGGCACCTCCTGGACGGTCCCCTCGCCGCAGACGACGTCCGCGACTGCCGGCGGAAGCGGGCGCCAGAAGCGGAGCGCTGGCGCGGCGCCCGCCGGAGCGGGCGCCGGCGACGGCCGCGCCGCGCGCGGCGCGGCCGTCGCCGGCTCGAGGTAGAGCGCGGGAGCGCCGCGGGCGCCCACGTTGGAGACGGCGGGGTAGTGCGGCTGAGCATGCATGACGTAGCCCCTCACAGCGGTGCCGAGTGAACCGGCGGGATGCGCGTCGGTGCTGCCCGACGCGATGCCGGCGACACCGCTCGAGTCTAGAGCGGGCCGTCACGGGCCACATGACGTGTGCGAGTAGTCTTTCGCTTCCTCCGCCGGGGATCGCGCGCCTACCCTGGCCGGGGTGGCGCCGACTCACCCGAATGGGGTATGCGCGAGGGGCGGCGGGAGGGCGCGGGCAGCAATCCGCCCGCGCCGCCCGCGCGGCCCGCTCAGCGCACGCCTTTCGTCGTGATGAGAATGACCCCGTTGCCGCCGCGGGAGCCGTAGATCGCGGCGGCCGAGGCATCCTTGAGCACGTCGACGCGCGCGACGTCGTGCGGGCTGAGGCCGGCCAGCGGGCTCGACATGCCGAGCGGGAGGGGCACTCCGTCGATCACGAAGAGCGGGGCGCTGCTGCCGTAGAACGAGTTGACGCCGCGGATGCGCACTTCGACGCCCCGCGCCGTGCGCAGCACGTCCACGCCCGACACTCGTCCGAGCAGCGCCTCCTCGATGGTCACGGCGCCGCGGTTCTCGATCGCGGAGCTGTCGATCGACGACACCGCGCTGGTGATGTGCGAGCGCGACATCGTCCCGTAACCGACGTTGATCTCCCTGGAGCCCGGGGGATGGGGGCGATTCTGCGGGAGCGCGCCGAGGTGACAGCCCGCTGCCGTGATGGCGAGCAGCGTGAGAGCGTAGGCGGCGCGGCTGGCGCGCCGCGCGAATGCGGGGACGTGCATCAGGACCTCCGTGTTGCGCGTGGGTGTGCTCACATGCGAGCGGCCCTCCGGCCCTCCGGCCGTTGGACTTCCGGCGGCTCGCCCTGTCGTGAGCCGCACTTCGAAGGTCACACCGCCCGGGCCGCGGGTCCTGACCGCCGTTGTTGACGCGCGTTGCTTCGCCGCGCGCGTCCCGAGGGCACAACGTCGTTCCACACTCGCGTCCAAGACCCCGCCCGCGTGGCGACGGAGATTCGACGGCGTCCGCGAGGCACTCCGCCCTCCGACGCCAACCGTCCGACCAGGGTCTCCGCGTATGCCACGACTCGTGCCTAACACGGCCATGCTCGCGATCGCGCTCGTCGCCGCCACCGCCACCGCCACCGCCACCGGGGCGCCCGCCCAGCGCGGTCGCGGAATTCACTTCGGGCTCGGCGCCGGCCCGAGCCGCCCCACCGGCGCGTTCCGCGACCGCGACGCGCTCACGCGCGGGCAGCGGACCAGCTTCGTGCCGATCGTGATCGGCGTGGGGTGGTGAGCGGCGTGGCGCCGTCATCCGCGTCATCCGCGTCATCCGCGTCGTCCGCGCTCGGCGCGAAGGTCCAGGCTGCGCTCGGCGGCACGTTCGCCGTCGAGCGCGAGCTGGCCGAGGGCGCGCGGGCACACCTCTTCGTCGCCACGGAGGCGGCGCTCGGCCGCCGCGTGGTCCTGAAGGTGCTGCCGCCGGAGCTGAGCGCCACGCTCGACGCCGCGCGCTTCCGCCGCGAGATCGAGCTCGCCGCCCGGCTCAGCCATCCGAACATCGTCCCCCTCCTCTCGGCGGGCGAGGCGGGAGGGTTCCTGTACTACACGATGCCGCTGGTGGAGGGCGAATCGCTGTACGCGCGGATCCGGCGCCGCGGCGCGCTCCCGGCGCGGGAGGCCGTCTCCGTCCTGCGCGACCTGGCGAAGGCGCTCGCCTTCGCGCACGCGCACGGGGTCGTGCACCGCGACCTGAAGCCGGACAACGTGCTGCTCGAGCAGGGCAGCGCGCTGCTCATCGACTTCGGGATCGCGCGGGCGCTCGACGCGGCGACGACCGCCACCCCCGACCGGACCGCGCCCGGGATCGCGGTCGGGACGCCGGCCTACGTCTCACCGGAGCAGGCGTCCGGCGACCCGCGGGCCGACCACCGCAGCGACCTGTATTCGTTAGGTGTGGTCGCCTACGAGATGCTCAGCGGGCGGCCGCCGTTCCGCCACCGGGCGGTGATGGCGGTCCTCGCCGCGCACCGGAACGAGCCGCCGCCGCCGCTGCTCGCGCCGCGGGGCGGGGTCGTCCCGGGCTGGCTGGCGCGGCTCGTGATGCGCCTCCTCGAGAAGCGGCCGGCCGACCGCCCGCAGAGCGGCGACGAGGTGCTCCGGCTGCTCGACGCGGGCGCGCCGGACGCGGCGCTGGCACCCTCCGGAGCCGGCGCCTGACCTCGAGTCTAGCAGCCCGTCATTCCCGCACACGCGGGAATCCAGGCGGCCGGCCGGGCACTGGATTCCGGCGTGCGCGGGAATGACGGCCGCCTAGCGCGGGGGCGCGGGGGTACTCCTCCGCGCCCTCTGCGGTGCAATGCTCTAATGCTCTAGACGACTCGTCCCGACGGCCGCCAGAATCGTGTCCGCGAGCGCCCTCCCCTCTCGCGCGGCCACGCCGTGCCCGCCGTCGCGGATGACGACGCGCGCCACCCCGGCGGCGCCGAGCGCCGGGCAGATGGACCCGAGGTCCTTGCGCCCGGAGATGCAGAGGACGGGCGGCGTGCCGCGGAGGGCCACGACCTCCGGCGCAACCGGGAGGTCGATGTCGCGGTGGATGTCGCGCAGCAGGTCGCTGAGGTGAAACTCGAAGCCCGCCCACTGCCCGGGGCCCAGCAGCGCGACCAGGGCGACCCGCGCCCGCACGTCCTCGGGGAGGCGCGCCACCGCGAACGGGGCGAGGTCGGCCCCGCGGGAGTAGCCGACCACGACGACGCGCTCGCGCTCCCACGCGCGCAAGTAGTAGCGGATCACGCGCGACACGTCGTGCGCGAGCTCGTCCGGCCGGCGCATGTGGGAGAGGTACGCCGGCGCGTCCAGCCCGACGACGGGCACCCCCCGCGCCGCGAGCTCCCGCGTGAGCGCACGGTCGGCGGGCGCCCAGCCGCCGTCGCCGGTGATCATCACCACGAGCAGCTCGCCGCGCGAGTGCACCGGAACCGGGATGAGCGGCAGCGGAGACCCGACGCCTGGGTCCGGCGCCGGGCTCTGCAGCGCCAGCGCCGCGGCGGCGGCGACAGAGAAAAGTGTCCGTAGCATCGTCATGCCCTCCTCAGCCGCCGCGCGAGCTGATCGAAGTAGGTGTAGAAGACCGGCGTCACGTAGAGGGTCACGATCTGCGAGAACGCCAGCCCGCCGACCACCGCGAGGCCGAGCGGCCGGCGTGTGGTGCCGCCGGCGCCGAGGCCGAGCGCGATCGGCAGCGCTCCCACGAACGCGGCGAACGTCGTCATCATGATCGGCCGGAAGCGCACCGACGCCGCCTCCTCGATCGCCTTCGCCGGCGTCACGTGCCCGCTCCGCTCACGCTCGACCGCGAAGTCGATCATCATGATCGCGTTCTTCTTCACGATGCCGATGAGGAGGAGGAGGCCGACGAAGCCGTACACGTCCAGCTCGGCGTGGAACAGCCAGAGCGTGAGCAGCGCGCCGAACATGGCGAAGGGGAGCCCGGTGAGGATCGTGAGCGGGTGGACGTAGCTCTCGTACAGGACGCCGAGCACCAGGTAGATGACGAAGATCGCGACGACGAGCAGCGCGAGCAGGCTGCCCATCGCGGACTGGAACCCCGACGCGTTCCCGCCGAGGGCGGTCGACACGCCGGCCGGCAGCACCCGGCGGGCGAGGTCCTCGATCTGCGTCGTCGCCGTGCCTAGCGAGACGCCGGGCTTCGTGTCGAAGGAGATCGTCACCGACGGCTGCTGCCCGATGTGGTTCACGCTGAGCGGGCCGAGCGTCTGGGTGAGTGTGACCACCGACGCCAGCGGCACGAGCGCGCCGCCCGTCGAGCGGACGTAGAGCATCTCGAGCGCGCCGGCGTCGCGCTGGAACTGCGGGAGCAGCTCCATCACCACCCAGTACTGATTGCCCGGCGTGTAGATCGTGGACACCTGCCCCGAGCCGTAGGCGCTGTACAGCGCGCGCTCCACCTGGTCGGCCGTGACGCCGGCGGCGGCGGCGCGGTCGCGGTCGATCTGCACGGTCACCTGCGGGTTGGTCACCTGGAGGTCGCTCACGACGCCGGCGACCCCGGGCAGCGACTGCATCTGCTGCGCGAGCCGCTGCGCCGCCGGGTAGAGCGCGCCGGTGTTGGGGCTCATCAGCTGGAACTGGTAAGGGTTCTGCGAGCTCTGCCCGCCCATCTGGATCGAGGGTGGCTCCTGGAGGTAGGTCGTGATGCCGGGCACGGCGGCGAGCTTCGGCCGCAGCTCGCTGATCACCTGGTCGGCGGGCAGCCGGTGGCCGCTCGGCTTGAGCATCAGGGTGAGGTTTCCCTGGTTGCTCGTGGCGTTCCTCCCGCCCCCGCCCACCGACGAGATGAAGGTGGCGATGTTCGTGTCCTTCGCCGCGATCGCCATCAGCTGGCGGTGGTAGCGCACCATGGCGTCGAACGACGCGCCCTGGGCGGCCCGCGTCGACCCCAGGACCTGTCCCGTGTCCTCCACCGGGATGAAGCCCTTCTGCACCCTCCCGAAGAGCAGGACCGTCAGCGCCAGCGTGACGAGCGAGAAGAGGAGCGTGAGCGGGCGGTGCCCCATCACCCAGCCTAACGAGCGCTCGTAGCCGCGGAGGGCCCCGTCGAACGCGCCCTCAACCGCCCGGAGGGCACCCGCCCGGTAGGCGCCGCCGTGCTGCGTCTCCTGCCCGGCCGCCGTGCCGCGCAGGAAGCGGCTCGCCAGCATCGGCGTCACGGTGAGCGAGACGAGGAGCGAGACGACGATCGCGGCGCCGATCGTGACCGAGAACTCGTGGAACAGCCGCCCGATCACCCCCGGCAGGAAGAGCAGCGGGATGAAGACGGCGACGAGCGAGATCGTCATCGAGAGGATGGTGAATCCGACCTCGGCGGCGCCGTCGAGCGCCGCCTGGAGCTTCGGCTTCCCCGCCTCCAGGTGGCGCACGATGTTCTCCAGCATCACCACCGCGTCGTCGACGACGAAGCCGGTGGCCAGCGTGAGCGCCATCAGCGACAGGTTGTCGAGGCTGAACCCCAGCGCCCACATCACGGCGAAGGTGCCGAGGATCGAGAGCGGCAGCGCCACGCTCGGGATGACCGTCGCCGAGACGTTGCGCAGGAAGAGGAAGATGACGAGGACCACCAGCGCGATGGTGACCAGGAGCGTGACCTCGACGTCCCGGACGGAGGCCTGGATCCCCTGCGACCGGTCGAAGAGCACCTCGAGCTTCACGCTGCTCGGGATCTCGGGCGCGAGCTGGGCGAGGGCGGCGCGCACGTCCCGCACCACCTGGACCGTGTTGGTGCCCGGCTGGCGCTGGATGGCGAGCACGACCCCGCGCGTGCCGCCGATCCACGCGGCCGTCTTGTTGTTCTGGACGTCGTCGAACACCTGACCGAGCTCGCCGAGCCGTACCGGCGCGCCGTGCACCCACTTCACGACGAGGCGCCGGAACTCCGCGGCGTCGTTGAGCTGCCCGTTCGCCTGGACGGTGAGCGCCTTGCTGGCGCCCCAGAGGACGCCGGTGGGCAGGTTGACGTTCTGGGCCTGCACGGCGTCCGTCACGTCGTCGATGCCGATGCCGCGGCTGGCGAGCGCCCGCGGGTCGAGCTGGATGCGCACGGCGTACTTCTGCGAGCCCATGACGAGCACCTGCGCCACGCCGTCGACCATCGAGAGGCGCTGGCCGATGAACGTCTCCCCGTACTCGTCGACCTTCGAGAGCGGGAGCTGGTCCGACGTCAGCCCCAGGTAGAGGATCGGCGCCGCGGCGGGGTTGGCCTTCTGGTATGACGGCGGGATGATCCCCTGGGGGAGCGTGCGGAGGGTCGTCGAGATCGCCGCCTGCACGTCCTGCGCGCCCGCGTCGATGTCCTGCCCGAGGTCGAACTGGATGACGATGGACGTCGCGCCGAGCGTACTCGTCGACGTCATCTGGACGATGCCGGCGATCGTCGAGAACCGCTGCTCGAGCGGCGTGGCGACCGCGGCCGCCATCGTCTCGGGGCTCGCGCCGGGGAGGCTGGCGTTGACCGTGATCACCGGGTAATCGATCGTCGGCAGGTCGCTCACCGGCAGGTTCCGATAGGCGAGCCAGCCGAAGACGAGGAACGCGGCCATCGAGAGCGTGGTCGCGACGGGCCGGCGAATGAACGGCGCGCTGAGGCTCATGGCGCCCCCCGCTCCGCGGTTCGCTCCGCGGTTCGCTCCGCGACCTGCGACGCCGCCTGCTGGGTGGTGATGCGCACGCGCGCGCCGGGGCCGAGCCGCGACTGCCCGTCGACGACGACGCGCTCGCCGTCGGAGAGTCCCTGGGTGACGACTGCCGCGTCGCCCACCGTGCGGCCGACGCCGACCGGCCGCATGACGGCACGGCTGGCGGTGTCGACGACGAAGACGTAGTCACCCTGCTGCCCGGCCTGGACCGCCGCGCTGGGGACGAGGAGCGCGTCCGGCTGCACGTCGAGCTGGAGGGTCACCGCGACGAGCTGCCCGGGCCACAGCTGGCCCCGGGAGTTGGCGAACTCCCCCTTGAGCTGCACCGTGCGCGTCGTCGTGTCGATGGCGTTGTCGAGGAACGTGAGTCGCCCGGAGAGCGTGTCGACGCCGCCGTCCGCGGGGACGACGCGAACGGGGAGCGTGCGCCCTCGGCTGTAGCGCTGGACGTCGGGGAACGCGGTGGCCGGCAGGTCGAAGCGCACGTGGATCGGGTCGATCTGGTTGATGACGACGAGCGGCTGGCCGGGGTTGGCCTGGACGAGGTTCCCCTCCCTAACGAGGACGCCCCCCGTCCGCCCCGAGATCGGCGCGCGGATGACGGTGTTCTCGAGGTTGAAGCGCGCGCTCGCGATCGCCGCGCGGTCCGCGTCGACCGTGGCCGCGAGCGCGTTGGCGGCGGCGCGCATCGACTCCGCCTGGCTCCGCGTCACGTAGTCGTGCGTCACCAGCGCGGCGTAGCGATCCGCGTCGTGGAGCGCGCTCGCCGCCTGGGCCTCGTCGCGGGCGAGCGCGGCCTCCGCCTGCGCGAGGGCGGCCGCGTAGGGGCGCGGGTCGATGCGGAAGAGGATCTGGCCGCGGCGGACCATGTCGCCCTCGCGGAACGACACCCGGGTCACCAGGCCGCTCACCTGCGCGGCGACGTTCGCCGTTTGCATCGGCTCGACAGTCCCGTTCGCGGTCACGACGGTCGGCGCCGGCCCGCGCGTCACCGTCGTCACTATCACCGGCTCGGGCGGGGGCGCGGGCGGCGGCTGGGGCGCCGGCTTCGAGCAGGCGGCGGTCCACAGGAGCGCCGCGACGGAGACGCGGCGGCAGAGCGTCGGCATGATCGCCTCGGGACAGATGGTCATGGGATCACCCGCCGTGCGGTGTCCGGAGTGACGGGGACGGCGGCACGGCCGCGGATGTCGAGCGCGCCGGCGGCGTGGCCGAGCTGCGCCAGCGTCTGCGCCCAGACCCAGCGCGACTGCGCCTGCGCGGCGCGGGCCGTGGCCAGCGCCGCCTGCGCGGTGAGCAGGTCCAGGATGCTGCCGACGCCGCCCGTGTAGCGCGCCTGGGCGGCCTGCATGGACGCGCCGGCGCTGGCCAGCAGGTCGTCGCTCGTGCGCACCTGCTGGGTGGCCGTCTGGAGGTTGGCGTACGACGTGAACACGTCCGTGATCACCGTCTGCTGCTGCGCCGCCGCCTGCGCCGCGGCCGCGTCGGCGAGCGCCCGCTCGCGCGCGGCGCCGTACCGCCGCGCGCCGCCGTCGAAGAGCGGGACCTGCAGCGAGAGCGCCACCGAGTAGCTGCGGCCGGTGAGCGGATGCGGCGAGGAGCGCGTGTAGCCCTCGCCGGCCGAGAGCGAGAGCGAGGGGAGCTCCGCCGCGCGGGCCGCCCGCGCGGCCGCGCGGGCCGCCGCGGCGGTGGCGCGCGCGGCCTGGAGGTCGGGGCGGTCGCGCAGCGCCGACTCGATCAGCTCCTCGACGCCCGCCGACACCGACCCCACCGGCACGTCCTCGGGGCGCGCCGAGATGTCGTAAGGCGCCGTCGGCGGGACGCCGAGCGCCAGCGCCAGCGCGCCGCGGGCCGCTTCGAGCTGCGCCTCGCTGGTCTGGAGCTGGAGCTGGGCCAGCGCGAGCGCCGTGCGCGCCTGGAGGACGTCGGCGATCGTGGCCAGCCCCACGGAGTCGCGCATCCGCGCCGCGTCGTAGCTCGCCCGCGCCTCGCGCACCGACTCGCGCTGGGCGTCGCGGAGCGCCCGCGCGCCCGCGTAGCCGAAGTACGCCTGCTCCACCTGGAGCACCGTCGTCTGGAGGACCTGGTTGTGCGTGAACGCGAGCGCGAAGGCGGTCTCCCGCGCGTTGTCCACGGTGCCGCTGCGGCCGCCGACGTCGAAGAGCAGGTAGCTGAGGCTCAGCGACGGGACGTACGACGTCCGCGCGCCGGCAGCGGCCGTGCTGCTGCTGCTGCTGTTGCTCGTCGCGGCCGCCGGCTGCTCCGACCGCGACCCGGTCACGACGCCGCTCACCGTCGGGAGGTAGCTCGCGCGTGCCACCCCGTAGGCGTCGGCGGCTGCGCGGGCCTGCGCCCAGCTCGCACGCGTCGCGGGGTTGTTGCGCAGCGCGAGGGCGACGACGTCGGCCAGGGTGAGCGCCTCCGGCCGCGGCCCC
>DATFPD010000596.1:0-3333 GCA_035265005.1 Gemmatimonadaceae bacterium | reverse complement strand
CCTACATCCCGGAGCTCCCGCCGCCCACCGCGACGGTACTCGCGCTGGCCGCCGGGGTCTTCCCGCTCTGCCTCGCGCTCTGGGAAACGCGCCAGGCCTGGCGGGCGGGGGCGGCGCCGCAGCCCCGTTAGGCGCCGCCGGCCGCCAGCCGCGCCTCCTCGGCCTGGGCGCGCGCCCGCACCGCCTCCAGCGCCGGCTCCACCCGCTTCGGGTGCTTGAAGACGCGCAGGCTCTTCACCACGCCGTCCCACCAGCCCAGCTCGCGGTACGGGTAGCCGTTGGCCTCGCAGAACTCCCGGATGATTGGGCTCATGCGCGGGTACTGCACGTAGCTGAAGCCCGGGAAGAGGTGGTGCTCGATCTGGAACTCGATCCCGCAGCAGATGACGCGCCCCAGCCCGCTGGTGCGGTAGTTCACCGTGGTGACCGTCTGGAGCAGGATGTAGTCGGAGTGCCGCCGGTACGCGCCGCGGTCGCCGTGCCCCTCGGTGGGGAGGAAGCACGACTCGGCGGGGAAGTGGGCGGGTGCGGCGGTGGCGAAGACGGCGAAGCCGAGCAGCGCGCCGCGCAGCAGGTAGAAGCCCACCACGCCGCGCGCCGGGAACCAGAGCATCGGCAGCGCGATCCAGAGCGCGTAGTGCGTCACGACCGCCGCGAGGTCGGCCCAGAGCAGCGGGCGCCGGCGGCCGGGAGTGCCAGGGTCGCGTAAGGCACCGACCAGGTACGCGTTCGACGCGCGCGTCATGTTGAGCGCCGTCAGCGCCAGCGCCGGCGGGAGGAGCAGCCACTGGTGGCGGTGGTACCAGCGGCGGAGCGGACCGCCGCGCGCGAAGTCCTCCTCGGTGAGCGCGAACCAGGGGAGCAGGTCCACGTCGTCGTCCAGCCCGATCACGTTCGGCGTGGCGTGGTGCACGGCGATGTGCTTGTTCCACCACCAGGCGGCGGACGTGCCGAACATGAGCCCGTAGCCGAAGAACGTCAGCGCCCGGTTCACCCAGAGCCGCGGGCTCGTGCCGTTGTGCGACGACGTGTGCGTGTGGCCGCTGATCCCCAGGTTGCCGAGCGTCATCACGACGAGGGCCGCGACCCTGGCCGGGAGGCCGTGCGCGAGCACGAACGCCGCCGTCCCGCCCAGCGAGCACGCCACGTGGAGCGCGAGGTGCGACAGCGCGAGCCCCACCGGCTTGCGGTGAAGCCCTCGCGCGACGAACTCCCTGTTCAGCGCGGAGAGCGGGTGCATGGATCGTTCGACGATCAGGTCAGATCACCACAGAGGCACCGAGAACACAGAGGAGGGGCACACGGGAGGGGGTCCCTCTGCCGGGACGGTTCGCAGACCATCCTGCTAGGGGGACCCCCTCCCGTGTACACGCCCTCTGTGCCCTCTGTGCCTCTGTGGTAGCAATCAGCAGTGCCTCCCGGTAGAGGGCTCGGCGGCGTCGTAGACACTACCGCGCGAGGTGCGGGGCCGCCAGCGCGCGCCTAAGATTGAGCCCACCATTCACCCGGAGCCCTTCGTGCGCCCGAGCGCCCGCGCAGTTCCCCTGCTCCTGCTCGCGATCGCCGCCTGCCACGTCAACGCGACGCGGAATGGCGGCGGCGGGAGCGCGTCGTCGACCGCCCAGGACACCGTCGAGGCGCGCCGCCTCTTCGAGCGCAACGTGGACGCGATCCACAAGCGCGACCGCGCGCGCTACCTGGCGTCGTACCTCCAGACCGACGCGCTCACCCGCAACGGGCCGGGCGGGATCGAGATGGGCTTCGCCGACTGGCCGGCGCGGCGCGACACCACGTGGCCGGACACGCTCGTCGCGCGCGACCTGAGGCTGGTGCCGGTCGCGCCGGGCGTGGTCTACGGCACCTACCACTACCGCGTCACGCAGGGCGGGGCGGCGGTCGAGGGGATCTCGGAGCGCGTCTTCGTGCGCACGCCGGACGGGTGGCGGATTGCGGTGAGCACGGCGTTCGGGCTGCCGGCCGGCGCCGCGCCGCCGCCCGCCGCGCTGGTCGGCGGGACGCTGGTGAACCCCGGCGCGCCGGCGGTGCCTGACGCGGTCGTGCTGGTGCGCGGCGGGCGGGTGGTCTGCGCCGGGGTGCGCGACAAGCAGTGCGCGGTGCCGCCCAACGTCGAGACGGTGGACGTCTCCGGGAAGTTCGTCTCCCCCGGCCTGATCGACGCGCACGTGCACTACTCGCAGACCGGGTGGGTGGACGGCCGCCCCGACGCGCTCGACGTGCGCGCCGAGTACCCGTGGGACTCGGTGGCCGCGGCGCTGCGCGCGCACCCGCAGGTCTTCGGGAAGAGCTACCTCTGCTCGGGCGTGACGGCGACCTACGACGTCGGCGGCTTCCCGTGGACGATCCCGATGGCGCAGGGCAGCGCCGCGCGACTCGACATGCCGCGGGTGGCCGCCGTCGGCCCGCTGCTGTCGACGATCGACCACTGGCTCAACGTCCCGGACATGCGGCAGTTCGTGCACATGCGCGACGACTCGGCGGTGCGCGCCGCGGTGCGCGAGCAGAAGCGCATGGGCGCCTCGTCGATCAAGGTCTGGTACATCTGGCTCCCCGACTCGCTCCGCCCGCGCGCCCGGGCGCTGCTGATGGCCGCGGGCGAGGAGGCGCGCGCCCAGGGGCTGCCGCTGATCGTCCACGCCACGCAGCTCGCGGCGGCGAAGCACGCGCTGGAGGCGGGCGCGACGCTGCTCGTGCACAGCGTGGAGACGGACACGGTCGACGGCGAGTTCATCGCGCTCGCGCGCCGCAACGGCGCGGTCGTCATTCCCACGCTCACCGTGCGCGAGGGGTACGGCGACGTCTTCCGGGGGCGCTCCCCGGCGGCGCGCTACCCGCTGGAGTGCGTGGACCCGGAGACGCGCGCGAAGCTCGAGCGCGTCCTCCCCGCGGCGCAGCACGCGCGGGTGCCCTTCGAGCGCTGGGACCGCCAGCGCGCGATCATGGAGGAGAACCTGCGCCGCCTGACGGCCGCCGGCATCCCGATCGCCACCGGCACCGACGCCGGCAACCCCGGCACCGCGCACGGGCCGAGCATCTACCGCGAGATGGAGGCGATGCAGGCGGCCGGGATGAGCGCGGCCCAGGTCTTCGCGTCGTCCACGATCGTGGCCGCGCGGGCGATGGGGCTGGAGCGCGAGATCGGCTCGCTCGAGGCGGGGAAGCGCGCCGACCTGGTGGTGTTCGACGCCGATCCCTCGGCCGACGTCGCCAACGCGCGGCGCGTGCACATGGTGGTGCGCGGGGGGGCGCTGTACGGGCGCACGGAGTTGCTGCCGAGGTGAGGGGCGAGCGGCGAACTGCGAACTGCGAACTGCG
>DATFPD010000595.1:0-6708 GCA_035265005.1 Gemmatimonadaceae bacterium | reverse complement strand
CGGCCGCATCGTCGGGGTCACTAGCTCGGCGGCCGGCGAGGGGACGGTGCCCGCGCGCACCTACCCGTCGGCCTGGCGGCACCTCTACGACCGCTACGTCCGGCGCGCGGCGGGGTGGCGCGTCCCCACGCTGTTCGAGGTGCTGGCGCAGACGACCACGCTCGCCAGCCACCGCAAGCAGGTGGAGGACGCCGCGCAGATCGACCTGCACCTGCGGCCGCCGGTGGAGCGCTTCTCGATGACCGACGTCAAGCGCTTCGACGAGATCGTGCGCGCCGGCGAGCGGTACACGCGGGAGCAGGCGGAGCGCATCCAACAGGCGCTGGCGACGCCGGCCCGCGCCGCGAGGTGACCGGCACGCGCGCCGGGGCACGCGTCGGCGACGCGCCCCACGACACGCTCGGCCCGCCTCGCCGCGGCAGCGCCCTCTCGCGCGCCCTCGCGGCGCGGGTGCTGCGGCTCGCCGGCTGGCGGATCGAGGGCGGGCTCCCGCCGCACGCGAAGTTCGTCGCCGTGCTGGCGCCGCACACCTCGAACTGGGACTTCATCTTCTGCATCCTGTCGATGTGGGCGCTCGGGCTGCGGCTGACCTGGCTCGCCAAGCACACGCTCTTCCGCCCGCCGTTAGGCGCGCTGCTCCGCTGGCTCGGCGGGGAGCCGGTGGACCGCCGCGCCGGCGGCGGGGCGGTGTTCGTGGCGGTCGAGTGCTTCCGCACCCGCGCCCAGTACGCGCTCGGGATCACGCCCGAAGGCACGCGCCGCCGGGTCGAGGAGTGGAAGACCGGCTTCCACCGCATTGCCCGCGCGGCCGGCGTGCCCGTGGTCCCGGTGTGGTTCGACTACCCGAACCGCGTCGTCGGGATCGGCGAGCCAGCGTGGATGACCGAGGACGTGGAGTCGGACGTGGCGCGGCTGCGGGCGCTGTTCCGGAAGGAGATGGCCCGGCACCCGGAGCAGTTCGCGGAGGCGAAGGGACCGAGGCACTGAGGGACTCGGGGACACCGCTCGGGATGTCCCTCGCCTCGGTAGCTCCGCGCGCTGGACTCCGCCCCGTACCCGGCGTAGCATCGTTGGCACCGATCGCGCGCCGGGGCGACCGCCCCCGGCGCGGCACATTCTTCCCGGCCTCCCATGTCGCCCCTCTCCCTCCGCCGCGCGCTCGCCGCCGCGGCCGTCCCGCTGCTCGCCGCCGCCGCCGCGCGCGCCGGCGCGCAGCCCAACACCACCGACACGCGGCTGCTCGCCCAGCCCGCCGTCAGCGCGACGCAGGTGGCGTTCGTCTACGCCGGCGACCTGTGGGTCGCGCGGCTGGACGGCTCCGACGTCCGGCGCCTGACGACGGCGGACGGCGACGAGCAGCGGCCGGCGTTCTCCCCCGACGGGCGGACGATCGCCTTCAGCGCCAACTACGACGGCAACACCGACGTCTACGCCGTCCCCGCGGCCGGCGGCGTGCCCAAGCGGCTCACCTGGCACCCCGGCGACGACATCGTCCAGGGCTTCTCGGCGGACGGGCGGCGCGTGCTGTTCACCTCCGGGCGCGAGTCGTTCACCAGCCGGTTCACCCAGCTCTTCGCCGTGCCGGTGGACGGCGGCATGGACGAGCGGCTGCCGATCCCCAACGCGGCGCGCGCCAGCTACTCGCCGGACGGCAAGCGCATCGCCTACAACCCGATCGCGCCGCGCTTCGAGCAGTGGAAGCACTACCGCGGCGGCACGACGTCCGAAGTCTGGCTGTACGACGTCGCCACGCACGCGGTCGAGAAGGTCCCGCAGCCGCAGGGACGGTCGAACGACGTCGACGCGCAGTGGAGCGGCAGCATGGTGTACTTCCGCTCGGACCGCGACGGGGAGTTCAACGTCTACGCCTACGACCCGGGCACGAAGCAGGTGCGCGCCCTGACGAAGCACACCGACTACCCGGTGCTCAACATGGGCGTGGACCCGGGCAGCGGGCGGATTGCCTACGAGCAGGCCGGCTACCTCCACCTGCTCGACGCGGGCGCGACGGCCCCTCGCAAGATGACCATCGGGATCGCCACCGACCTGCGCGAGACGCGGCCGCGCTTCGTGAAGGGCGACCGCTACATCCGCGACGCGGCGCTCTCGCCGAGCGGCGCGCGCGCGGCGTTCGAGTACCGCGGGGAGATCATCACCGTCCCCGCCGAGAAGGGGGACGCGCGCAACCTGACCAACAGCGCCGGCTCGAACGAGCGGTCGCCGGCGTGGTCGCCCGACGGCTCCCGCATCGCCTACGTCTCGGACGCGAACGGCGAGTACGAGCTGGTGGTCGAGCCGCAGGACGGGCGCGGCGCGGCGAAGTCGTACAAGCTCGCCGGCAACGGCTTCTACTCGGCGCTCGACTGGTCGCCCGACGGGCGGAAGATCGCCTACGAGGACAACTCGCAGAGCACGTACGTGCTGGACCTGGCGAGCGGCGCGGCGAAGCGCGTCGGCGGCAACCGCATCTACGTGCCGGAGGGGCTGAGCGGGATGTCCCACGCCTGGTCCCCCGACTCGCGCTGGCTCGCCTACACGGTGAGCACGCAGGCGCTGGTCAACACGCTCTTCCTCTACGACGTGCAGCAGGACCGGTCGACGCGGGTCACCGACGGGCTGAGCGAGGTCACCGAGCCGGCCTTCGACGCCAGCGGGAAGTACCTCTACGTCTTCGGCTCGACCGACGCCGGCCCGGTCCAAGACTGGTTCTCGCAGGCGAGCCTCGACTACCGCCGCACGCGCACCATCTACGCGATCGTCCTGCGGAAGGACCTCCCGAACCCGCTCGCCCGCGAGAGCGACGAGGAGCGGGTGATCGTCGTCCCGGACTCCTCGGCGCGGCGCGACTCGGCGCAGCGCGGCGACTCGTCAGGCGGCGCGCCGCGCGGCGGGAACGTGCGGCTCGCCCCGCCGGCGCCTCGTGCGGCGCCCGGCGCCGCGACGCGCGTGGACTTCGACGGGATCGAGTACCGCATCCTCGCGCTCCCGCTCCAGGCCGCCGAGCTCTCCGCCCTTAAGGCGGGCGAGGCGGGGCAGATCTACTACGTGCGCACCACCGACGGCCGCGGCGAGCTGCGCCACTACGACCTGGCCAAGCGCAAGGACGAGACGCTGATCCCGCAGGTCGCGCTCTACACGCTCTCCGGCGACCGGAAGAAGGTGCTCTACCGGCAGGGGCAGAGCTGGTTCGTCTCGCCGGTCGCAAAGGTGATGCCGAACGAGGGGCGCCTCGCCGTCGCCGACGTCGAGGTGCGCATCGACCCGCGCGCCGAGTGGGGGCAGATCTTCAACGAGGCGTGGCGGATCAACCGCGACTACTTCTACGCGCCGAACATGCACGGCGTGGACTGGGAGGCGAACCGGAAGAAGTACGCGCCCTTCCTGGCCGACGCGACCACGAAGGGCGACGTGAACCGCATCATCCAGTGGATGATGAGCGAGCTGAGCGTCGGCCATCACCGCGGCGGCGGCGGCGACCGGCTGAACCCGCCGGCCAACGTCCCCGGCGGCCTGCTCGGCGCCGACTACGCGGTGGACCGCGGGCGCTACCGCATCACGCGGGTGTACGGCGGCCTGAACTGGACGCCCAACCTGCGCGCCCCGCTCACCGAGCCGGGCGTGAATGCGCGTGCCGGCGAGTACATCCTGGCGGTGAACGGCGTCGACCTCCGCGCGCCCACCAACCTGTACTCGGCGTTCGAGAACACGGCCGGCAAGATCGTCGACCTGACGATCGGGCCTAACGCCGACGGGAGCGGCTCGCGCACGGCGCAGGTGGTCCCGATCGCCGACGAGGGGCAGCTCCGCAACCGCGCCTGGGTCGAGGAGAACCTGCGCAAGGTGGACTCGGCGACCGGCGGGCGGGTGGCGTACGTCTACGTGCCGAACACGGCCGAGCCGGGGCACACGTACTTCAAGCGCTACTTCTACCCGCAGGCGCACAAGGACGCGATCATCGTCGACGAGCGCTTCAACGGCGGCGGCCAGGTCGCGGACTACTACATCGACATCCTGCGCCGCCCGCTGGTGAGCTACTGGGCGCTTCGCTACGGCGAGGACCTGCGCACGCCCACGGCGTCCATCCAGGGCCCGAAGGCGATGCTGATCGACGAGACGGCCGGCTCGGGCGGCGACCTGCTGCCGTGGATGTTCCGCAAGTTCCAGATGGGCCCGATCATCGGGAAGCGCACCTGGGGCGGCCTGGTCGGCGTCCTCGGCTACCCGGTGCTGATGGACGGCGGCACGATCACCGCGCCCAACCTCGCGATCTGGACGCCGGAGGAAGGCTTCACCGTGGAGAACGTCGGCGTCCCGCCGGACATCGAGGTCGAGCAGACGCCGGCCGCGGTGATCGCCGGCCACGACCCGCAGCTCGAGCGCGCGATCGAGGTCGTGATGGCGGAGCTCAAGAAGAACCCGCCCAGGACGCCGAAGCGGCCGGCGTACCCGAACAAGGTCTGGGGGAATCCGTAAAACCCGCGGTCGGGACGGGAACTGCGAAATCGACCACAGAGACACAGAGGACACAGAGGAAGGGCACACGGAAGAGGGAACTCTCTATCGGGATGATATGTGAGGAGCTGTTGGGAGCTTTCATGGCGACCCTCTCAGCAGCAGTTCACATCTCGTCCTGGCAGAGGGACATTCTCCCTGGTGCCCGTCCTCTGTGTCCTCTGTGGTCGAATTCGCAGTTCCCGCCCCGACCGCGGGGCCCTACTTCAACCGCGGCTTCGTGGCTCGCGGCGCCTTCGAGCACTCCGGCCACGACGTGGGGATCCCGCGGCCGCCGCGACCGCGACCCGCGCGCGCGGCCGAGGTGCTGTCGGCGGCGCGGCGGTCCTGCGCGGTCTGCTGGCGCGCCGCGGCCATGGCGGCGAGGTCCACGCGCTCGCGCGTGATGAAGGTCGTGTCCTCGGACGCCAGGTAGGCGAGCATCGCCGTCAGCGTCGCGTTCGACTTCAGGTCGTCGAACACGACCTTGTCGTACGTGTCGCGGTTGGTATGCCAGGTGTAGTTGAAGTAGTCCCAGCCGAGCGCGCCCAGGCCGAACGCGGGGAGGCCGTAGCAGGAGAAGGCGAAGTCGTCGCTGCCGCCGCCCGCCGGGAGTCCGACGCCGCCGAACTGGATCTGCTGGCGCAGCTCGGCCGGGAGCGCGGCGAGCCACCGCTGGACGTGGGCCGCCGCGTCAGGCAGGCCGGCGCCGCTCGTGCGGACGATGCGGCCCGTGCCGTTGTCCTGGTTGAACAGCGCCTGGAGCCCCTGGAGCACTTCGGGGTGGTCCTCGGTGAACGCCTTCGAGCCCACCTCGCCCTCCTCCTCGCCCGTCCAGTGCCCCACGACGATGGTGCGCTTCGGCCGCGGGTAGAGCTGCTTCAGGATCCGCATCGCCTCCATCATCGTCAGCGTGCCGGTGCCGTTGTCGGTCGCGCCGGACGCGCCGTCCCAAGAGTCGAAGTGCGCCGAGAGTATCACGTACTCGTCGGGACTCTCGACGCCGCGGATCGTCGCGACCGTATTGTAGATCGGCTGCTCGCCGAGCAGCTGCGCGTCGAGGTCGAGGCGGAGCCGCGGGCCCTGGTGGCGCTCGGTCAGGCGGAAGACGAGCCCGTAGTCCTCGCAGCTCAGCGCGATCGCGGGCGCGCGGGTGTCGTACGTCTCGAAGATCTCGATCGCGCCCCAGGCGTCCTTCGGGCGCGAGGTGATGATCCCCGCCGCGCCCGCCTGCTCCAGCCGGAGGCCGAGCTCGCCGCCGCCGAGCGCGAGGCTGTAGCCGGTGCCGCGCACGTTGCGCCCGCCCCACTCCGCGGCCAGCGCGTCGCGGATGCTGTCCATCCGCGCCCGCGAGGCCGGCAGGGCGTTGTCCGCCCAGTCCTCGCGCGGGCGGCAGGTGGGCTGCGGCGCCGAGACGAGCACGAGCTTCCCCTTCACCGCCGGCAGCCACTTCACGAACTCGGCGCTGTCGGCGAAGCGCGGGAGGATGATCGGCGCGGCGGTGAGCGGCTTGCCGCCAGTGCCTGGGCTGTAGCCGAGCATCGTCCCCTCGAGGGAGCGGACGCGCGGCGCGACGAGGTCGATGTGCGAGTGGCCGCGCCGCCAGCCGCGCCACGTCCCCACCCGCTCGTTCTTCGCCTCGATCCCCCACGACGCGTAGGTGCGCACGAGCCAGTCGTTCGCGCGCTTGTGGTCCGGCGTCCCCGTCAGGCGCGGGCCCACAGAGTCGAAGAGGAGCTGCGCCAGCCGCTCGGTCTGCGAGCTGTCCATCCCGAGCGACCAGATCCGGCGGATCGTCGGGTCGTCAGTCGGGAAGGTCTGCGCGGCGAGGGATGTCGCCGGCGCGAGGAGGAGTGCCGCGAGCGCGGCGGCGGCGAGACGGCGTGTACGCATCAGTGATGACGAATTGGGCGTTTGAAGATCGAGGGTCCGGAGAGATACGCATTGTTCCGCCGCACCGCTGGCCAGGGCGCGGGCGCATGTCGACCGGTCCAACGGCAACGGCAGCGGCGTCGACAGGATGAACGGCGACAGGATGGACAGGATGGTGAACAGGATGCGGGCCCCGGGAAGCGTACTCTCCCGGGGCCCGCATCCTGTTCACCATCCTGTCCATCCTGTTGATCCTGTCTGCCGCTGCCGTTGCCGTTGGACCGGTCGACATGCGCCCGCGCCCTGGCCAGCGGTGCGGCGGAACAATGCGTATCTCTCCGGACC
>DATFPD010000594.1:0-3247 GCA_035265005.1 Gemmatimonadaceae bacterium | reverse complement strand
CACCGGTGCTGGGCGGAGACACCACGGCGGGCGCCGAGCTGTCGCTCACCGTCACCGTGCTCGGCAGCGCGCAGCGGCCGCTGATGCGCGGGGGCGCGCGGCCCGGCGACACCGTGTGGGTGACCGGCGCGCTAGGCGGTGCGCTGGCCGCGCTTCGCGCGTTCGAGCGGGGTGAGACGCCGGCGCCGTGGGCGCGCGAGCGCTTCTCCCGGCCGGTGCCGCGCGTGCGAGAGGGGCGGTGGCTGCGGCTGCAGGGGGCGACCGCGGCGGTGGACGTCTCCGACGGTCTGGTAGCTGACGTGTCGCACGTCGCGGCGGCGAGCGACGTGCGGATCGTGCTCGATCTCGACCGAGTGCCAACGCTGGGCGGGATGGACCCGCGCGACGCCGCGCGGAGCGGCGAAGAGTACGAGCTCGCGCTCACCGCGAGGGAGCTGGACGGCGAGCGGTTCGCGGGGGCGTTCGGCGTGCCGCTCACCGCGATCGGCGAGGTGCTGGACGGGGGCGAGCCCGGAGTCGAGACGAGGTTTCGCGGGGATCGCGTTGACCTGCCCCCCGGGCACGACCACTTTTCTCCCTGATGCGCACGCTCCTCGGGTTCATCGTCCTGCTGGCCCTCACGCCGCCGTTCGCCGCGATCGTGGTGATCGCCGCGAATCTCGGGCTCAAGGACCGGAAGGGCAGTCTCTTCGAGTGGCTCCCGCGCGTGTGGGCGCGCGCTCTGAACGCCGCCGGCGGCATGCGCCTGCGGGTGCACAACGAGGAGCGCATGCTCGACCCGGCGCCGCACATCTACGTCTGCAACCACCTGAGCTGGTTCGACGTCACGGCGCTGGTGGCGGTGCTCCCGCGCTTCAAGTTCGTGGCGAAGGCGGAGCTGGGCCGGATCCCGATCTTCGGCCCCGGCATGCGCGCGGTCGGCACCGTCGAGATCGAGCGGGAGAACCGCAAGGCGGCGTTCGCGGCGTACCAGCAGGCGGCGCTGCGCATCCGCGCCGGCGACCCGGTCGTCGTCTTCCCCGAGGGCACGCGCGGCACGACGTACGCCATCCGCCCGTTCAAGAAGGGCCCCTTCGTGCTCGCCATCGCCTCGGGCGTGCCCATTGTTCCGACCATCATCCACGGCACGATCCACGTGCTGCCGCGCGGGAGCTGGTGGCTGCGCTCCGGCGACGTGGACATCCACTTCCTCGAGCCGGTCCCCACGGCGGGGCTCGGCTACGAGGACCGCGACCGCCTGGCCGCCGAGGTGCGCGAGCGCATGGCCGCGGCGATGCGCGAGATCTACGGCGTCGACAGCCCGGACGCCGAGCCCAACGCCCCGGCGGACGCGCCGGCGCGCTAGCGTTCACCCGCGGCGCCTAACGTCGAGGCGCCGACCGACTTTCACCGACCGACCGTCCCAGGACCGAGCTTCCCCCCTTCATGTCTACCATCATCGAGATCACCGCCCGCGAGATCCTCGACAGCCGCGGCAACCCCACCGTCGAGGCCGACGTCATCCTGGCGAGCGGCGCGGCCGGCCGAGCCGCCGTGCCGAGCGGTGCGTCCACCGGCGAGCACGAGGCGCTGGAGCTGCGCGACGGCGACTCCGCCCGCTACCTCGGCAAGGGGGTGCAGAAGGCGGTCGAGAACATCGAGTCGAAGATCGCGCCCGCGCTCAGCGGCATGGTCGCCACCGACCAGATGCTCATCGACCGCACGCTGATCGAGCTGGACGGCTCGCCCAACAAGGGGAACCTCGGCGCCAACGCGATCCTGGCCGTCTCGCTGGCGACGGCGCGCGCGGCGGCCGAGGACGTCGGGCTGCCGCTCTACCGCTACCTAGGCGGTCCGATGGCCCGCACGATGCCCGTGCCGATGATGAACATCGTGAACGGCGGCGCGCACGCGACGAACACGGTGGACTTCCAGGAGTTCATGGTCGTCCCGGTCGGCGCCGAGAGCTTCGCCGACGCGCTGCGCACGGGCGCCGAGGTCTTCCACGCGCTGAAGAAGGTGCTCGTCAAGCGGAAGCTCGCCACCGGCGTGGGCGACGAGGGCGGCTTCGCGCCGGACCTCAAGGATGACGAGGAGGCGCTGAAGATCATCATCGAGGCGATCGAGGCGGCCGGCTACGCCCCCGGCCGCGAGGTGGCGCTGGCGCTCGACGTGGCGGCCTCGGAGCTGTACAAGGGCGGCACCTACACGTTCAAGAAGTCCGGGGCGGGGAAGAAGGACGCCGATGGGATGATCGAGCTCTACACGCGCTGGCTCGAGGAGTACCCCATCGTCTCGATCGAGGACGGACTGGCCGAGGACGACTGGGAGGGGTGGGCGAAGCTGACGAAGGCCGTGGGCGAGCGCTGCCAGCTCGTCGGCGACGACCTGTTCGTCACCAACACCGAGCGCCTCAAGCGCGGGATCGAGAGCGAGGTCGGCAACGCGATCCTGATCAAGGTGAACCAGATCGGAACGCTCACCGAGACGCTGGAGGCGATCGAGATGGCGCGCGCCGCCGGCTACATGTCGGTGATCTCGCACCGCTCGGGTGAGACCGAGGACACCTTCATTGCCGACCTCGCGGTGGGCACCGGCGCCGGCCAGATCAAGACCGGCTCGGCCTCGCGCACCGACCGCGTCGCGAAGTACAATCAGCTCCTCCGCATCGAGGAGCAGCTCGGCGAGGCGGCGGAGTATCCTGGCGGAGCGATTTATGGACTTTGATTTTTTTGAGGGGACTGCTGGGCGGCACAGCCGCCCGCGGGACGCTGAACAAGACTCCTTCGGATGAAACGCATCGTCTGGCTGTCGATCGTCCTGGCCGCCCTGGTCTTCGCCGTGCAGGGCGGCGAGTACGGGACGAGCGACCTCTTCCGGCAGCGAGCGCGGAAGCGGTCGCTGGAGTTCGCCATCGACTCGCTGCGACGGGAGGTGGATTCGCTGGCGAGCTGGCGGAAGGCGCTCGCGATCGACCCGGAGGCGCAGGAGCGGGTCGCCCGCGAGAAGTTCGGAATGGTGCGTGGGGACCGGGAGCTTCTCTACCGGTTCAACGAGCCGGATTCCGACTCGTCGGGGCCCCGCGGGCGGCCTTGACATCGCGAACGCGGAATGTACCTTTCGGGCGCTGACGCGGGGTGGAGCAGCCTGGTAGCTCGTCGGGCTCATAACCCGAAGGTCGCGGGTTCAAATCCCGCCCCCGCTACTCTACGCGACGGCCGGTCCGAGAGGGCCGGCCGTTTGCGTCGGTGGGTATGAGTGGGGCAGG
>DATFPD010000593.1:0-8087 GCA_035265005.1 Gemmatimonadaceae bacterium | reverse complement strand
GCAGCAGGACAGCGTCAAGCTCGGCGAGACCAAGGTGCGCGTGGGCCGCGACAGCGCCACCGGCGACCTGGTGCTCACCGGCTACGTGGTGGCCGGCGACAGCGAGGTGGTCTCGATCGCGCAACGCGACCCCGGGGGCGCGTACCTGACGGCGTTAGGCGAGGCCCTGGCCGAGCGAGGCATGCAGGTCGGGCCTCCGCAGCCGCCGCCGCCTCCAGCGCACGCAAAGGCCTCGGCCGGCGCGCGGCGCCCGGCGGCGCCCGGGGCGGCCGCGTCCGAGCCCCGCCCGGGCGACGCCCCAAGGGCCGACTCGGCGCTGTTCACCGTCCTCTCGCCGCCGCTGCGCGAGGTGATGCCGGCGTTCGAGAAGCCGTCGCAGAACCAGGTGGCGGAGGTGCTGCTCAAGACGCTGGGGCTGGAGCGCGGCGGCGCCGGGACTGCGTACGCGGGGCGGAAGGTGGTCGAGGCGCAGCTGGTGGCGTGGGGCGCGCAGCCGGACGGCTTCGCGGTGCGAGACGGCAGCGGGCTCTCACGCCACGACTTCGTGACGCCGGAGACGATCGTCCACGTGCTCGACGCCATGCGGCGCGACACCGCGTTCGCCGTGTTCTACGACGCGCTCCCGATCGCCGGCGTGGACGGCACGATCGCCGGCCGCATGCGGGGGACGCCCGCCGCCGGCAACGTGCACGCGAAGACGGGGTTCATCGACAAGGCGCGATCGCTGAGCGGCTACGTGACCACGGCCGACGGGCAGCTCCTGCTGTTCAGCATGCTCTGCAACAACTGGACGGCCTCGGTGCGCGCGGTGGAGCAGGTGCAGGACCGCGTGGCGGTGATGCTCGCGTCGATGCAGTACGAGGAGCCGAGCGGCCGCTGATGCTGGGCGTCGGCGAGGCGAGTGCGCTGATCCTCGCCGGGGTGAGGCGGATGCCGGTGGAGCGGGTGCCGCTGCTGGACGCGCTCGGCCGCGTGCTCGCCACGCCGGTCGCCGCGCCGCTGACGCTCCCGCCGTGGGACAACTCGGCGATGGACGGCTACGCGGTGCGCGGCGACGACGTGGCGGGCGCGTCCGCCGAGCGCCCCGTGTCGCTCCCGGTGGCGGAGACGATCGCCGCCGGCGCCTTCGCCTCGCGCGCGCTCGCGGCGGGCGAGGCCATGCGCATCATGACGGGCGCGCCGCTGCCGGCGGGCGCCGACACCGTCGTGCGCGTGGAGGACACCGACGGCGGCACGACGCGCGTGACGGTGCGCAACGCGCGGGACGTGGGGCGCAACGTGCGCTTCGCCGGCGAGGACCTGGAGGCGGGGCGCGTGGTGCTCGACGCGGGCACGCCGATCGGCGCGGCCCAGATCGGCGTGCTGGCGTCGTGCGGCGCCGCGACGGTGGACGTCTACCGCCGCCCGCGGGTCGCGATCCTGGGCTCCGGCGACGAGCTGGTGGACCTCGACCGGTTCCACGAGGCGCTCGCCGGGCGGAAGATCGTCAGCTCGAACAGCTACACCCTGCACGCCCTCGTCAGGCAGGCGGGGGGCGAGCCGTGCCTCCTGGGCACGGCGGCCGACACGCCGGAGTCGCTGCGCGAGCACGTCCTGCGCGCCGCCGGGTGCGACCTGATCGTCAGCTCGGCCGGCGCGTCGGTGGGCGAGTTCGACTACACGCAGCAGGTGATGGCCTCGCTCGGCGCGGACATCCGGTTCTGGAAGGTGCGCATGCGCCCCGGCGCCCCGATCGGCTTCGGGGTCGTCGGCGGCGCCCCGGAACGCGACAGTCTGCCGCGGGGCACGCCGTGGATCTGCCTGCCCGGCAACCCGGTCTCGGCGATGGTCACGTTCGAGCTGTTCGCGCGGCCGGCGGTGCGGCGCATGCTCGGCCACACGCGGCTCTTCGTCCGACCGATGCCGGTCGTCCTCGAGGAGACCGTGACCACCGGCGCGCGCCTCACGCACTTCCTGCGCGTGGTCGTCTCGCCGCGCGAGGGCGGCGGCCACTCGGCGCGCCTGACGGGGCCGCAGGGCTCGGGGATCCTCACGTCGATGGCGCTCGCCAACGCGCTGCTGGTGGTCCCCGAGGACCGCCAGCGCGTGGACGCCGGGGAGACGCTGAGCGCCCTCCCCCTGGGCGACGGGGCGGCGGCGAGCGAGGAGCTCGCGCTGTGAGCGCCGAGCCGGAACGGGTCGAGGCGCTGGCCGAGCAGCTGGAGCGCCGCTTTCGCACCACGGTCTCGCGCGTGGAGGTGCGCGGCCGGCCGATCGACGTGCTGCATCCGGCGAACGCGGACGATCTCATCAGCGAGGATGACTTCGTTCGCGACGACCGGCTTCCCTACTGGGCCGACCTCTGGCCCTCGGCGCACGCGCTGGCGGCGCGCGTGGCGGCGGAGGACGGGCGCGGGCGCACGCTGCTGGAGCTCGGCTGCGGGTCGGGACTCGTCTCGGCCGCGGCCGCGCGCGCCGGGTTCGACGTCACGGCGACCGACTACTACGACGACGCACTGGAGTTCGCGCAGGTGAACGCGTGGCGGAACGCCGAAGTCCAGATCACGGCGCGCATGGTGGACTGGCGCCACTTTCCCGCCGACCTGGGCACGTTCGATCTCGTGGTCGCGTCGGACGTGCTGTACGAGCGGTCGTACGCGGCGCTGCTGGCGTACGCCTTCGCGCGCACGGTGGCGCGAGGCGGCGTGGGACTCATGACCGACCCCGGCCGCGTGGCCGTGGACGCCTGGATGGAGGAGTGCGCGGGACGCGGCCTGGAGGTCCGGATCGCCGACCGCGTGCCTTACGAGGCCGGCGAGATCCGGCAGACGATCAACGTCTACGAGATCACGTGGCCGGCGGGGCGCGTCCCCCGCCCGGCCGTCGGCGGCTGAGCGCCGGCGCGCCGGTACGCGAACTGCCGGAATGCGCCCCGGAGACGCCACCCATGTCGGACAAGGTCCTCTTCGCGATCGCGGGCGCGATCATCTTCGCCCTGGCGTGCGGCGCCATCGTCGCCGCGGGCCGGTCGCTGCGCGGCCGCGCGAAGGGACGTCCGGCCGCGGGGCGGCCGTCCGGCGCGGTGACCTCGGACGCCGCCAACGCGCAGGTGCTGGGAGAGATCCTGCGCCGCCGCGGGCTGGCGACCGAAGCGCAGCTCGCGGGGATGAGCCCGCGCGAGGTGCAGATGCTCTACGACATGCTCACCGCCAAGCTTCCCCCGACAGCACGCACGCCGGCGTCGCCGAGCGCGGAGACCGCGGTGGTGGCGATGAACCGCCCCGTGCAGGGGCGGACGGTGCCGATCGGCCGGCTCTTCTGCCCGAACTGCGGCACCACGCTCGACTCCGGCCTCGACCGCCCGCGATTCGCCATCTCCTGCCCGGGGTGCGGCGCCCGGGTCTCGGCGCAGCTCCTGGGCGTGCGCCTGACGATCACCGTGGAGGACGCCCGCGGGCGTCCGTCCGCCCCGAGCCGCCCGGGCGGCGAGGCGCTTCCCCCGCCGGGCTGATCGGGACCCCGACCCGGCCGCGGCCGGTCGCTGGCGCGAAGCTTGAGTCTTCGTCCGGCATGATGCGCAGCCGCCGCACGCGGAGCACTCCACTTCGGGCCCTCACCGCGCTCCTCTGCGCGCTCGCAGGCGCGGCCGCGGGCGGGTGCGGGCACAAGGACGGACCGGTTGGCCCGGAGACGTCGCTCACCGGCCACTGGAGCGGCCACGCGCAGCTCAACCTGCTGCACTTCTCGGCGACTTTCACGCAGAACGGCCGCGAGGTGAGCGGCCTCGGCGATTTCTCCAGCCCGATCGCCTCGGGCCCGTTCACGGTGGTGGGCACCTTCGAGACGCCGCGCGTCACGCTGACGCTCGTCTCCGCCGAGCTCGGCTCGACCGGCTACGCGGGCACGCTGACCTCCGCCAACGAGATCAGCGGCCGCCTGACGACGCCGCCGTACGACGGGATGGAGCTGACGCTGCGGAGAGAATGATTCACGATTCGCGATTCGCGAATCAGCTCTTCAGCCTGCTCGCCACCAGCTCGCTGATGTCCATCACCGGCACGTCGGAGTCCTTCGCCTTCACGCCGTCGGTGATCATCGTCATGCAGAAGGGGCAGGCGACGGCGAGGGTGTCGGCGCCGGTGGCGAGGAGCTCCTCGGTGCGCTCGATGTTGATGCGCTTGCCCTGGCGCTCCTCCATCCACATGCGGCCGCCGCCGGCGCCGCAGCAGAGGCCCCGGCTCCGGTTGCGCTTCGGCTCGACGATCTCCACCACCGGCAGGGCGCGGCGGAGCGTGGTGCGCGGCGCGTCGTAGACGTCGTTGTAGCGGCCCAGGTAGCAGCTGTCGTGATAGGCCACGCGCAGCCGGTCGCGGCCGTTCGCGCCGGCGAGCGGAATGCGGCCGTCCTCGAGCAGGCGCTCGATGAACGTGGAGTGGTGGATGACGTCGTAGTTGCCGCCGAGCTGCGGGTACTCGTTGCCGATCTGGTGGAAGCAGTGCGGGCAGAAGGTGACGATCGTGCCCACCTGGTAGCGGTCGAGGGTCTCGATCGCCTGCTTCGCCAGCATCTGGTACAGGTACTCGTTCCCCATCCGGCGCGCCGGGTCGCCGTTGCAGCTCTCCTCCTGGCCGAGGATGGCGAAGCGGATCTTCGCCGCCCGGAGCACGCGCGCGAACGCGACGGTGATCTTCTTCGCGCGGTCGTCGAACGAGCCCATGCAGCCCACCCAGAACAGGATCTCGGGGCGCTCGCCGCGCTCGGCCAGCTCGGCCATCGTCGGGATGTCGAGGCCGTCGGCCCAGCTCGCGCGGTCGGCGGGGCTGAACGCCCACGGGCTGCCGTTGCGCTCCATGCTCTGGAAGGCGGGCTGCACCTCGGGCGGGAAGCGCGACTCCATCAGCACCAGGTCGCGGCGCAGCTCGTTGATCACATCCAGGTGGTCGATCGCGACCGGGCACTCGTGCACGCAGGCGCGGCACGAGGTGCACTGCCACAGCTCCTCCTCGGTGACGTAGTTGTCGAGGAGTCGGTTGTCGAGCGCCGCGACCGCGGTCGGCGCGCCGGCGTCGGCGCCTTCGCCGGCGGCCAGCGCGGGGGCGGTGAACTCGGAGGCGTCGCCTAACAGGAGCGGCGCCTTCTCCATGAGCCGCTGCCGCACGTTGACGATGATCTTGCGCGGGCTCAGCACCTTGCCGGTGAGGTTCGCCGGGCAGGCGGCGGTGCAGCGGCCGCACTCGGTGCAGGTGTAGCCGTCCAGCAGGTTCTTCCAGGACAGGTGCTCGACGTCGGCCGCGCCGAACTGCTCGGCGTCCTCGGCCTCCAGGTTCATCGGGCGCATCACGCCCTTCTGCCCGGGGCCGCTCGTGTTCGAGAAGTAGACGTTGATCAGCGACGTCGCGACGTGCAGGTGCTTGGAATACGGCAGGTAGTTCAGGAAGACGAGGATGAGCAGCGCGTGCATCCACCGGCTCACCGCCTCCCCCGCCACCGCGCTGCGGCCGACGCCGCGGAACGCCATCCCGAGCGCACTCGACACCGGCCGCGTGGGGCCGGCGATCTCGGGCTCGATCACGACGCGAAACGCCGACGCCAGCAGCAGCGTGACCATCAGCGCGGCGATCATCAAGAGGATGAAGATCGCGTCGCCGCTGTGCACCTTGTCCCCCTGGAGCCGGCGCGGCTTGATGACCAGGCGCCGGTACAGCAGCCACGCGACCGCGCCGAGCACGAACAGCGCGAACGCCTCCTGCGACAGCGTGTAGAGCGCGTACAGCGGGCGGGGGAGGATGCGCTCGTACGAGAAGGCGGGGAACACGCCCTGGACCAGGATCTCGGCCGTGCCGACGGTGAGCACGACGAAGCCCCAGAACACCGTCGCGTGCATCAGCCCCGCGAGCGGGTCCCGGAGAATCTTGGTCTGCGCGAGGCCGATGGTGAGGACATTCTTCCATCGGGCGGCCGGGTGGTCGGTGCGGTTCTCCGGGTGCCCGACGGCGGCGTAGCGCGCCAGCCGCTGCACGCTGGACGAGAAGAAGCCGGCCGCGAGCGCGAGGATGACGAGGAAGACGACGTTCTCGACGCCCATGCCGTTCACCGCTCCCCGGCGAGCGCGGCGAGGTCGCCGAGCATGCGCCGCGCGCCGACCTGGACGTTCCAGTCGTGCGCGGTCGTGGGGCTCTCGAAGCCCGACGCTCCGACGCCGCGCGGGAACGCCCAGCGGTTCACGTAGAGCACGCGCCACCCCCACCGCTGCCGGCGCTTGCCGTCCATGCCGATCGTGAAGTCGGCGTGCGGCTCGACGAGCCGCTCGTTGGGCAGGATGTTGCTCACGCCCTTGGTGGTGAGGAGCACGCCGCCGCCGAGCATGAAGAAGACCGGCGCCGACGGCTTGAGCCGGCCGGCGATCCCGAGGTCGGCGGTGGCGAGCGCCAGGCGCTCGTACGAGACCGACGCGTCGGCGGGCGGCGGCTGGTCCTCGACCTGCCCGCTGATCGGCGCGACGGCGAGCCCGGCGACGAGTCCGGTGCGCCGCGTGAGCGGGCGGTCGGCCCAGAGGGCGACGAGAAACGACGACCCCGGCCGGTAGCGAAAGTCTCCCTGCGCCCGGCTGAGGCGCTCGCCGTACGACGAGGCCCCGAGCATGACCGAGACCGACGGCGCGAACGCGCGTCTGTAGCGCGGCAGCGTCGCCGTCGCGTCGGGCTGCTGGGCGCGCAGCGCGGGCGCCGCCGTCGTCAGGCCGATGAGCGCGAGGAGTGGTGTGAGCGCGGGCGCGGCCCAGCGGCGGGCGGCGCGGGCGCGTGTCGCCGGGAGGGCGGTGGGCTCGATCATGGCCGACAAGCTAGACCGGGGCGAAGCGGGATACAAGAACGCCGCCCGGGAACGCGACGCGGCGTGGAGACCCGTCGTTCCGGGCCCCCACGCCGCCGTTCGTTCGTCGCGCGTTGCGGCCTGCGCCGCCCGGAAGTGCTTAGAAGCCGAGCTTCAGGCCGAGGCTGAACACCCAGTTGTGCGACGTGGTCGCCTTGAAGGTGTTGCCCGCGTCCAGGTCGCTGAAGTCATCCCACTCGAACGACGAGATGTAGTCCTTCGCCATCAGGCGGAGGCCGACGCCGCTGACCTGCCAGTCGGCGCCGAGGCCGACGTTGTAGGCGACGTTCGTCTGGCCCGACGAGTTGAAGTCGTCCTCGTCGGCGGTGAACTTGATCGCGCCGATGCCGGCCTGGGCGAACGGGGAGAAGGCCGACTTGCCCATGAACATCGGGAACTTGAGCTGCAGGTCGGCGTCGTAGAGCCAGAGCGCCACGTCACCGGCCGCGATCTCGGTGCTCGGATTGTCCTGCTCGAACTCCCAGTGGGTGTTCGAGTAGCCGAAGTTGCCGAGGAGCGACAGGTTGCGGGTGAAATCGAAGCCCGCCTGCACGCCGAACACGGCGGCGTCGTCGTTCGTGAACTCGAATCCGTTGGGCAACTCGAAGTGGTCGCCGTACTTCGCGTAGCCGACGTAAGGCGTGATCTGGAAGACCGAGGGCTTCCCGCTCACGACCGACTCCTGCGCGCCCACCGGCGCGATGGCCGCGACAGCGAGCGCGGCACCAACCAGAAACTTCTTCATGAGACCTCACTCATTTGGGTTCGACGTGCGCGCGCGACCGCCGCGCGCACGCCACACCGAATGCAAGGCCTTTGCCACACAACTGCCTGACGCGAAAGAACTTAGCCGGCAATTTTCGTGGGAACCTTGGAGGGGGTCTCGTGTATTGATCGTGTTTTCGCCCATCGCGTCGCGAAAACGAGCGCGGGGCGGCGCGCCGGTTGACTCGGCGCGCCGCCCCGCTTCACGTGCGCAGATGCATAACGCGTGCGCCGCGCCCCGCCGCCTAGTGGTCCTAGTGGCCCTTGCTCCGCGCGTCGCGCACCGCCGCGGTCAGCGCCGGCACGACCTCGAACACGTCGCCGACGACGCCGTAGTCGGCCACCTTGAAGATCGGCGCCTCCTTGTCCTTGTTGATGGCGACGATCGTCCTCGACGTGCGCATCCCGGCGAGGTGCTGGATGGCCCCCGAGATCCCGACCGCGACGTAGAGGTCCGGGCTCACCGTGCGCCC
>DATFPD010000592.1:0-7402 GCA_035265005.1 Gemmatimonadaceae bacterium | reverse complement strand
CCTCGACGTTCCCCAGCGCCCGCAGCGTGCCGAGGTGGGTCGAGTTCAGGTTCGCCAGCGCGACGGGGTTGGAGTAGCGGAGGCCCTCGGCGTTGCCGCCGTAGCCCGCCGTGTTGGCGCCGTAGATCGGCCGCATCGGCTGCATGCCGATGGCGTTGGTGACGACGCCGTCGAGGCTGCCGTCGCCCTCGATGCGGTCGTTGTCCTCGCGCGACAGTCCGATCGACGTGCGCACGAACAGGCTGCCGGTGGCGCCGACGTCCACGTTCACGCGCGCCGCCTGACGACGGTACCGGGAGCCGATGACGACCCCCGTCTGGTCGAAGTTCGACCCGGAGACGAAGTACTGGATGCGGTCGCTGCCGCCGCTGAGCCCGAGCTGCACGTCGCTCACCGGCGCCGAGCGGAACACGGCGTCCTGCCAGTCGAAGGTCGCCGAGTCGTCCGTCCCCGGGACGAAGTCGTAGTCCTTGGGGGCGTAGCCGTCGTTCTTGGCGCTCTCGTTGAAGATCTCGACGTACTGCTGCGCGTCGAGCAGGTCGAGCCGCTCGCGCGTGTCCTGCCGCCCGACGTACGAGTTGAAGCTGATCCGGGTCTTGCCGACCTGGCCGCGCTTCGTGGTGACGAGCACCACGCCGTTGGAGCCGCGCGAGCCGTAGATGGCGGTCGCGTACGCGTCCTTGAGGACGTCGATCGACTCGACCTCGTCCGCGTTGAGGCCGGTGATCGCGGTGATGTCCTGCCCGCCCATGCCGAGCTGCGTGAAGTTCTCCTGGAGGATCGGCACGCCGTCCACGACGTAGAGCGGCTGGTTGCCGGCGTTGACCGACGCCGGGCCGCGCACGCGGATCGAGATCCCGTTGCCCGGGTTGCCGGCGTTCTGGATCACCTGCACCCCGGGCATCTTCCCCTGGAGCGCGGCGTCGAGCCCGGCGACCGGCGTGTTCTGGATCTCCTCGGCCCGCACCGACGACACCGCGCTCGTGAGGTTCTCGCGCGTCGTGCTCCCGTAGCCGATCGAGACGACGCCGGCGAGGATCTGCGCGACCTGGCGGAGTGTGAAGTCCGCGACCACGGTCTCCTCGACCCCGACGCTCAGCCCGCGCTCCTGCGGCGCGTAGCCGATGCGCTGCACGCGCAGCGTCACCCGCCCCGACGGGACGCGAAGGCTGAACGCGCCGGCCTCGTTGGTGGCCGCCACGCGCGTGTAGCCGATGACGGAGATCTGGACGCCGGGCACACCCTGGCGGGTGGCGGAGTCGATGACGGTGCCGCGTACGGTGCCGCTGGCCTGGGCGAGCGCGGGGCGCGCTCCGGCTCCGGCCGCGGCGAGCAGTAGCACGGCGAGAGCGGTGCGCCACGGACGACGGGCGTGTTGCATGGTGGTCCTCGGTGAGAGGGGTGCGTGGGAGGGCGGAAGCGGGGTCGGTCGGCTAGCTGTCTGGGAGCGCCGCCCCGAGGCGGCGCGAGATCTCGTTGGCGGCGTCGCGAACCAGCGCGCCGAGTGCGCCCGTGCGGTCCACCCCGATGCGCGCCACCGGGCCGCCGACGCTGACCGCGGCGACCGCGCGCCCCTCCACCCCCGTCACCGCCGCGCCGACGGCGATGAACCCCGGCTCGAGCTCCTCGTTCGCGACCGCGAACCCGCGGTGCCAGACGTCGGCGAGCTCCTCGTCCAGCCGCTCGCGCGTCGTGATGGTGGCTGGCGTGAGCCGCTCCAGCCGCTCCAGCCGCGGGGCGGCGGCGGCGGCCCCGGCGGACGCCGGGCGCGCCCCGGCGGCCCCGGGCCCGAAGCGGCCGGCGGCCAGAAGCGCCTTGCCCGTCGAGGTGGCGTGCGCGGGCCAGCGCGTGCCCACCTCGGGCATCGTGCGCACCAGGAACCGGCCGCGCACCTCGTCCATGATCAGCACCTCGTCGCCGACGAGCACCTCGAGCGTCACGGTCTCCCCGGTGAGCGCCGCCAGCCGCTCGATCGTCGGGCGGGCGGCGGCGGGGAGGCTCGTCGCGCGGCTCGCCCGCGCACCCAGGCTGATGAGGTTCGGGCCTAACGAGTACGCGCCGTGCGTTCCGTGGCGCGCGACGAAGCCCCGGCGCTCCAGCGCCCCGAGCAGGCGGAAGACGGTGGTCTTGTTCAGCGCCAGGTCGGCCGCGAGCTCGGAGAGCCCGCGCTCCCCGGACGCGCCCCCGAGCGCCTCGAGGATCGCCAGGGCGCGCACCACGGCCTGGGTGCCGGGCGCCGCGCGAACGGCAGACTTGGAACGCTGTTTCACCATGCGAACCTCGGACGCGGCCCGCCGGCCGTCAAGAGCGCGAGCCCGGCTGGCCACCCCGGCGGCGGTTAACTTTGCCGAGGATGACCAGGCGCGTGGATTACGACGCGGTCGCGCCCGACTACGGGCGCCGCTACCAGGGACAGCGCTTCGCCGACGTCGAGCGCGCGGCGCGGGCGTTCGCGGCCGGCCCCGCGCCGCCGGACCTGCTCGAGGTCGGGTGCGGGACGGGACACTGGCTGTCGGCGCTGGCCGACGTGGTGGCGGTGGCCGCCGGGGTCGACCCGTCGTGGGGGATGCTGGAGCGCGCCCGCGCCGCGGCCCCGGCGGCGCTGCTCTGCCGCGCCCGCGCCGAGGCGCTGCCGTGGCGCGCGGCGAGCGTGGATCGCGTGCTGTGCGTGAACGCCGCCCACCACTTCGCGGACGTGGCGGCGTTCGTCGCCGAGGCGCGGCGCGTCCTGCGGCCGCCGGGCGGGCTCATGGTCGTCGGGCTCGACCCGCACGCGGGCGGCGACCAGTGGTGGGTGTACGACTACTTCCCCACCGCGCGCGCCGCCGACCTGGTGCGCTACCCGTCCGCCGACACGCTTCGACGGCTGATGGCGGCGGCCGGCTTCGCGCGCGTGGAGACGCGGGTCGCGCAGCACGCGCCCGCGAGCGTCACGATGGAGCGCGCGGCCGAGCTGCGGCTGCTCGAGCGGACGAGCACGTCGCAGCTGATGGTGATCGGCGACGAGGAGTACGCGCAGGGGGTGGCGCGGGTGCGCGCCGCGGCGCGGGCGGCCGGCGCGGGGTTCCGGCTCTCCGCCGACCTGCGCCTCTACGCGACGACCGGCTGGCTGGCCGGCTGAGCGAGCGCCCCGCGGACGGCGAAGGGGCCCGGCCGCGTCACCACGCGCCGGGCCCCTTCACCTCGTCGTCGTCGCCCGCCGTCAGCGGACGATGTCGATCCAGCCGGACTCGTTAGGGATGATCGCGAGCGTCCCGAAGCGGTTGAACGCCACCCGGCGCGGCACGCCGCCGGTCTCGATCGTCTTGACGACCGAGCGCGCGGCGCGGTCCACGACCACCACCTTGCCGGCCTGCGACAGCGTCACGTAGAGCTGCGCGCTGTCGGGCGACATGGCGACGCCGAACGCCGGGCCGCCCACGGGCACCGTCGCGATCGCGGCGCCGGTGGCCGTGTTCCGGACGTGCAGCGCGTTCCCCGTCTCGTCGGCCACGTACATCTCGCTCGCGTCCGGGCTCAGCACGACCTCCTGCGGGAAGCCGCCGATGGTGAGCTCGCGCGAGTCGCCGGTCCAGCGGTTCAGCTCGAACAGCTTGCCGGCGGTCTTCGCGGTGAAGTAGACGAGCGTGTCGTTCGGGTGGAAGGCGACGCCGTTGACTGGCACGCCGTAGTTGTAGCTCGCCACCGCCTTCTTCTTCGTCGGGTCGATCTCGGTGATGATCCCGACGTTGGAGGTCACGAACAGCCGCGAGTAGTCGGGGTTCGGCTTGATCCGCCACGGGTCCCCTCCGACCGCGATCGCGCTCGTGGCCGTGGAGGAGGCCCACGTCCCCTCGTCGGGCCTGCCGCCGAGGGTCACCACCGACACGCCCACGTTCTGGTTGAACTGGTGCGTGACGAACGCGTTGTTGCCGTCCCAGTCGAACGCGACCTCGACCGGGTCGCGGCCGGTGGCGATGCTGCCGATGACCGTGTTCGACTCGAGGTCGATCGCGCTCAGCAGGTCGACGTAATGGCGCGTGACCATCGCCAGTCCCTTGCGGGAGAAGGCGACGCTGAACGGGCCGCCGGGCAGGTCGATGCGCGGGCCGAGGGTGCCCGCCGGGTGCGTGACCGCGTCGGCCTCGAAGTCGATCGAGTCGACGAGCTCCGTGCGGTCCACGCGCGCGCGGAGGACGTTGGCGCCGGGGGCGCCGCCGAGCGTCCAGCGTCCGAGCCTGGCGAGGCCGTGGGCGTCGGTCGTGACCACGGCGTCCGTCAGCTGCCCGCCGCCGTTCACGACGCGGAAGTGCACGGTGACGCCGGCCAGCGGCTGCCCGGCCTCGTCCGACACCCGGACGGTCGGGCGGTCCGAGAGCACCGTGCCGACGCGCGCCGCGAGCGGGCGCGAGCGGCTGGCGCGCACCAGGCGTCCCGTCTCGCCGTTCGCGATGCCGCCGTTGTCGGTGCCGCCGTCGTTGTTCGGCGCCACCGGGTTGTCGCCCGCGCACGCCGTTCCGATGAGTGCCAGGGCGAGCACGCCCAGGGCGCCACGCCACGTACGATTACGGGTCAGAGCCACGTTCCACGCTCCACGCTGAGGGCCCGCACGAGCTCGGTAATCAGAGAAACATAAGATGGTCCCAAAGCGCCAGCAACTGCGTCATCCGCGTCGCCAGGCACGCCCGGCGGGGCCCGACGAAGGGAGGTGGTGGCCACGTACTGGCGCCATGCGGGCGCCTTTCCGACAGCTGCCGGCCGTCGCCCCGCGCTGGTTAGGCAGCCGCACTGGCGGTGCCCGCGGCGGCCGTCGAACTTCCGGCACATGCGCCGTCACACGCACCGTCACCCGCACCGTCACCCGCACCGCACGCTGCGACTGCTGCTGCTCCTCATCGGCGCGCTCGTCACCCTACCACTGGCGGCGGCGGCTGGCCAGGAGCGCCCCCCCGCCGAGCGCGCCGAGCTGGACGCCGCCGTGTCGCGCATCCGCCGGCGCTACGCGATCATCGAGCGCGGGCTGCCCGACTACGTGCACGTGCGGCGCGACCTGGCGCCGGGTCAGTACTCGACGGAAGGCGGGGAGGTGGACGGCTGGTTCTCCGACGCCGGGGTGCGAAAGATCGCGGCGCGGCACCTGGGCGAGACCGGGCGGCTGCGCGAGCAGCTCTACTTCTGGAACGACACGCTGATCTTCGCGTACCAGGTCGAGGAGCAGTACGAGCGGCCGCTGAGCAGCGAGCTGGCCGACAGCGGCGGGTTCGTCCGCGTCGTCCGCCGTGCCGAGCACCGCTACTACTTCGCCGACACGACACTCGTCGGCTACATCGGCGCGCGGCGCGGCCGCGGCGTCCAGCCGCCGCCCCCCGAAGTGCGCGAGCGCGCGGCCGATCTGCGGCGGATGGCGGTCGAGCTGCGAGCGCTGGTGGGGAAGGGGGAACCGCGTTAGGACTCGGCGCCCCTGGCGCCGGCGTCGCCGATCGGCTATCACCATGCAGTGATGAACGGTCCGCAGTCCACGAACGTGACCTCGCCCCGGCTCGTCGACGCCGGCGTGCTCGACGCCATCGCCGACCCCCTCTTTCTCGTGGATGAGGGCTGGCGCTTCGTGTACGTGAACGCGGCGGCGCTGACGTTCTCCCGCAAGCCAGCCGTCGCCCTCCTCGGCGCGTCGATCTGGGAGGCGTTCCCCGAGCTCGTCGGCACCACCTACGAGGAGCACTACCGCCGGGCGATGGCCGAGCGGCGGCCGGTCGAGTTCGAGGCGCGCTCCCAGGCCCGCGACGGCGGCTGGTGGTTCTGCATCACCGCCACGCCGTACCCCGGCGGCCTCGCGGTGCAGTACCGGAACATCACGCGCGAGCACCAGACGCTCGAGGCGCTGCGCCTGCGCGCCGGCCTGCTGGACGCGGTGGGGCAGGCGGTCGTCGCCGCCGACACGCGCGGCGTGGTGATCTACTGGAACCGCGCCGCCGAGCAGCTGTACGGCTGGACCGCCGCCGAGGCCGTCGGGCGCAGCATCAAGGAGGTCACGCCGAGCGAGCTGACCGCGGCCGAGACCACGGCGCTCTTCGCCGGCGTCATCCGCGGCGAGCCGTGGCTCGGGGAGCTCGAGGTGGCGGACCGCGCGGGCCGCCGCTTCCCGGTCTGGCTCAGCGTCTCGAAGGTGCTCGACGAGTCCGGGCAGGTCGCCGCGATCGTCGGCGTCTCGAGCGAGATCAGCGAGCGCAAGCGCGCCGAGGACGCGGTGCGGCGGAGCGAGCAGCGCTACCGGGCGCTGATCGAGCAGGCGTCGGACGGCATCTGCGTCGTGGACATGGGCGATGGCGGGCGCATCACCGCGGTGAACAGCCGCTTCTGCGAGATGCTGGGCTACACGCGCGACGAGCTGCTCACGCTGCGCGTCCCCGACGTGCTGCTCCCCGAGGAGATGGAGGGCACCGAGGAGCGGCTGCGCGCGCTCCAGGCGGGGCGCACGCTGCTCAGCCAGCGGCGGCTGCGGCGGAAGGACGGCGGGGTGGTGCAGGTCGAGATCACCTCGCGGCTCGTCGGGCGCGACATGCAGGCGTTCGTCCGCGACATCACCGACCGCGTCCGCCTGGAGGATCAGCTCCGGCAGGCGCAGAAGATGGAGGCCGTGGGGCTGCTGGCGGGCGGCGTCGCGCACGACTTCAACAACCTGCTGACGGCGATCCGCGCCTACGGCCAGTTCGTGCAGGAGGCGATGACCGAGCACGACCCGCGGCGCGCCGACGTGCGGGAGATCCTGCGCGCCGCCGACCGCGCGGCGGAGCTCACCCGCCAGCTCCTGGCGTTCAGCCGCCGGCAGCTCCTGCGGCCGCGGGTGATCGACCTGAACGGCGTGGCCGCCGAGATGGAGCCGCTGCTGCGCCGGATGATCGGCTCCGACGTCCGCGTGATCATCTCCGCCGACCCGATGCTGGGCCCCGTGCTGGCCGACCCCGGGCAGATCGAGCAGGTGATCATGAACCTGGCGGTGAACGCGCGCGACGCGATGCCGGCCGGCGGCACGCTGCACATCAGCACCGCCAACGTGCAGATCCCCGGCGGCGGCGCCGCCGCCGGCGACCCGCCGAGCGTGGCGCCCGGGTCGTACGTCTCGCTCGTGGTCTCGGACACCGGCACCGGGATGGACGACGCGACTCGCGCGCGCATCTTCGAGCCGTTCTTCACCACCAAGGAGTTGGGGCAGGGCACGGGGCTGGGCCTGGCCACCATATACGGAATCGTCAAGCAGAGCGAGGGGTTCATCTGGGTCCACAGCGCGCCGGGCGCGGGCGCAACCTTCGAGGTCTACTTGCCGCGCGTTGCCGCTGATCTCCCGCCCACCCCGCGCGCGGCGACCGTTGCCGCCGAACTGCCCGGCAGCGAGACGATCCTGCTGGTCGAGGATGCCGACGGG
>DATFPD010000591.1:0-2553 GCA_035265005.1 Gemmatimonadaceae bacterium | reverse complement strand
GACTCGGCGAAGAACGCGGACAAGGCGGTCTGGGACTAGAGGCGACGCGCGCGTCGCCCTACCTCCCCACCACCACCCCCCACGGCACCCGCCCGGCCTTGATCTTCTTGATCACGCGGAGCGAGTCGGTGGCTATCACGGAGACGTCGTTCGAGGGGCCGTTGGCGGTGTAGAGCTTCCGGCCGTCGGCGCTGAGGGCGAGGCCCCAGGGGCGGTCGCCGGCGTCGACCGTGGCGACGACGGAGTCGGTGGCGGCGTCGATCACGGCGACGGTGCGGCCGCGGCCGGTCGAGACGTAGACTCGGCGGCCGTCCGGGGCGACGACGACGCCCATCGGCTTCGCGCCGGTGCCGGGGAGCCGGATCGTCTTCATCACCGTGTGCGCGCGGGCGTCCACGACGTGCACGACGCCGCCGAGCTCCGTGGTCACGTAGGCGCGCGAGCCGTCGGGGAGGAAGGCCGAGGAGCGCGGGCGCTTGTCGGTCTTGAAGGTGGCGACGACGCGGTTGTCGCCGGTCGAGATGACGCTGACCTCGCTCCCCTCCTCGCTCGTGACGTAGACGAACTTCCCGTCCGGGCTCATCGTCACCCCTTCGGGCTCGCCGCCGACCTTCACCGTCTGCTTCACGCTCCCGGACTCGACGTCGAGCACGGTCGCGGTGCCCGCGTCCTCGTTCGAGACGTAGAGCGTGCGGCCGTCCGGCGTGACGGCGAAGGACTCGGGATCGGTGCCGCTCTTGAGCGTCCGCTGGAGGGTGCGCGTGGCGAGGTCGATCACGGCGACGCCGTCGGCCGCGCGGTCCGGGGGCGGGAGCTTCGATTCGTCGGCGCCGGGCGGTGCCTTGGGCGAGCCGCTCACCGCGACGAAGAGCCGCCGCCCGTCCGGCGTGATCGTGATCCCGCGCGGCCGCTTCCCCACGAAGATCGTCCCCACCGCCGAGTCGGTGCGCGTGTCGATGACGGTGATGTCGTCCGAGTCCTCGTTCGTGACGTACGCAAACGGCCCGCCGCCGGCGTCCGCGGCGCCCTTCGCGGGGGCCGGCGCAGTGGCGGCGGAGTCCTGCTTCTGCCCTTCGTCGCCGCGCCCGCAGGCCATGAGGCAGCTCAGCGCGATGGGCGCGGCAAGGTGGAGGGTCTTGTGGGAAGAGGTCATTGGTGGGAGAGCTGGTGGATCGCTCGACCGGGAGGCGTTAATGAAATCGACCACAGAGGCACAGCGACACGGAGGAGGGGCACAGGGACGAGGGGCCCCCGGCCGGGATGATCTGTGAACTGCGAATTCAACCACCGAGGGCACAGAGGACACAGAGGGAGCGCCACTACCCCGGGCAGGCAGGAATCCTTTGACTCGGCATCCCGGCCTCGGGGCGCTCCCTCGGTGTCCTCTGTGCCCTCGGTGGTTGAACTGCCCTTCAGCGAAGCCGACCGGCAGGGGGGCCCCTCGTCCGTGTGCCCTTCCGCGGTGTCTCTGTGCCTCCATGGTCCAGCTTCACAGCCCGTCCCGGAAGAGGGGCGTGCCAGGAGATCAGGCGGGCGGCGCAGTATACAGTGCGGGGAGGCGCGGGGCCACGAGCCTGACGCGTGGGACGCGCTCCAGACTGCGTGTGAGGCGCCTAACCCGCTCTCGCGGACCGAATTGGCATCCCGGGGGAACGCGGGGACGGATGGCGCGTGGCATGGCCCATGCTTTTAGCGGGTACCGAGAACTGGTCAGGAGTCGGCGTATGCTGAACTGTCGGACCGTTGATGTGGCTGAGAACGCGTGCGAGTCGGCGCACGGGAGTTGTCGTTATGTCGTACCGGAAGATCGTCGTACTGAGTGTGGCGGCGCTGGTGGCCGCCCTTCCCCGAGTCGCTGACGCGCAGTTCTGGTCGCGGGCGAAGGCGAACGCCGAGGCGCCCGCATCGACGGACGCATACGCCGCCTCCCCCGCCCGCCCCGACAGCGAGTTCGACGCCGGCACGTTCCGCTTCGGCTCGCAGTCCCGCACCGCCCTCCAGCTCCTCTGGGAGGAGAGCATGGCCGCCGGCGAAGAGCGCGTCGCCTGCATCGGCGGGTTCGTCGAAGAGGGCGCGGTCCACATCACCAAGGTCTCCCGGCTCGAGCCGGCCTTCGCCGACTCGGCGCGCGTCTCGGCGGCCTCGTCGCTGCGGGAGTGCCGGCCGCCCGAATGGATCGGCACGGTGCACACGCACATCGCCAAGTTCAACGGCATGCCCTACACGACCTTCTCGGCGCCGGACCGCGAGGTCATGCACCGCTGGTCGCAGCGCTGGGACGCGTCGGGCACCTTCTGCATTCTGTACAGCGAGTTCCAGGCGCACTGCGAGGTCTCGAGCGGCACCAACGGCGACGCGGTCTACTCCGCCCGCCCGGTCCCGCAGACGGTTGCCCAGCGCGGGAACTCGTTCGGGGGGACGAACCACTGAGAACGGTAGGGACGCGGGACGCGGGACGCGGGATGAACGGCTCTGACGAACCAGGACGCGCCCGATAGTTGGCAGCGCATTCGAATAGATCTGTACGCAGTCACGCACGCACGAGGCGGCCGG
>DATFPD010000590.1:0-8275 GCA_035265005.1 Gemmatimonadaceae bacterium | reverse complement strand
GAACAACGTAGGGACGAACGTTGGACCACAGGTCACGCTCTCTGCGGTTGCCGAGGTTGTCATGTATGTCCGCCGGCTAGCGGACGGCGGGGGGGTGAAATTCACAAACGGCACATCGTTTTCGGCGCCGCAGATAGCTGGGGCTGCTGCAATCCTCAAGGCGCGCGATTCAACACTCACCGCCGCGAGCCTCAAGGAACTGCTATGCAAGTACGCAATTCCTCTCCAGTCGGACCCGGGCCATCTTCTCGGCTGCGGCCGCGTCGCCATCCCGAGCGTCTTCATCAATGAGCGCGCGGACACGTTAGGGGTCGACAGCACGGCGACGCTGACTGCCGAGCGCGGCGGCGTTCGGGAGGGAACGAGCACCGTGTGGCGCTCCCTCAAGGGCCTGACGGAGGTCACCGGGTCCGACCTCCACGCGAGCGTTCTGGGCTTGGCGCCCGGCGTTGACTCCATTGAGGTGAAAGCTGGATTCGCAGCTGACACGGTTGAGGTCATTGTCAACGATCCGAGACCGCACGTCGCGTCGGTCTCCGTCGTCCCGTCGGCACCGAGCATCGAGAGGGGACAATCCGTGCAGCTCATTGCGACCGCGCGCGACTCGACCGGCGCCGCCATCCCTAACGTGTCGTTCGACTGGCTGTCGAGCGATGCGCAAGTTGCCTCGGTGTCGGGCAGTGGCCTGGTCGCTGGCCTCGGAGCAGGCAGCGCTACGATCACGGCCAGCGCGGGGGGAAAGAGCGGCTCGGCAACCGTTACGGTCACGTGCGCGCCGAGCGACGCCACCTGCCCGGGAGCCGGCCCGCCCGCGCTCTTCGAGGTCAGAGCCACCTACGAATCCTTCGGGCAGTTCGGCAACGGGGGCTTCGGCCTCGAGTACTGCGGCGGCGGGTTCTACGGCCGGTTTGGTGATCTCCCCTGCGTGAATGCGTCCGAACAGGGCGCGCCCGCGTACTTCCTCACCACGGACCACCGGGATGACGTCGGGATGCCGATTCGCCCTGGAATGTCGATATCCGGCACGATCTCGGATCGCTCCGCGACGCTGGACATGTCGATGTTCTTCTCGTACTCGGACGTGAAGTTCAAGAGCCCGTACGGCGACGCGTTCGGCCGGGACGCAGGTGGGAGCATCCAAGTGTTCGTCCTCGGAGCACCGGGGACGGCATACGAGCTCCAGCACTCGTACTCGTATTCGGTCAGTGCGGCGAAGTCGAGCGGCAACGGCTGCGAGATTTCCGGCCAGGGCCTGCTCAGAGCGAGCATCGGCGGGCTCTCGGCGTCGGCCGTCGTCACGGGGCCGATCTCGGCGAACGCCGTGGCGGCCAATTCACCGCCGATTCGCGGTACCACCAGGTTCCCGACGCGCACCTTCAGGAATCAGGTCTACTCGTTCGCCGGAGAGTTCACGGAGAGCGGGAGCGTGACCCACACCGCCGCGACCTGCGAAGAGCATCTGACCGGTGAGGCACGGGCGACCGGGAGAGTGACCGTCATCGTGAGAGACGTCACCTCGCCGTGAGCACAGCTGGCGTCGAAGCTGGTCGAGGATGACCGGCGGCCGCAGTCGGTAAGTCCTAACGATGTCGAGGTGTGAGGGCGGCCCCGGGAGGCGTGAGCTTCCCGGGGCCGGTCTCGCATCTCGCATCTCGCATCTGCCTTACGGCTTCCACTTCATCGCCGCCGCCGTCCCCGCGTGGTCCGACGGCCACAGCCCCGACGGCGTCCGGTCCAACGCCGCATCGTCCCCCACCACGTCGACCAGGAACGGCTTGAACGCCGCCCCGCGGTAGAACACGATGTCGATCCGCTTGGAGAGCGCCGCCCCCGGGTCGAGCACCGCCTCGTCGAAGCAGCAGGTGAGCGCACCGTCGTAGCCCTCCCCCTTCAGCACGTTCACCACGTCGGCGAAGCCCGCCGCGCGGATGAGTCCATACGTCGGCGTGTCGCTCCCGTCGGCCGAGGAGTTGAAGTCGCCCACCAGCACCACCGGGTGCGGCTCGGCGGCCAGGATGGCGAGCAGCTCGCTGGCCTGCGCCACCTGCACCGGCGCGATCCCGTCGACCTCGAGGTGCGTGTCCACGAAGCGGAAGACGTTCCCGCGCCCCAGGTCGACCAGCGTCGACGCCCAGCCGCGGGTGGAGGTGATCATCGGGCCGCCGGGGCCGCCGACCTGGGCGCTGAAGTTGACGTGATAGTTCGCCGCGCGCGGGTCGGAGACGCTCACGCCCTCGCGCGCGAGGATGACGTCGTGGTCGGTGAGGCGGAGGTCGTCGTAGCAGGCGGGGATGGCGAAGCTGGCCGGCACCGCCTCGCAGGCGCCGCCGACGTTCGATGGGTCGAAGCGGGGCGCCTCGACGTCGGCGTTCGTGGAGACGGCGGCCACCTGCATCGGCCAGCCGCGGCGCGCGAGCGCGTCGGTCAGCAGCGCCAGGAAGTCGTACTCCACGTGCGTGGCCGGCGTGGTGCCGCCGAGCAGCGCGTCGCTCGGCGTCTGGGACCGGTACAGCTCGACCTCCTGGAGCCCCACCAGGTCCGCGCCCTTCGCCACGATCTCGTCGGCCAGCTTCTCGGCGCGCGCCGGGAAGTCGGAGGCGACGATGCGGCCCCACAGGTCGTTGACGGCGAAGGGGAGCTGCGTGGCCGAGGGGAGCGCGAGCACACGCCCGATGTCGCCGCCGAGGTAGACGTTGCGCGAGATGGCGGTGAACTCCTTGAGGACCTTCTCCCGCGGCGCGCCGCGGGCGCTGGCGAGCGTGGGCGCGGTGGGGGCGCCGTCCGGCGAGCAGGCCGCGGCGCCGGTGAGGAAGAGCGTGAGCGCGGCGGCGGGCGGGGTGATCCGGGGAAGCCGGGGGAACCGCATGGAATGCTCCTGCGTGTGGGGGCGGACGGAGCCGCGACGACTGTGGGAAGATCTGGTCGAGCGGGGCGCACATCTATGCGGTGCCGAGCCCATGCGGCGCAATGGGCGTATGCAATGGGCGGAAGCGATGGGCGGATGCGCGCAGGGCCCCGGCGCGAAACCATCTCGCGCCGGGGCCCTGCGTCGATTCGTGCCGAGCGTTACTCGCCCGGGTTTAATTGCCGACCTTGGCGAGAACGCTGGCCGGGCAGCTCTCGATGCCCTTGTTGTACGCGTAGCCGACCACGCGGCCGCGCTCGCGCAGCGTCACCGTGCCCTTCCGGCCGGCGTCGACGTACTTCTCGCTGAACCACGCGTCGGGCGCACTCGCCTTGATGGCGAGGGCGGTGTAGCCGGTGCGGCCGGAGACCGCGTAGTCCACGTTGGCGACGTCGAGCGCGCGGTTGTTGAGGACGCGGAAGACGTTGGCGCAGACGTTCTCGACGACGAGCGGGGCGAACCAGAGGTTGAACGCCGGGTCGCAGGCGGTGCCGAGCTTGTCGTTGTCGAGGTCGAGCTGGAGCGGGTTCTTCACCGCCGGGCAGTTGTCGTTTACGTCGAGGACGCCGTCCTTGTCGGTGTCGACCGGGCCGGGCTCGGGGGCGGGGCGGGAGTTGTAGAAGGTGACGTCGGCGCCGCGGCCGCGGTGCATCTCGACGTAGACCTGGTCGGTGGCGTCGACGACGCGCTTCGGGCAGGCGTTGACGTTGATCGCGCAGTCGAGCTCCGCGCCCACGTTGTGGATGGCGACCGTGATCGAGTCGATGCGGACGCCGGCCGGGGTGACCGCCTGGCGGACCCAGAGGCCGTCCGTCATGTCACCGCCCTTGAAGAAGTCCACGCACTGGCTCGCGGCCACGGTGAACGGGTTGCTGACGAGCACCGTGCCCGAGAGGCCGGACGGGTTCACGACGACCCGGTCCTCCCAGAAGCTGAGGGTGTAGTCGTTCGAGCCCGGGGGCGCGACGAGGCAGATCTTGGAGTTCTGGTCGTTGCTGGCGAGCTCCAGCGACGGCCGGCCGACCCTCGGGGCCGCGGGCGCGGTGATCGAGTCGGAGCAGGCTACGCCCGCGACCAGCGCGGCGGCGGCGAGGATGTAGGACAGGCGTTCGGAACGAGGATGGGGCATCAATAACCTCGAGACCAGAGGACGACGACGGTGGGGAAAGCTCGCCCCTGGTCCACGCAACAGATGTTCCCATCCAGCGCACGTTTCGAACCTTCGTAACGCGTTGCCAGAAATAAGCTTACGCGGCAGCTCCCGCCTCATCGGGAGCGCTCGAACCGGGCCCATGTAGCAGCGGGCCGGCGAGAATTGTGGCGTGCGTCACACGTCAGTAACTCGCTGCCAGTACGCTAGATGCGAGATCTGTGAGGCGATCGGCCGGCTGCGTGATGGCCGAGGGCGGTTTTCTACGGCTTCAGGATCCCCAGCCGCAGCGCCAGCCGGACGTACTCGGTGCGATGGGTGACGCCGAGCTTCTCGTTGATCCGGTGCTTGTAGGTGTCGACCGTCTTGGCGCTGATCGACAGCAGCTCGCCGATCTCGGGGGCACTATACCCCTCGGCGATCAGGCGCAGGACGTCGCGCTCGCGGGCCGTGAGGCGATGGTAGCGGGCGACGGCCCCGTCGACGTCGGCGCTCCGGACGGGACGGTGGGCGCCCGGCGGCGCGCTCGCGGGTCGGACCGGCGCGCCGTTCGAGGGGCCGTCCCCGACGTCGCCGCCGCAGCCCACCTTGCTGGCGTGCGGCGCGGCACCGTTCAGCGCACCGCGCCCGTTGAGCGCGATCAGATCAGAGAAGCGATCGATGGACATGGGAAGGGTGCTCCGGGCTCTCGACGATGCCGCCGCCTGCGGGGCGGCGCGCGCTCCTGGCATGGAGGGTAGCGCGGCGGCGTCCACCGGTCTGTCGGCGACAATCATGAGACGCGGTAAGGCCTTCCCTGACCTGCACGTGCGCGCGGGCGCGGGCGCGGGCGCGGGCCGAGCGTCACCTTCCCATTTCGTCGGCCCGCGGTCACTTTGCTCTGCGGCCACTCACCCCTCCGGAGGTCACGTGCAGGCACCTGCCGTCGAGCTGAACGCAGTCGCACACCGCTTCGGGCGCCGCTGGGCGCTGCGCGGTGTGTCGCTGCGGGTGGCCGCGGGCGAGGCGCTGGCGGTGATGGGGCACAACGGGAGCGGGAAGAGCACCCTCCTGCGCGTGGTGGCGACGCTGCTGCGCCCGACGCGCGGCGCCGGCTCGGTGTTCGGCCACGACCTGGTCGGCGACGCGGGGGCGGTGCGGGCGGCGGTCGGCCTGCTCGGCCACGCCCCGGGGCTCTACGACGACCTGACGGCGGTCGAGAACCTGGCGTTCGCCGCGCGCATGCTCGGCCGTCCCGGCGACCGGGGCGCGCTGCTGGCGGCGCTCGAGGCGACGGGGCTGCCGCCCGACGTGGCGGCCGGCGAGCGCGCCCGCTCGCTCTCCTCCGGGATGCGCCGCCGCGTGGCGCTCGCGCGCACGCTGCTCCAGCGCCCGCGGCTGCTGCTGCTCGACGAGCCGTACAACAGCTTCGACGCCGCCGGGGTGGCGCTGGTGAACGAGCTGGTGGGCGAGACGCGCGCGCGCGGCGGGGCGGCGCTGCTCGTCACCCACGAGCTCGGACGCGCCGAGGGCGTGTGCGACCGGATCGCCGAGCTGGAGGGCGGGCTGCTGCGCGCGCCGTCGGACGCGGGCGAGGCGGCGCCGCCGGCGGCCCGGCGCGCGCGGCTCGCCGGCGGCGGGCGCGGGTGATGGCGGAGAGCGCGTGGCGCGACGGCGTCCGGCGCGCGCGCGCGGTGGCGTGGAAGGACCTCGTCACCGAGCGGCGGACGAAGGCGAACTTCGCCTCGGTGGTCTCGCTCGCCACGCTGATGCTGCTCCTCTTCGGCTTCGCCCTGGGCCCCGACGCGGCGGCGCTGCGGGCGGCGGCGGCGGGCGTCCTCTGGCTGACGGTGATCTTCAGCGGCACCCTGGCGTTCAACCGCTCCTACCAGCTCGAGCTGGAGGACGGCGCGATCGAGCAGCTGCTGCTCTACCCGGGCGACCGCGGCGCGATCTTCCTCGGCAAGCTGGCGGCGAACCTGGTGTTCGTGCTGTCGATGGAGGCCGCGGTGATCCCGGTGGCGGCGGTGCTCTATCACATCTCCCCGCCCCCCGCCTGGCCGATGCTGCTGGCGGTGCTCCTGCTCGGCACCTTCGGCTTCGTGACGCTGGGGACCTTCTACGCGGTGATGGCGAGCCGGGTGCGCTCGCGCGAGGTGGTGCTCCCGCTCCTCCTCTTCCCGATGCTCGTCCCGGTCCTCATCGCCGCCGCCGAGGCAACGGTAGCGCTGCTGAACGGCAACCTGATGGGGGACGCGGGGGCGTGGCTGCGGCTGCTGGTGGTGTTCGACGTGATCTTCTTCGTCGCGGCGGTGCTGGCGTTTCCGTACGTGGTGGAGATGTGAGATCGGGACGGTGCGTATGTGCGTGGAGGCGGGACGGCCGTCCCGCCGTCCCGGCGTCCCGTCCTCGGCGCCGCGACAGCGCGTCCAGCCACGTGGTATTACTATGGACACCGTGACCATCGACTCCTCCTCCGTCCCCCGCGCCCGATGGCTGAGCGCACTCGGATACGTTGCGATCCTGGCCGTGCCCGCGGCGCAGGTGCTCGGCTTCATGACGTCGCCGCCGGACCGGGACATGGGGCACCTGCAGAAGATCATGTACGTGCACGTGCCCGCGGCGTGGAACGCGTTCATGGCGTTCTTCGTCGTCGCGGTGGCGAGCCTGCTCTACCTCTGGCGGCGCGCCGAGCGGCACGACCTGCTGGCGGCGTCGGCGGCGGAGGTGGGGGCGGTGTTCACCGGGCTCACCCTCGTGCTCGGGAGCATCTGGGGGCGGCCGACGTGGGGCGTCTGGTGGACGTGGGACGCGCGGCTGACGTCGACCGCGGTGCTGTTCATGATCTTCGTGGGGTACCTGGCGCTGCGGGCGCTGGTGGAGGACCCGGACCGGCGCGCGGTGTGGAGCGCGGCGGTGGGGCTGCTGGGAGCACTCAACGTCCCGGTGGTGTACATGTCGGTGCGCTGGTGGCGGACGCTGCACCAGATCCAGTCGAGCCCGAGCACGGTGGACCCGGCGTACGCGCTGGGGCTGCGGGCGAACGCGATCGCGTTCCTGCTCGTGCTCATCTACTTCATCCGGAAGCGCTACGAGGCCGCGGCGCTGGTGCGGGCGGCCGAGCGGGCGCAGGACGATCAGGCGCTGGGGGGCGGGGAGGCCTATGCGTGAGGCAATCGGCACTCGGCACTCGGCCATTGGGACTCGGCGCGACTTTCCTCTGCGACTTCTGAGCTATGCCTAACAACGAGTGGCCGTACGTGATCGCCGCCTACTCGGCGGCGTGGGCGGCGCTGGTCGGCTACACCCTCTACCTGCACGGCGTGGCGCGGCGCGCCGAGCGCCAGCGGCGGCTAGAGCGACCGCACGGCAGGGCGGCATGAGCATGGTGGCGACGGCGGTGCCTGACGAGCGGCCCCGCGGGCGCGGGCGGAAGCTGGTGCTCGGCGCCGGGCTGCTCATCCTGCTGGGCGCGTTCGGCTACCTGCTCTACGGCGGGCTGGACCGCAACATCGTGTACTTCCTCACGACCGGGGAGCTGCTGGCCCGCGGCGCGACCGCGTACGACCGGCCGGTGCGGCTGGGCGGGCAGGTGGTGCCCGGCTCGGTGCAGTGGGACGCCGAGCGCCTCGACCTGCGCTTCCGCCTCACCGACGGCCGGGGGAGCGACGTGGTGGTGCACTCGAAGGGCGCGCCGCCGCAGATGTTCCGCGACGGCATGGGCGTGGTGGTGGAGGGGCAGTACGGGCGGAGCGGCGTCTTCGAGTCGAGCAGCCTGATGGTGAAGCACTCCAACGAGTACCGCGCGCCGAAGCAGGGCGAGAGCCCGGCGGACGCGTACAGGTCGCTGATCAAGGAGCGCGGCACGTGATGGCGCCCGTGACCCGGCTGCTCGGGGCCGACGCGGTGCTGGTGGCGCTGGCGACGGCGCTGTTCGGCGTCGTCGCGGCGGTGGTGGGGGTGCGCCGGTCGAGCCGCGCGCTGGTGCAGTCGGCGTACGGCGCCGTGTACAGCTGCTTCGCGCTGCTGACGGTGGCGGCGCTGGCGATGGTGTACGCGCTGGTGACGCACGACTTCAGCGTCTCGTACGTGGCGCAGGTGGGGAGCCGCACGACGCCGCTCTTCTACACCGTAATCTCGCTGTGGGGCGCGCTCGAGGGGTCGATCCTCTTCTGGGGGTGGGTGCTCTCGCTGTACACCGCCGCGGTGGTGTACTTCAACCGCCGGCGCGAGGGCGCGCT
>DATFPD010000589.1:0-9500 GCA_035265005.1 Gemmatimonadaceae bacterium | reverse complement strand
CGCGCGGTCGGTGCCGGAGCTGGCGTTGCTCGTTAGGCCGCCGGTGTGGATGCTCTCCGGCGTCCCGGAGGCCGCCGCGCCGCTGCTCCCGGGCGTCGCCGGCGCGGAGGAGCGGGAGCTCCCCCCGGCAGTACGCGCGCTGATGGCGCAGGTCGAGTGCAACCTGCGGCGGGCGCTGCTCTGGGCGCTCGTGTACCCGCGCCGGGCCGGCGCGGAATCGAACCCGTTCCGCGCGCTGTTCGAGGCGCACCGCGTGGGGCTCTACCCGCTCGGCTACGACGGCGAGCGGTTCGTCGTGTTCGCGCGCGGCGGAGTGCAACTGGCTTAGCCGTTCACCGACGACTGCCTTCCGCCCGTCTCACCGTCCGCGATCGTACCAACCTCAGCGGCCCGACCCGTGCATTACTCCCGAGCGCCTTGCTTATCATTCGAGTGGACCGCCTCGCGACGCCCGCCGAGTCGAATCCGGGTGTCGCGGGCCGCACGATTGGACGAGTCAGATGCCGAAGTCGAACCAGCCGCAGCAGCCCGGCGCCCTGGCCGGGAAGGCGGATGCACTCTTCCGCTCCGCCGCCGAGTGCGTCCGCCAGCGAGAGCGCTACGCGCGCGTCGTCTCCCACGAAGCCGGCGACTCCGAGGAGCGCGCCGCGCTGCGCGTGGTGCGCCTCTGCGACGAGCTGCTCCAGGAGTGCGTGGCCGGCTACGAGCGCCTCGCCGCGCACGGCGCCGGCGACACGGACGGCGCGTGCTGGCGCGCCGCCAACATGCTCTGGCAGGCGAGTCGCGACTACGTGCGCCGCCACGACGGCTGCGACCGCGCCACGCGCCGGCTGGGGGGCTCCACCCCCGCCACGCTCGGGAAGCTCGCGCTCGACTTCGACCTCGAGGCCTCGGCGCTGCTGGCGCTCCGCCAGGCGGTGGAGGCCTACCGGCGCGTGCGGCCCCGCGCGGAGCTGACCGGACCGGCAGCGCCGACCGCGCCCGGCGCCCCCGCGAACGCGGCCTGACGCGGCGGGAGGCGGCGGGGGTGTGACGCCCCGCCGCATCCCGGGGTCCCACATCGTAACATGCGATCGACAGCGTGGTACGTGCTGCGCGCGTTGTACGTGGGACGTCCGGGGGGGCGGGCCACGAGCGCGCAGTGCGTACCACGCGTCGTCGTGCGGACCCTGCGGAGGCGCCCCGTGTTCACCCGGCAACAGGTTCGCGCACTGGTCGTCGCGAGCGCCCTCGTCCTCGGACCCGGCGCCGCGGCCTGCACGGGTGCGGCCGAGGGCACCCAGCCGACGGAGGCGCTGAGCGGCGTCTACGTTCTGCGGTCGGTGGATGGCGCGTCGCTGCCGCACGCGCTCTACTCCTACCGTGACTTCGCGGGGGGCGACTTCGAGGAGGTCGTCGCTGCCGAGACGCTCTGGTTCGAGCGGCCGGGCATCGCCCGCCGGCACCGCGTCATCCGCGAGGTGAACCAGGCCACCGGCGAGGCGACGACCTACCAGCTCGGTGGGGAAGACGAGTCCTACCAGCTCGACCGCTCGCGGATCCAGTTCATCATCAACTGTCCGATCAACGCGGACTGCGCCGCGCCGGATGATGGGACGGCGCAGCACGGCATCCTGCTGCTGCGCGCCGGCTGGATCCCGAGCTCGTCGGAGGACGAGCGGGCGCGGTTGCTGTACGTGAGAGTGGGAGACGCGCCGGGCTAGAGCCAATGCCGATCACTTAGCCGCCGGTGATGGCACTGCAGAACGAGATCGAGCCCCGAGCCGGCGGGTCGTGTCGCGTGAATCCACCGCGCATTACACCTGGGGAGACGGGTGCGACGGGTGGCACCTGCTGCGCTCGGCGGCGCTGAGCGTGATCCACGAGCGGATGCCGCCGAGGACGGCCGAAGTTCGGCACCGGCACCGCCTCGCGCGGCAGTTGTTCTTCGTGCTCGATGGGGAGCTCTCCGTCGAGGTCGAGGGGGTGCATCACACGGTCGGGCCACGCTGCGGCTTGGAGGTGATGCCGGGCGCGGCGCACGAGGTCCGCAATGACGGCCCCGTTGCCGCCGAGTTCCTCGTCGTCTCGGCGCCGCCCAGTCACGGCGACCGCGAACTCGCGCCGTCCGGTGTACCGTCCGGAGAAGACGGCGCGTGATCGTGCGCCTCGCCAACGAAGCGGCCGCGGCACGCCAGGCCGGATCTGACGGACGACGATGTACCTCCCTCTGGTACCAGGCGCACACCCGCCCGCCGTGACGCCCTCCCGTCCGCCCGATTCCGTCACTCCATTATTCAGTCCCACGAGAAAATTGATGTGCCCCGTGCACACATCCCCCCCTGTCCTCGAGCTCTCTCGCCATGACGACTGACGCCACCATCGTAATCCTGAAGCGTTTCGAACAGCCCGACGAGGTGCGCGAGATGGTGAAAGGCCGCTTCGAGCTCGTGCGGCTCGGCGGCATTACCGTCGGCCGCGCCATCTACGAGCCGGGGTGGCGCTGGTCCGAGCACGTGGGGCCGGGGCTCGGCCAGACGCGGTGCCACGTCGAGCATGTGGGGCTCGTCGTCTCCGGTGCGGCGACCGCGGCATTCGCAGACGGAAACGTCGTCGAGCTGCGCGCGGGGGAGCTGTTCTACATCCCGCCAGTGCCTCACGACAGCTGGGTGATCGGGGACGAGCCGTACGTATCGCTGCACTTCCTCGGCGCCGACCACTACGCGGCGCGCCAGCCGGGCCGATAGCCGGCCGCACCAGCCGGGCTCGCGGCTCGGGGTCCGTCCAGTTCCCGTCGTGGCAACCGGTCCTGCGCCTGTTGGCAATCCGGGGGGTGGCTGATCCGCCTCTTCTCCGCACCCGTCCCAGCCTCCAGAATTCTCGCGTGCCCCTCTCCCGGCTGTGCGTCTTCTGCGGGTCGAGCGCCGGCGCGCGGCCGGAATACGCGGCGGCGGCACGGCGGCTCGGGCGGCTGCTCGCCGAGCGCGGGATCGGGCTGGTGTACGGCGGCGGCGGGACCGGGATCATGGGGGAGCTGGCCGACGCCGCGCTCGCCGCGGGCGCGGACGTGGTGGGGGTGATCCCGCACGCCCTCCGTGCGCGCGAGGCGGCGCACCGCGGGCTCTCCGACCTGCGGCTCGTGGACACGATGCACGAGCGCAAGTCGCTGATGGCGGAGCTGGCCGACGGCTTCGTCGCCCTCCCGGGCGGGCTGGGGACGCTGGAGGAGCTGTTCGAGATCTGGACGTGGGCGCAGCTCGGCGTGCACGCCAAGCCCTGCGCGCTGCTCGATGTCGAGGGCTACTACGCCCCGCTCCTCGCCTTCCTGGACCGCGCGGTGGAGGAGCGCTTCGTGCGCGCCCCCGCCCGCGCGATGCTCCTCGTCGACCCGGACCCGGCGGCGCTCCTCGACCGCCTGGCGGCGTACGAGCCCCCGGCGGTGACGCGCTGGATGGGGCGGGGGGAGACCTGACAGCTGCTGCGTGCTGCGTGCTGCGTGCTGCGTGGGGGTGAGAGCGGGCCCGTTACCCGCACGCAGGAGTTCCCAGTGGCGCCCCGACCGACCTCATCCTATTATGGGCGCTCACGTGCTGGCACTTTCCCGAGAGGACGGCTATGAGAGCTGCCGCAGCCAAGGGGGCCGGAGGCAGCACCGCGTTGACGCCGGGGGCGTCGGCGCCGCAGGGATGCTGGGAGATCTTCCTCGCCGAGCACGAGCTGCCGGTGGTCATCCCGGACACGGTCCCGGAGGCGCGCATCCAGCTCCTCTGCGAGGCGCTCGGGGTTGCGTACCGCTTCCGGCCCACGCTCCACTGACCGGCGCCCCCTCCCTGCCTAACGTCGTTCGCCGTGAAGGACCGGACGGCGACGGCGTTTTGACAGGATGAACAGGATGGACAGGATGGTGCACAGGATGAGGGCCCCGGGCGGCTTCGCTCCCAGGGGCCCTCATCCTGTTCACCATCCCGCCCATCCCGTCCATCCCGTCAAAACGCCGTCGCCGTTGCCGTCCCCATTCGGCGCCGCCCTTGTCGCCCGCCGTCCGGCCCCTAGCTTGGGCGGCAACCAGAACCGGAGTCTTCTATGCAGCGGATGCTCGTGACGATCGGCGCGCTCGCCGCGGTGGCGGCCGCGGGACGCGTGGGGGCGCAGGCGGCCGCCGCGTCCCCGGCGGCGCCGCCAGTGCCGCCGCCGGCGGAGCGGCAGGTGGCGGGCGCGGTGACGCCGCTCCCCGAGCCGCTGCGCGCCGGCGCGACGGTGCTCGGCTACGGGCCGGAGGGCGGCAGGCTGACGTCGCTGCGCCGTGGCGCGAACGACTTCATCTGCCTGGCGGACGACCCGGCGCAGCCCGGGTTCCACGCCTCCTGCTACCACAAGGGGCTGGAGCCGTTCATGGCGCGCGGGCGCGAGCTGCGGGAGCAGGGGAAGGCGCGCGCGGCGGTGGACAGCATCCGCCAGAGCGAGCTGCGCGCCGGCCGCTACGCCATCCCGCAGAACGCCGCGCTCTACCAGCTCTTCGCCGACGCCGCCGACTACGACCCGGCCACCGGCGCCGTGAAGAACCCCCGCGCCCTCTACGTCATCTACACGCCTAACGCGACGCCGGAGTCGACCGGCCTCGTGGCGCAGCCGGTGCGCGGCGGCCCGTGGATCATGTACCCGGGCACCCCGGTCGCCCACATCATGATAGTCCCCGTCGTCCCCGAAACGCCGCGGCCCGCGGGCGGGAACCCGTAAGAGAACAGCCGGACACGGATGAACACGGATAAGTGCACGGATGAACACCGATGCGTCCCGCCGACATCTAGAGTCCCGCTCGGCCAGGTGAGAGGGGCTGTGGATGGCGCAGGGAGAGATCCGCGTTCATCCGTGCACTTGTCCGTGTTCATCCGTGTCCGGCTGTTGCTCTCAGCGGTACTCCTCGCCGGGTGCGCGCACGCGCGGCCCCGCCAGGCGGCGGTCGTCGGGACGTGGCGGGTGGTGGCGGTCGAGAACCGAGACTCGGCGGGGACGCTCGTGCGCCCGTTCGGCGACCGGCCGGCGGGGTACTTCGTCTACACGCCCGACGGCCACTTCACGATGCAGATCGCCCGCACGCCGCTCGCTCCGCCCTTCGCCGCCGGGAGCGACCGCCGCGCTACCGAGGGCGAGCTCCGCGCCGCGTTCGAGGGCTTCTTCGCCTGGTACGGCACCTACACCGTGGACGAGACCACCCACACCCTCACCCACCACATCGCCGGCAGCCTCTGGCCGAGCTACACCGGCACCGACCAGCCCCGCCCGTTCCGGCTCTCGGGCGACACGCTCGTGCTCGGAGATGAGCGGCGGGCGAGGCGGGTGCTGGTGCGGGAGGGGGGATGAATTACCCCACCTTCCTCGACAAGGTCGTCCTCATCACCGGCGGCAGCTCGGGGATCGGGCGGGCGGCGGCGCTCGCGTTCGCGCGGGAGGGGGCGCGGGTCGTCCTCGCGGCCAGGGGCGCCGAGCGCGGGGAGGGGGTGGCGCACGAGATCGCGGCCGCGGGCGGGCGCGCCGAGTTCGTGCGCGCCGACGTCTCGAAGGCCGCCGAGGTCGAGGCGCTGGTGCAGCGTGCCGCGTCCGCGTACGGGCGCCTCGACTGCGCGTTCAACAACGCCGCCACCACTGACGGCGTCTTCGCCTCGACGGCCGACTTCGACGAAGACGCGTTCGACCGCGCGATCGCCGCGACGCTCAAGAGCGTCTGGCTCTGCATGAAGTACGAGATCCGGCAGATGCTCGCCCAGCAGCCCGCCGGCGGCGCGATCGTCAACACGTCCTCGGTCAACGGCCTGGGGGGCGCTCCGGGCGGCGCGCTCTACTCGGCGGCGAAGGCGGGCGTGCTGGCGCTCACCAAGTCCGCGGCGTGGGAGTACGCCGCCCAGGGCGTCCGCGTCAACGCCCTCGTCGCCGGCGCCTTCCGCACGCCGATGCTCGAGCACGTCCTCGACCGCGCCTCCGGCGGCCACCCCGAGCAGGCCGAGCCGCTCTACACCCAGCGCATCGCCCTCGCCCGCCTCGGCCGCCCCGAAGAAGCCGCCGCCGCCGCGCTCTGGCTCTGCTCCGACGAAGCGTCCTACGTGACCGGCCACTCGATGATCGTCGACGGGGGGATGACGGCGCCGGTGCGGTAACAAACAAGGCTGCGTGCTGCGTGCTGCGTCCTGAGTCCTAACGGCCCACCGGGAAGCATCCCGAGGCAGGTAGGACGCAGCACGCAGGACGCAGTCTTTGTTGTTGCACCCCCGCCACACCGGACATTTGTCGTTGACGCCCCCGCCAGGGGATGCGAGTGTGTAGCCGCTAAATCAGACTTTTGCGTCGCGACGTGCGCCCGGAGCAGTTCTGTCGACATACCGCCGGTGCGCCGCGTCGCGTTCGCGTTGAAATAGACGCATCGGTGGGGAGAGCTCGCACCTTCCCCGCCAACACGCGCCTTCGGGCGCCGAGTGACGAGAAGCATGCTCTTCCGCACCCTCCGCCGCTCCTTCCGCATCGCCGGGCTGTCGCTGCTCGCCCTGGCCGGGCTCACCTGCCGGGATCGGTCACTGACCGGGCCGGGGCTCACTGCCCCGGGGAAGCTGCGGATCGCGCCGAGCGTGTCGGCCGCGGCGGCGCCCTTCGGGCCCGCGTTCACGCTGGGCGGGGTGCGGGTGACGCTGACGCCCTACCCCGGCACCGGCGACCCGGTGATCGAGCGGGTGGCGACCTTCGCCTCCGGGCAGAGCGAGATCTTGCTCGACCTCACGGTGCAGCTCACCGAGGCCTCGGAGCGCTTCGTCCTCCGCATCGCCGCCGCCGACGCCCTGGCGCCGCACGACACGATCTTCCGCAGCGTGGACACCGTCGAGGTGAACGCCGGCACCGACGCCCCCACGCCGAAGCCGATCGCGCTGGTCTACGACGGGCAGGACAAGGACATCGCGAGCATCACCGTCGAGCCGGTCGACACGACCTTCCGCACCACCGACAACGTCCAGATGCGCGCGGTGGCGAAGCGCGCCGACGGCACGGTGGTGACCGGCGCGCGGCTCGGCTACTCGGTGGGGGAAGCCGCCAGCGCGCAGATCTCGACGACCGGGATGATCGGCGCCCGCTCGCCGTCGGTGGGCTTCACCAGCATGCTGATCACCGTCGGGAGCGGGAACGGCATCATCGGGACGACCCGCATCACCGGGCACGTCCCCGTGGTGGCGGTCCAGGTCGCTTCCGCCGGCGGCGTCACCGAGCCCGTCACCGGCACCACGCTCCAGCTCACCGGCACGGTGCGCGGCCCGAACCAGGTCGCCCTCACCGACCGCGTCGTGACGTGGTCGACGTCGAACGCCCAGCGCGCGACCGTCTCCCAGAGCGGGCTCGTGACCGCGGGGCCCGACACCGGCACCGTCACCATCACCTTCGCCAGCGAAGGCGTCTCGGCTGAGCTCGCGCTGCGCGTGCGTCTGGTGCCGGTCGCGGCGGTTCGCATCGCGCTGCCGTCGCCGCTGCCCAGCTTCGAGACCGGGGACACGCTGGCGCTGACCGCGACCACCGAGGGCGGCAACGGCCAGCCGCTCGCCGGCCGCCAGGTCGTCTGGTCGACCACGACCCCCGCGTTCGTGCGCGTGCTGGATGACGGGCGCGTGATCGCGCTCGCGCCGGGCGCGGCGCAGGTCACCGCGACCGCGGAAGGCGTCTCGGCGTCCGTCCCGTTGATCGTCGTCCGGCCGGCGGTGGCGAGCCTGGTGCTCGGCCCCGAGCCGTTCGAAGTGACGCGCGGGAGCGCGGCGTCGACGCAGGTTGCCCTCATCGACAAGCGCGGGAACTCGCTCACCGGGCGGGTGGTGGCGTACGCCAGCACCCGCGTCTCGGTAGCGCAGGTGGACGCCGACGGCATCGTCATCGGCTTCCTGGCCAACGACACCGCGAGCGTGATCGCGACGAGCGAGGGGAAGGCCGACACGGTGCACGTGACGGTGCTGCCCCGCCCGGTCGCGTCGATCGTGCTGACGCCAGACTCCTCGGACGCGATCGTCGGCCAGGTGCGGCCGATCTCGGCGTCGGTGCGCGACGCGCAGGGGAACGCGAACGGCGACTTCCCCATCGTCTGGCGGAGCCTCACCCCCGACCTCGCCAGCGTGGACGGGGAGGGCGTCGTGACGGCGCTCGCCGCCGGCCGCGCGGTAATTCGCGTGACCGCGGGGAGCGCGAGCGCGGAGGCCGTGGTGCAGGTGCGGCCGGTGCCGGTGGCGCGGGTGGTGATCTCGCCGCGCTCCGACCTGCTCATGCGCTCGCAGGACACGCTCCGGCTCACGGCCGCCGCGCTCGATGCCGGCGACAACGTGCTCGACGGGCGGGTGACGACGTGGGCGGTGGTGGACGGCCCCGTGTCGGTTCTCCAGGACGGCCGAGTGATCGCGGGCGTCGTGACCGCGGCGACGCAGGCGCGCGTCTCGGCGACGGTCGAGGGGCTCACGGACGTGGTGACGATCACCGTGGCGCCGCAGCCCGTGGCGAGCCTGGTGCTGACCCCCGAGCCGCTGAGCGTGGTGCGCGGGGAGACGGCGCAGCTCGCGGTGGCGCTCGGCGACGTGCGCGGGCACCCGCTCTCGGGGCGCGCGGTCGCCTTCGTCAGCTCCCGCCCGACGGTCGCGTCGGTGGACGCGAACGGCGTCGTGACCGGCCTGGTGGCGAACGACACCGCGAGCGTGATCGCGTCGAGCGAAGGCAGGGCGGACACGGTGCACGTCACCGTCGCGCCGCGCCCGGTGAGGCTGGTGACGGTCACGCCCGACTCGGTGGACCTGATCGTCGGGCGCACCGTGCAGCTCGCCGCGGTGCCGCGCGACGTCAACGACGCGCCGACCTTCGACTACCCGACCGCCTTCGACAGCCCGGACCAGTCGATCGCGACGGTCTCCTCCGACGGCCTGGTCACCGCCGCGGGCGTGGGCAAGGTGCGCGTGCGCGCCCGCTCCGGCGAGGGGCAGGGCTTCGCCGTGGTGAACGTCATCCAGGCGCCGGTCGCCCGCGTGGTGGTGTCGCCGGACGCGGCGTCGATGTTCTCGCAGGACACCATCACCCTGAGCGGCACCGCGCTCGACGCGAGCGGCGGGACGCTGGAAGGGCGCGCGTTCGCGTGGGCGGTGCTCGACGGGCCGGTCACCGTGCTCGAGGACGGGCGCGTCATCGCCGGCGTGGTCACGGAGCCGACGCTGGCGCACGTCTCCGTGTCGAGCGGCGGGCAGTCGGCCACGGCCACGATCACGGTGAGCCCGCAGCCGGTGGACGCGGTGGAGCTCTCGCCCGAGCTGCTGAGCGTGGTCCGCGGCAGCACGGCGCAGCTCACCACCGCGCTGCGCGACCGGCGCGGCCACGAGCTGTCGATGGCGGGCCGCACGGTGATCTACGTCAGCACGCGTCCGAGCGTGGCCTCGGTGGATCGCACGACCGGCGTCGTCGCCGGCATCCTGGCGCGCGACACGGCAAGCGTAATCGCGACGAGCGAAGGCAAGGCGGACACG
>DATFPD010000588.1:0-12268 GCA_035265005.1 Gemmatimonadaceae bacterium | reverse complement strand
TCTACTTCGCCAACTCGCAGCTCTTTCGCGTCCCGTCCGACGGCAGCGCGCCGCCCGCGCGACTCGCCGCCGACTTCGACGAGAACGTGTCGCTCGTCGCGTGGCGGCCGACGGGACTCTACGGCGTGGCCTGGCAGGGCGCGGCCAGCCGCCGGCTCGTCGCGGTGGACCCGACGAGCGGCCGCGTGCGCGTGATCCCGGGCGGGCCGGAGCTGATCGGCGCCGTGGACTTCTCCGCCGACGGCCGGACGGTGGCGCTCACCGGGCAGTCGCCGACCACGCTCGGCGAGGTGTACCGGAGCCCCGCCGGCGCGGCGGCCGCGCTGCGCCCGGTCGCCATCACCGACATGACGCGCCAGATCCGCGACTGGCGCGTCGGCACCGCCGAGGTGGTGCGGTGGAAGAGTCAGGATGGCGCGACGATCGAGGGCGTGCTGCACAAGCCGGCCGACTTCGACCCGTCGCGCAAGTACCCGCTCCTCGTGGTGATCCACGGCGGGCCGACGGGGATCGACTCGCCGACGCTCTTCACCGGCTCGGTGTACCCGGTGCTCGAGTGGCTCGCCAAGGGGGCGCTCGTGCTGCGCCCCAACTACCGCGGCTCGGCGGGCTACGGCGCCGCGTTCCGCGCGCTCAACGTGCGCAACCTCGGGGTGGGCGACGCCTGGGACGTGCTGTCGGGGGTGGACCATCTCGTCAGGCAGAACATCGTCGACACCACGCGCATGGGGGCGATGGGGTGGAGCCAGGGCGGCTACATCTCGGCCTTCCTCACCACGACGACCACGCGCTTCAAGGCGATTTCCGTGGGGGCCGGGATCTCCGATTGGACGACGTATTACGTGAACACGGACATCCACCCGTTCACGCGCCAGTACCTCAAGGCGACGCCGTGGGACGACCCCGACATCTACGCCAGGACGTCGCCGATCACCTACGTGAAGGGCGCGAGGACACCCACCCTGATCCAGCACGGCGAGTTCGACCGGCGGGTGCCGATCGCCAACGCGTACGAGCTGCTCCAGGGGCTCCAGGACCGCGGCGTCCCGGTGAAGCTCGTCGTCTACAAGGGCTTCGGCCACGGCATCGACAAGCCGAAGGAGCGCCTCGCCGCGACGTGGCACAACTGGCAGTGGTTCGGGAAGTACGTGTGGGGGGAGGAGACGAAGATCGAGGGGGAGCCGGTGGCGGTGAAAGGCAGAGACTGAGGGACTGCCTTCCAAGCTCCCATTGACATTCGATGTATCCCATCCCACTCTATACATCGAATGTCGATGTACTCACCCTACCCGACATGCCGAAGCCGACGCTCGACCTGCTGCAGGGGACGCTCGACCTCCTGATCCTCAAGACGCTGAGCTGGGGCCCGGCGCACGGGTACGCCGTGGCGCGGTGGATCGAGCAGCTCACGGGCGAGGAGCTGCAGGTCGGCGAGGGGTCGCTCTACCCCGCGCTGCATCGCCTCGAGGAGCGCGGCTGGATCGAGTCGGAGTGGCGGCTCTCCGAGCACAACCGTCGCGCGAAGTTCTACCGCCTCACCGCCGCCGGGCGCCAGCAACTGCGCGCCGAGGCCGCCTCGTGGGGGCGCTTCGTCAGCGCGGTGGGGAAGGTGCTCCAGGCGGAGGGGGCGCCGGGGTGAGGCAGGTGCGAGGTGCGAGGTGCGAGAAGTTGTCAGTGTGCAGCTGAGGACTGAGCACTTCTCGCACCTCGCACCTCGCAAGTTCTCGACTCCTGACCAGATGTCAGACTCCTCTCCCTCCTGGCGCCGCTACCTCCGCCTCCGGCGTTCGGACGTGCGGGCGGACGTGGACGACGAGCTGCGCTTTCACCTCGAGTTGCGCGTCGCCGACCTCATTGCCGCCGGGATGCCGCCGGCGGCGGCGCGGGCGGAGGCCGAGCGCCGGTTCGGGGACGTGCACGAGATCGGCGACGCCTGCCTCACCATCGACGAGCGGCGGCTGCGGCGTGCCGACCGCCTGGAGGTCATCGCCCACATGCGCCAGGACCTGACGCTCGCCGCCCGCTCGCTCCGCAAGAGCCCGGGCTTCGCCCTCACCGCGCTCCTCTCCATCGCCCTCGGCGTGGGGCTGACGACGACCGTCTTCAGCGCCGCGCGGGCGATCCTCATCCGCCCGCTCCCGTTCGAGCGCCCCGACGAGCTGGTGGCCGTCTACGCGCGGAACACGGTCTGGGGCGTGGGCGGTGTGAACATCTCCTACCCCGACTACCTCTCCTGGCGCGACGAGAGCCGCTCGCTCGCCGGGCTCGCCATGTGGACGTGGGACTCGCACACGCTGTCGGGCGGCGGCGGCACCGCCGACGCCGAGCGCGTGGAGGGCGCGGAGGTCACGGCCGACCTGTTCCCGCTGCTCGGAGTGCGCCCGCTGCTGGGGCGCGCCTTCGAGCCGGGCGACGAGACGCCGGGGCGCCACCACGTCGTGCTGCTGAGCCACGGGCTCTGGCGCCGTCGGTATGCGGGCGACCCGGCGATCGTCGGGCGGGCCGTGACGGTGGACGGGCGGCCGTACACCGTGGTGGGGGTAATGCCGCCGCGCTTCCATTTTCCCGAGCGGGGGCAGATGTGGGTCCCCTTCTCGATCACCCCGGACGCGCGGTCGAGGGACAACCGCTACTTCGCCGGCGCGATCGGGCGGATGCAGCCGGGGGTGTCGCTGGAGCGTGCGCGGGCCGACCTCGCGGCCGTCTCGGCGCGGCTCCAGAAGGAGTACCCGGGGAACGTGGGGTGGACGGCGGACGTGGTGACGATGCGCGACGACCTGGTCGGCGACCTGCGCCGGCCGTTGCTGGTGGTCCTGGGCGCGGTGGGGCTGGTCCTGCTCGTGGCCTGCGCGAACGTGGCCAATCTGATGCTCGCCCGCGGCACGGCGCGCGAGCGCGAGCTGGCCGTGCGGGCGGCGATCGGCGCCGGGCGGGGGCGGCTCGTGCGGCAGGTGCTCGCCGAGAGCCTCCTGCTCGCCGCGCTCGGCGGCGCGGCCGGCGCGGCGCTGGCGGCCTTCGGCGTGAGACTGTTCGGCCGGGCGTTCCCCAACGACGTCCCGTACTACATCTCGTTAGGCCTCGACGGGGGGGCGCTCGCCTTCGCGCTGCTCCTGTCGGCCCTCGCGGCGGCGCTCTGCGGGCTGGCCCCCGCGCTCCGCGCCGGGCGCGTCGACCCGGGCGTGGCGCTGCGGGAGGGCGGGCGCGGTACCACTGCTGCCGGGCGCTCCAGGGCCTTGATGAATCACGGGCCCACCCTGGTGGTCGCCGAGGTGGCGCTCTCGATCGTGCTGATGGTGGGGGCGATGCTCCTAGTGCGGAGCTACGCCAACCTCCAGGAGACGGAGCTGGGGTTCACCGAGCGCGGTCTACTGACGTTGCGCATCTCGCTCCCCTCGGCCACGTACGGGCCGCGCGAGCGCGTGGGCGCGTACTACACAGCGCTGCTGGAGCGAGTGGCGGCGCTGCCGGGCGTCGAGTCGGTAGGCGCGGCGCAGGGCGCCCCGTTCTCCGGCTGGGACGTGTCCGCCAGCGTTGCGGCCGAGGGACGGCCGCCGGCGCCGCCGGGCCGAGAGCTGACCTCGCACTACCAGTTCGTCACGCCGGAGTTCTTCCACGCGCTCGGCGTGCCGGTGCTCCGCGGGCGCGGGCTCGCGGCCACCGACCGCGACTCGATGGCGCTCGTCGGCGTCGTCAACGAGTCACTCGTGCGGACGCTGTTCCCCAACGAGGACCCGCTCGGCAAGCGCGTCCAGATCGGGGGGGACACGTGGGTGACGGTGGTGGGCGTGGTGCGGGACTACCGCCACTATCGCCTCCCGCAGCCGATGGGGCCGGCCATCTACCTGCCATTTGCCGCGACCCCGCCACGCACGATGGCGCTCGCCGTGCGCGCCGCGGGCGGCGTCGACCCGCTGGCGCTCCTCCCCGCCGTGCAGGCGGCGATGCGGGCGATCGACCCCGACGTCCCCGCCTATCGAGTGCAGACGCTGGAGCAGGTGGTGTCGGCCTCGCTCTGGCGGCAGCGGCTCCAGGGGCAGGTGCTGGGCGCGTTCGCGGCGCTGGCGCTGCTCATGGCGGCGGTGGGACTCTACGGCGTGATCTCGTACGCGGTGGCGCAGCGGACGCGCGAGCTGGGCGTGCGGATCGCCCTCGGCGCGGGGCGCGGCCACGTGCTCGCGCTCGTCCTGGGGCAGGGGGCGCGGCTCGCGCTCGCCGGCACGGCGGCCGGCCTCGCCGGCGCGCTCGCCCTCTCGCGCGTGCTGTCGAGCCTTCTCTACGGCGTGCGGCCCACCGACCTCGCCACCTTCGTCGGCGTCCCGGCCGCGTTGGTGGTGGTGGCGCTCGGCGCCTGCTACGTGCCGGCACGGCGGGCGGCGGGGGTGGATCCGGTGGTCGCGATGCGGGGAGACGGCTGATCGCGCGGCGAGGGCGAACGGCGAGTTGCCAGTCGTCACTGGCAACTGGCAACTCGACTACTGACGACTGGCAACTCGCCGTTTACCGCCCGCGCGCACCTTCGCCTTTCCCCGCCGTGTCTCCGCCGCCCGGTACGGCGCCAGCAGCGTCTCGAGATCCTCGCGCACGAACGCGATCACTTCGCCCTCGCGCATGATCGCCCAAGTGATGAGCGAGCCGCCCGACACGGCGCCCACGGCGCGCGCGAGGCGCGCGGTGTCGCACGGGGCGAGCTCGCCGGCGGCGACGGCGTCGTCGAGCAGGGCGCGGTAGCCGGCGAGGATGCGCGTGTTGTTCTCGAGCGCCAGGCGGTGGAAGTCCGGGTCGCTCAGGTCGATCTGGAGGAAGGCGAGGTGGTTCGCCATCTCCTCCGGCGAGTGGACGTACTGCGCCATGTGGGTCGCGGCGGCCAGCAGCGCGTCGAGCGGCGAGTCGGGGTGGGCGCCGCGGATCATGCCGAAGCACGCGTCCACGAACGCCACCGCCGACTCGGCCAGCGCGAGCATGAGCCCGCGCTTGGAGCCGAAGCGCTGCAGGAGCGTGGCCGGCGAGAGCCCGACCTCGCCGGCCACGTCGGCGAGGGTGAAGCGCGAGGGGCCGAGCTTGACGATGATCCGGCCGGCGGCTTCGAGGATGACCTCGTCGGGGATGGTTCGTGGTCGCGGTGTCATCGGCTTGACAATTTATAAATGACCGTACATTTATTGTCAACAGCGAATGGCTGGGGACCGCGGCCCCGCACGCCGCTCGCTCACCACACACCACACACCAGCATCACGATTTCGAGGAGGGTGCACCATGCGGCCACTCGAAGGCAAGGTCGCCGTCGTCGCCGGCGCCACGCGCGGCGCGGGGCGTGCCATCGCCTGCACACTGGGCGAGGCGGGGGCCACCGTCTACTGCACGGGGCGCAGCGCGCGGGGCGCGCGACCGCCGAGCGGGCGCCCGGAGACGATCGACGAGACGGCGGAGATGGTCGCGGCGCGCGGCGGCACCGCGATTCCGGTGCAGACCGACCACACCGACCGCGAGCAGGTGCGCCGGCTGTTCGAGCGCGTCGAGGCGGAGCAGGGGCGGCTCGACGTCCTCGTCAACAACGTGAACGGCGACGACCTCGCCGAGTGGGGCGGCGCGTTCTGGGAGCAGTCGCTCGACCAGGGGCTCCGGCAGCTCGAGCGCGGCATCGACTCGCACGTCATCACCATCCACACCGCGCTCCCCTTCATGCTGCGCGGCGGCCGGTCCGGCCTCATCGTCGGCGTCACCGACCGCGGGGCGATCAGCTTCTTCCACGGCTTCGTGAAGCAGTCGGTGATGAAGCTCGCCGAGCTGCTGGCGCCGGAGCTGCGGCCGCGCGGTGTCGCGATCGTTGCCGTCACCCCCGGTTACCTGCGCTCCGAGGCGATGCTCGAGCGCTTCGGCGTCACCGAGGCCACCTGGCGCGACGCGATCAAGAAGGACCCGTACTTCGCCGGCTCCGAGACCCCGTTCTACACCGGGCGCGCGGTGGCCGCGCTGGCCGCCGACCCGCGCGTGATGCTCAAGACCGGGAAGACGCTCGCCTCGTGGACGCTCGCCGAGGAGTACGGCTTCACCGACGTGGACGGCGCGCGCCCGCACTGGGAGCGCTTCATGGCGCCGGCGATCGACGAGCAGTGGGCCAAGCTCGCGAAGCAGCTGCGCGCCGAGTTCCGCAAGCACGGCGCCGACCCGCACGCCGTGCTCGAGGACGACCGCGTGACGCTGACCCTCCGCGCCCGCGTCTCCGCCGACGGCGAGCAGCCGCCGCGCTGGCTCGCCCAGGAGATCGCCTGGCCCGAGCTCTTCTACGGCAGCCGCAAGCAGCTCGTCGCCGACTTCTACGAGCGCTGGGCGCAGGCCCGCGGCGCCGCGGCGCCAGCCGCCGGCCCGCCGGCGGCCGAGGAGCATGCGACCGCCTGACGAGCGTCCCCTGGCCGGGCATGTCGCGGTCGTCGCCGGCGCCACGCGCGGCGCCGGCCGCGGCATCGCCTGCATGCTCGGCGAGGCGGGGGCGACGGTGTACTGCACGGGGCGCAGCGTGCGCGGCCGTCCGAACACGACCGGCTACTTCGCCGGCCGCCCCGAGCACATCGACGAGACGGCGGAGATGGTGACGGCGCGCGGCGGCGTCGGGATCGCGGTGCAGGTGGACCACCTGGAGGAGCGGCAGGTGGCGGCGCTGTTCGAGCGCGTGGCCGGCGAGCAGCGCGGGCGGCTCGACGTCCTGGTCAACGACATCTCCGAGGGCGTGGCGCACGACTGGAAGCCGTTCTGGGAGGTGTCGCTGGAGAAGGGCTTCCGGGCGCTGCGGCAGGGGGTGCACTCGCACGTCATCGCCGCCCGCTACGCCGCGCCGCTCATGGTCGCGCGGCGGCGCGGCCTGATCGTCGAGGTCGGCGACGGCGACACGTTAGGCTACCGCGGCACACTGTTCTACGACCTGGTGAAGGTGGCGGTCTCCCGGCTCGCCTACGCGATGGCCGAGGAGCTCCGCCCGCGCGGGGTGGCCGCGCTCGCCCTCACCCCGGGCTTCATGCGCACCGAAACGATCCTCGAGCACTTCGGCGTGACCGAAGCCACCTGGCGCGGCGCGGGGGCGAAGGACCCCACCTTCCTCCACTCCGAGACCCCCTACTTTGTCGGCCGCGCCGTCGCCGCGCTGGCCGCCGACCCGAACGTGCTCCGGAAGTCCGGCGGCCTCTACAGCTCGTGGGCGCTGGCCCGCGAATACGGCTTCACCGACGTCGACGGCGCCCGCCCGGACATCGGGGCCTACTTCGACGAGAAGTACGGCGGTTCCCCCTACGGAACGCCGAAGACGGGCGTGCGGTGGGAGATCCACCGCACCGAGCCTCCGCTCTCGGTAGAGGGGCGTGGCAACCCTGGCGGGGCAGGCGCTGTCTTACCTAAGAACCATAGGTAAGCCACCCCCTGGAGCCCGCATGCCCCCCGCCGCGCCCGACCTCGACCTCCTCAGAGGCACCCTCGACCTGCTGATCCTGAAGACGCTGAGCTGGGGCCCGATGCACGGGCTCGCGGTGCTGCGGTGGATCGAGCAGACCACCGGCGACCGGCTCACCATCGAGGAGGGGGCGCTCTACCCGGCGCTGCACCGGATGGAGGAGAAGGGGTGGCTGGAGGCCGAGTGGGGGATCACCGAGCGGAACCGCAAGGCCAAGTTCTACCGCCTCTCCCCGCTCGGCCGCCGGAAGCTCACGGCCGAGCTCTCCAAGTGGGCGCGCTACACCGAGGCCGTCGGCCTCGTGCTCGCGGCGCGCGGAGCCTAACGAACGATGGGATCCCAGGGCGGCGGCGGCGGCGGCTGGCCGGGGCTGCGCCGGGGCTTCCGGCTCCCCGGCGCGCGCCGGCGGGTGCGCGGCGAGGTGGACGACGAGCTCCGCTTCCACCTCGAGGGACGCATCGAGGACTTCGTCGCGCGCGGGATGACGCGCGAGCAGGCCGAGGCCGAGGCGCGCCGGCGGTTCGGCGACCTGGACGGCTACCGGCGGCAGGCCTGCGACATCGACCACCGCATCGTACGAGGACGACAGCGCATGGACTGGATGGCTTCGTTCGCCCGCGAGACGCGGCGCGCCCTTCGCTCGCTCCGCCGCAGCCCGTCGTTCTCCCTGATCGCCTTCGTGACGCTCGCCCTCGGCCTGGGGGCGACGACGGCGATCTACACCATCCTCGAGGCGGTGGTGCTGCGCCCGCTGCCGTACCGCGGCGCCGAGTCGCTGGTGTCGGTCATGCACCCGACCACCGTCCCGGGGACCGGGGAGTCGAAGTGGGGGATGTCGGCGGCCGGGTACTTCTACTTCAAGCGCCAGAACCGGACGCTCGCCGACCTCGCCGGCTACACCACCGGCTACACCACCGTCGCCGGCCGCGCGGGCGAGGGGGAGGCCGAGCGGGTGCGCTACGGCGGCGTGACGGCGAGCGTCTTCGGCGTGCTGCGCGCCCGCCCCGCCGTCGGCCGCCTGATCCTGCCTGACGACGACCGCCCCGGCGCCGCCACCGTCGCCGTGCTCGACTACGACTTCTGGCGGCGGCGCTACGGCGGCGACCCGGCGGTCGTCGGCCGCACGGTCGAGACGAGCGCCGGGCCGGTGCAGGTCGTGGGGGTCGCGGAGCGCGGGCTCAACCTGCCGAAGCCCGGCCCGTTCGAGGCGGCGAACGACCTCGCCGGCTTCCACGTCGACATGTGGATCCCGCTCCAGCTCGACGACACCGCCCGGGCGGTGAACTCGCACCAGTACTCCGGCATCGCCCGCCTCGAGCCCGGCGTGCGCGCCGACGAGGCGCAGGCCGACCTGGCCGCGCTCACCCGCCGGCTCCCCGAGCTCTTCCCGAGCGCGTACAGCCAGGGGTTCATGGACGAGTACCACTTCCGCATGGGCGTCATCCCGCTGCGCGACGAGGTGCTCGGCGAGCGCATCACGCGCACGCTGTGGGTGCTGTTCGCGGCGGTCGGGCTGGTGCTCGTCATCGCCTGCGCCAACGTCGCCAACCTGTTCCTGGTGCGCATGGAGACGCGGCGGCGCGAGTCGGCGGTGCGCAGCGCGCTCGGCGCCGACCGCGCGCAGATGGCAGTGCACTACCTGGCGGAGAGCCTGCTCCTGACCGCGACCGCCGGCGCCGCGGGCGTGGCCGTGGCGTGGGGCGCGCTCCGACTGATGCTCGCGCTCGCCCCCGGCGACATCCCCCGGCTCGGCGAGGTGGGGCTGAGCTGGACCGCGGTCGCGTTCGCCGCCGCGCTCTCGATAGGCGCGGGACTGGTGTTCGGGCTCTTCCCGCTCCAGGCGCGCGTGGACATGGCCACGCTGCGCGAGGGCTCGCGGGGCCTGAGCGCGTCCCCGCGCCGGCGCGCCGTGCGCGACGGGCTGGTGGTGGCGCAGGTGGCGCTCGCGCTGATGCTGCTCGCCGGCGCCGGTCTCATGATCCGCAGCTTCGCGCGGCTGCGCGGCGTGCAGCCCGGACTCGACGCGCGCGGGGTGCTCGTCTTCACCGTCGCCATCCCGGGCTCGAAGTACAAGACCTCGGACGACGCGGCGGCGTTCCACCGCGACTTCCAGGCGCGCCTGGCCGCGCTCCCCGGCGTGCAGGAGGTGGGCGCGACGACCGGACTGCCGCTGCGGGACTTCGGCGCCGGCTGCGCGGTGGTGTTCCGCGAGGGGCGTCCCTACGCGCCCGGCGAGGAGGCGCCGTGCGTGGCCGTGCCCAAGGCGACGCCGGGCTTCTTCCGCGCGCTCGGCATCCAGGTGCAGGGGCGCGCGCCCGACTGGAGCGACGTCGCGTCCAGGAGCGGCGCGATCGTCGTCACGAAGGCGCTCGCCGACCGGCTGTGGCCGGGCGAGGACCCGATCGGCAAGGGGCTCAACAGCGGCGGCATGGGGCCGAACGTCGGCTGGTACCGGGTGGTGGGCGTCGTGCCGTCGCTGCACGCGGCGGGGCTCGACAAGCCGCCAACCGAGATGGTGTTCTACCCCTCGGTGGCGACGCCCGGCACCTACCTCTGGGGCGCGATGCGCGGCGCGACGTACGTGCTGCGCACCTCGAGCGCGCAGCCGACCGCGCTGGTGCCGAGCGTGCGCCGGCTGCTCTCCGAGATCGACCCGCAGGTCCCGCTCGTCAACCCGGGGCCGATGACCGGCGTGGTCGAGCGGTCGATGGCGCGCGCGTCGTTCATCATGACGCTGCTCAGCGTCGCCGCGGGGATGGCGCTCCTGCTCAGCGCGGTCGGCGTTTACGGCGTCATCTCGTACGTGGTCGCCCAGCGCCGCGCCGAGATCGGGGTGCGGATCGCCCTCGGCGCTCGGCTGTCGCAGGTGGCGCGGCTCGTCGTCATGCAGTCGGTGCGGCTCGCGGTCGCGGGGATCGCGATCGGGCTCGCGGGCGCGCTCGCCGGCACGCGCGCCATCCGCTCGCTGCTCTTCGAGGTGAGCCCGACCGACCCGCTGGTGCTCGCCGCCGTGGCGCTCGTGCTGCTCGCGATCGCCGTCGCCGCGAGCTTCGCCCCGGCCCGGCGGGCGGCGGGGGTGAATCCCGTCGAGGCGCTGCGGGGAGACTGATCGGGAGGGCGGGGATGGCGGGGATGAAGAGCAGAGCAGCTCATTCCCGTCATCCCCGCCGTCCCCGCACTCGGCGCTTCGTCCCCGCGACGGACGGCTGGCCATTCCGCACTCGCCCCGGGCGCACCGGCGCCGTAGCATCCGCCGCATGCGCACTCTGCTCCTCGTCCCACTCGTCCTCTCGCTTGGCGCCGCGGCCTCTCCGCGCTCCGCCACGCCGAAGCCGCGCGCGCTCGTCCGCGATTCCGCCCTCGTCGCCCAGGCATGGGCCGCGATCCGGGACCGGTACGGCGACACGACGTTCGGCGGGCGGGACTGGCGCGCGGTGGGGGACTCCTTCGTGGTGCGGCGCTCGTACGCGGACGTGCGCGCGCAGCTGGGCGCGATTCGCGAGATGCTGAGCCGACTCCACGACCCGTGGACGCGGCTCCTGCGCGCGGAGGACTTCGACGCGCTGCTCGGCGAGGCGAGCGGCGGGGCGCACGTCGGCGTAGGGCTCCCGGAGCTGCTGTGCATCGACTTCGACCGCACCGGGCGCGAGCTCGTGGTCGTGACGCCGGTGCCGGGGACGGCGGCGGCGCGCGCCGGACTGCGACCGGGGGACGTGGTGACCCGCATCGGCACGCGGCGCGCGGCCGGGCTCTCGCTGTCCGAGGCCGCGTGGCTCCTGCGCGGCGCGCGCGGGAGCGGGATCGCCGTCCGGGTGCGGCGCGGGGGCCGCGAGCACACGGTGCGGCTGGTGCGCGATAGCGTCCCGGCCCGGCGCCCCGCCGCGACGGGGCGGCTCGTCGGCGGGCCGGACGGCGTGGGCTACCTCGCGCTCGGGTGGTTCACGGGCAGCGCCGGCGACGAGGTGCGCGGCCTCGTGGACTCGCTGATGAGGGCCGGCGCGCGGCGGCTCGTGCTCGATCTGCGCGGCAATCCCGGCGGCAGCCTGGCCGCGGCGGCGGACGTCGCCGGCGTCTTCCTGGGCGACGTGCCGATCGTCTCGGTCGTCGGCCGCGGGGCCGGCGGCCAGGAGGTGCGCGGCACCGCGCCGGCGCTCACGCGCGCGCCGATGGCGGTGCTCATCGATCGCGGGACCGCGAGCGCGGCCGAGGTCGTGGCGAGCGCGCTCCAGCACCACCGGCGCGCGGTGCTGGTGGGCGAGCGGTCGTTCGGCAAGGGGCTCGTGCACTCGTTCGAGCGGCTGCCTGACGGCTCCGCGCTGATGCTCACCTCGGGCCGACTCCACACGCCCGGCGGCCGCGACATCCTCGCCCTCGGCGTCGAGCCGGACGTCGTCGCGCCGGCCGAGCGGCAGATGGCGAGGGCGATGGAAGCGGTGAAGGGCGAGTAGCGGGAACGGCCGACGGGTCGGGATGCTTCTTGCGGGAGAGTAGACGCGCGTCCGCGCCCGCATCCCGCATCCCGCGTCCCTGCATGAAAGCCTTCGCCGTCTGGCCGAACGAGGAACGCTCCGGCGTCGTCGACGTCGACGAGCCCGAGCTCGCGTCGCCGACGGCGGTGAAGGTGCGCATCCTCGACGTCGGCGTCTGCGGGACCGACGCCGAGCTGTGCGCGTTCGCCTACGGGGAGCCGCCGGCGGGGGAGGAGTTCCTCATCACCGGCCACGAGGCGCTGGGGGAGGTGGTCGAAGTCGGCGACGAGGTGGAGTGGCTCGACGCGGGGGACCTGGTGGTGCCGAGCGTGCGGCGCCCCTGCGCGCGGCGCGACTGCCC
>DATFPD010000587.1:0-12679 GCA_035265005.1 Gemmatimonadaceae bacterium | reverse complement strand
ACGTGCTCGCCCTTGAACATCGTCTGGATCTCCCGCACGCGGTCCGCGTTGACGATCGTCGAGCGGTGGATGCGGAAGAAGCGGTCCGGGTCGAGCTGCCGCTCCAGCTCGCCGAGCGACTCGCGCACGAGCACACTTCGCCCGCGCGCGCGGATGCGCGCGTAGTTCCCTTCGGCCTCGATCCGGTCGATGTCGGGCGCGGCGAGGAAGAAGGCGCGCCCGTCGGCCCGCACCAGCAGCCGCCGCTCGGCGCGCGGGGCCCGGCCCACGGCGTCGAGCAGCGCCGCCAGCCGAGCATCGAGCTGCCCCCGGGCCTCGTCGCCGGGCGCGGCGTGCAGCAGCGCGCGGGCGCGCCGGAGCGCCACCCGGAAGCGGTCGCGCTCGACCGGCTTCAGCAGGTAGTCCACGGCGTGCACGTGGAACGCGTGGAGCGCGTGTGCGTCGAACGCCGTCACGAACACCACCGCCGGCGCGCGCGCCACCCCGACCGCGCGGAGGACGCCGAAGCCGTCGAGCTCCGGCAGCTGGATGTCCAGAAACAGCAGGTCGGGGCGCTCCCGCTCGACCGCCGCCACGGCCTCGGCGCCGTTGCCGCACTCGCCGGCCACCTCGACGTCGGGCTCGTCGGCCAGGAGGTCGCGGATCCCCTGCCGCGCGAGCGGCTCGTCGTCGACGATCAGTGCGCGGATGGCCACGGGTCATCTCCTCGGGTTCGTGCGGGAATGCGGATGCGCGCCTCGGTGCCGCCCCCCGCCGGCAGCGCGACGAGATCGAACCGCTGGTCGCGGCCGTAGAGGCACTCGAGGCGGCGGGTGACGTTCTCGATCCCGACGCCGAGACCAGGGCCGCCGGCCGCCGCCGCCCCGGGGCCGCGCCCGTCGTCGCGGACGCTCAGCGTCAGCGCGCCGCCGGCCAGTCGGGCGCGTACGGCGACGCGGCCCGGCGCCCCCCGCGGTGCGATGCCGTGCTTGATCGCGTTCTCCACCAGCGGCTGGAGCACGAGGTTCGGGACCATGCATCGCTCGGCGCCGGGGTCGATCTCGAACGAGACGCGCAGGCGGTCGCGGAAGCGGACGCGCTCGATCTCCAGGTAGTCGCGCAGGCACGCGATCTCCGTCGCCAGCTCCACCTCCTGCGACGCGGCGTGCATCAGCGTGCTCCGGAGCAGCGCGCTCAGGCGGCCGATCATCGCCTCGGCGCCGGCGGCGTCGTGGCGCACCAGCACGGCGATGGAGTTGAGCGTGTTGAAGAGGAAGTGCGGGTCGAGCTGCGCGCGCAGCGCCGCGAGCCGCGCCTCGGCGAGCTGCGCCTCCAGCCGCGCCGCGCCCAGCTCCCGCGCGGCGAGCCGCCGGTAGTAGCGGCGGGCGTGGTCCGCCGCCAGCACCACCCAGTAGATCGCGATGCCGATGTGCAGGTGGAGCACCGTCTTGTCGAGCGCGGTCAGCAGCGACGCGGGCGCGCCCAGCAGCCGCGACCACCCGAGCGCGCGGTCGGAGACGTCGAGCACCGCCAGCACCGCGAACGCGCAGGCCACGCTCGCCGCGGCGTGCAGGAGCAGCCGCCCGGCCGCGCGCGGGCCCTCGATAGGCAGCCGCGCGCTGAGCCGCGCGACCGCCGGGATCGCCAGGCACCAGAGCAGGAGCTGCGGGATCGACCACAGGAGGGCCGTCCCGGGGCCGATGCGCACCGGCCACAGGTTGATCCAGATGTAGAGCTGGCCGGCGAGCACCACCGCCAGCAGCAGCGCGCCGCCGCCGGCGAGCGCCCGCCACAGGCGGACGTCCGCGTCGGCGTCGGTGCCGGCGTCGCTGCCTGACGACACACGCATCACGGCCTCGGGCCGAGGAGCCTCGCCGCCAGCCACTCGGCGATGCGCGGCGCGAGCTCGGGGCGCATGGCCAGGATGTCGGTCGCGTGCGCCGAGCCGGCGTCCACCACCGTGACCTCCGCCGTGCGGCTCCGCGCGCGGACGCCCTGGTCCAGCCACTCCTTCACGAACCGCTCGTCGTTCGAGCGGATGATCCACCACGCCGCGCCGCCGGCGTCGATCGCGTCCATCGACGCCTCGCTGAACGACCCCGGCGAGAGCGCGACGTACGCGCGCGCGTAGCCGTCGCCGCTCCTGGCGGCCACCGCCATCGCTTCGCCGCTGTAGCTCGCCCCCACGACCCCGACGCGCGCCTGATCGATCCCGGGGAGAGCGGACAGAAAGCGGTGCGCCGCGGCCACGTCGCGCTCGGCGCCGCCCGGGCCCCGCGTCCCCGGAACGGCGCGCCCCAGGTTGACGCTCTCGCCGTGCCGCCGCAGATCCAGCCGCAGCGACGCGACCCCGCGCGCGGCGAGGTGCGCGGCGAGCGGCTCGTACGCGCGGCGGTCGCGGTCCGCGCCATTGAGCAGCAGGACGGCGGGCACACGCGCCCCCGCTCCCGCCCCGGGTCGCGCGCGATCGGCGGGCGGCAGCGTCAGATCGCCGACGAGCCGCCACCCGTCGCTCTCCACCTCCACGCGCCGCACGACGGCGCCAGCCGCGAGCGGCGGGACGGGTGCCCGTGCGTTGGCACGCAGGAACGACAGCACCGCGCCCCAGTGCTCCTCCACGCTTCCCTGAACCCGCGAGGCGGCGAGCATCGATGACCCGTGCGCGCCGTTCGCCGCCACGTAGGTGCGCGCCCCCGCCGCGCGCAGCGTGTCGAGCTGTCGCGCGATCCACCCGACGCTGAGCTCGCGCTCCGGCCGCGCGGCGAAGAGCGGCACTCGCAGGCGCGTCAGGTACGGCTCGGGCTCGCACCCGCGCATCGGCTCGCCCGAGGCCGGCGAGAACGCGAGCGCGCCCGCCAGCTCGGCCGGGTGCTCGGCGGCGAGGCGGATCGCGAGCGCCGCGGTGTAGCTGCTCCCCCACGCGAAGCGGCTGCTGGTGAAGCCGCGCTCGCTCACCGCGCGGAGCGCGCCCTCCATCTCCGCGTACGCGTCGCACAGCGCCGCCGAGCTGTCGCCGAGCGCGGCCACCGTGCGGTTCACGCCGCCGAAGCGCGCGCCCCCGCCGCCCCGCGCGTCCACGGCCAGCACGCCGAAGCCCTCGCGCAGCAGGCGCGGGACGATCTCACCGTACTCCGCCCGCGCGTTGGACCCTGCCTGGTGGAAGAGCAGGACCAGCGGCGCCTCGCGCCCCGCGCGCGCGGCGTACAGGTCCGCGTACGCGGTCACGCCGTCGCGCGTGACGAAGGTGATCTCCTCGCCCGCCGGCGCCTGCGCCGCGCTGGGCCCCGGCGCCGCCGCGAGCAGCAGCGCCCCGCACCCCAGCGCGGCCAGGCACCTGACCCTCGTGTCCATCGCTCTCCCGGTCAGTACAATCGAGAGAAATGTCCGCCTCGCGCGCCCGGGCGACAGGTGGCGGGCGGCAGAACGCATGAAACCGGGACCAGTCGTCCGCTTCGAGGGACGAGCCGTACGACGTTTCGCCGCTGCGGCCGCTCACGGCAGCTCGATCAGCACATCTTCGTCGTCGTCCACGACCATCCGCAACACCCACGTCGCAACGGCGGCGATCGCGGCGGCGAGCAGGCAGCGGAGCAGCTTGGGCATCTTCGTGCGCATCGGCTCGATTCCGGGACGACTCCGTCGGAATCGACCACAGAGGCACAGAGACACAGAGGAAGGGCACCAAGGAGAGGGTCCCCCTATCAGGAAGCGATGCCTGAGAAGCTCTGAGGGACTCCCTCCCGCGTGCCCCTCCTCTGTGTCCTCTGTGCCTCTGTGGTCGATTTCTTCAGCGCCTCCCGGCAGAAGGCTCAGTAGGCCGCGAGCCCCATGTACCCGCCGCGCGGGGCGAGCCCCGGGGTGTCGGGCATCGGGGCGAGGGAGCCGTCGCCGCGGACGGCGAACGCGGCGACCGTGCCCGTGCCGTTCTCGAAGACGTAGAGGAATTTGCCGTCGCGGCTCAGGTCGAGGTCCAGCGGCTGGGCCCCGGCGCCGAGGTCGCCGGTGACGCCGTTAGGCGTGATCGCGGCCAGGGCGCCGTGCGCGTCGACCGCGAAGCCGGTGACCGTCGCGCTGCCGGCGTTGGCCGTGTAGGCGAAGCGGCCCGCGTTGTCGACGATCAGCCAGCACGGCGCGCGCTGGAGCGTCGGCGCGGCGGCGCTCACCACCGACAGGCGGCCGTCGCGCGCCTGCTCGTAGGAGGACGCCGAGCCGCTGCCCGCCTCCGACACGACGAGCTGGCCGCGCGGCGTGTAATCGAAGCCGAAGGGCGCGGTCCCGGCCGACGCGTTCGACGCCGGCCCGCCCAGCGAGCCGTCCGGCGCGACGACGTACGTGTCGATCGTGTTGCTCACCCGCTCGGTGACCGAGAGGAAGTGCCCGTCGCGGCTCAGGCGGAGCGCGGCGGCGCCGGCCGCGCCGGCGCTCAGCGCGCGGGCGCCGACCGCCGACAGCGTGCCGCCGTTCCCGATGCGGAAGACGGTCACCGTGTTGCTCCCGGCGTTGAGCACGTACAGCTCGTGGCCCGACGCCGCGACGCTCACCGGGCGCACGCCGCCCGACGGCACCCGGTCCACGAGCGCGAGCCCGCCCTTGTCGACGGCGAACGACGAGACGTCGTTGCTGCCGGCGTTGACGACGAACAGGAGCTGCGCGTTCGGCGACAGCGTGAGCGCGAACTGCGAGGCCAGGGGGTCGGCGGTGCCGCCGATGCCGCGCCCGCCGGTCGAGTAACTGCCGGCGTACGACAGCGAACCGTCGGCCGCGCGGTCGAAGGCAACGACGGCGTTCGCCGCCGCGTCGTTGGTCGAGATGAAGACGCCGCCGACCGCCGGGCGCCGGCCGCCGACGTCGAGGGCGGCGCCGGGGGCGGTGGTGGCGGGCTGGCGGTCCGAGCACGCGGCGAGCGCGAGCGCGGCGAGCAGGGCAACGGCGGGACGAGGGTACATGAGCGGTCTCCGTAGAGTAGAGGACTGCAGAGCGAGGGCGGTCCCGGCTGGTGGCGAGCGTTCGCTGACAGGGCCGGTCCGCGGCGCGCTCTAAGCCCGGCCAGCGGACGTTGGTTCCCACGGAGTCTTCACGATTTCGCCCTTGCACCCTTGCGCCTCGACCGTCCCCGCTCGAACGTGTTGGTTCATGGGGACTGGCCGTGCGAGGGGAGAACGGGCCGTGAAGGAAACGCTGCGGCTGGTGGGGGATCAGGAGGGCCGCGTCTCGGACGCGCAGCTCGCCATCCTGATCGTCGACGACCGCGAGGAGAACCTGATCGCGCTGGAGGCGGTGCTCGAGCCGCTCGGCCAGCGCGTCGTGCGCGCGCGCTCCGGGGAGGACGCGCTGCGAAAGCTGCTCGCCGAGGAGTTCGCCGTGATCCTCCTCGACGTGCACATGCCCGGCATCGACGGGATCGAGACGGCGCGGCTGATCAAGTCGCGCGGCCGCTCGCGCCCCACGCCGATCCTCTTCGTCACCGCCTCCTCGACCGGCCGCAACATGTGGCCGGGGTACGAGACGGGCGCGGTCGACTTCCTCATGAAGCCCTTCGACCCGGACGTACTGCGGGCGAAGGTGGCGGTGTTCGTCGAGCTGGCGCGGAGCCGGGACGAGATCCGGCGCGCGGCGGAGGACCGCATCGAGCGCGCGCGCACCGAGGCGGCGCGCGCGGCGGCGGAGGCGCACGCCGCCGAGGCGGACCAGCTGCGGCTCGAGCTGGTCGCGCAGTCCGCCGCGCTCGCCGAGCGCACGGACGAGGCCGAGCAGCTGGCCGAGGAGCTGGCGCTCGCCAACTCGCGGCTCCGGCGCGCCGCCGAGGCCGCGGAGTCGCTGGACACGGCGCTGCGCCAGAGCGAGGCCCGCGCCCGAGCCGCGGTGGCGGCCGCCGAGGCGAGCGCCGACCGGGCGCAGCGGCTCCAGGCGGTGGCGAGCGCGCTCAGCGAGGCGGCGACGGCGGAGGCGGTCGCGCGCGTGATCGTCGTCCACGGCATGACCGCCACCGGCGCCGACGCCGGCTCGCTCACCGCGGTGCACTACGACGAGAGCGGCGCGCCCGCCGAGCTGGAGACGCTGGAGGTCGCCGGCGTGGAGGGCGAGCTGGCGCGCGAGTTCCAGCACTTCCCGGTCGTCGCCGGCCGGCCGCTCTCGGACGCCGCGCTGGGCGGGGCGCCGGTGTTCGTCGGCTCCCTCCGCGAGTGGCGCGAGCGCTACCCGGCGATGGCGCCGGCGATGTCCCGCACCGGCCACGAGGGCTACGCCGCGATCCCGGTCGCCGTCGGCGGGCGGGTCGCGGCCACGCTCTCGTTCACCTTCCGCGAGGCCCGCGCGTTCGACGACGGCCTGCGGTCGTTCCTCGTCACGTTAGGCAGCCTGTGCGCCCAGGCGCTGGCGCGGGCCGAGCTCTACGAGGCCGAGCGCCGCGCCCGCGCCGACGCCGAGGGCGCGCGGGCCCAGGTCACCGGGCTGGTCGAGAGCGTGCGCGACGCCTTCGTCGGCTACGACCGCGACTTCCGCTTCACCTTCGTGAACCACCGCGCGGCCGAGCTGTTCCGGCTCTCCGGGGTCGGCGGGGAGCTGACCGGGCGGGTGCTCTGGGACGCCTTCCCCGCCCTCGCCGGCACCGAGGCCGAGCGCCAGATGCGCCGGGCGATGGAGGAGCGCGTCCCCACCGGCTACGAGGTCCGCTCGGCCGAGCTGGGCCGCTCGTTCAGCGTCCGCGTGTACCCGGCGGCCGACGGCGGCATCTCCGCCTACTGGGTGGACGTGACCGAGGAGCGGCGCGCGGCCGAGGCGACCGCGCTGCTCGCCGCGGCGAGCGAGGCGCTGGTGGCGTCGCTGGACGTGGAGCAGACGCTGGCCGGCGTGGCGCGGCTGGTGGTGCGCTCGTTCGCCGACTACTGCGCCGTCCACCTGGTCTGCCCCGACGGGTCGCTGCGGCTGGTCGAGGTGGCGCACGCCGACCCCGCCAGGGCCGCCGTGGCGCGCCAGATCGAGGCGCGCTACCCGTTCGCGCCGGACGCGCCGGTCGGGGCCCCGGCGGCGGTGCGCTCCGGCCGCTCGGCGCTCCAGAGCGACCTGCCGCCCGAGCGCCTCGCCGCCGCCGCGCGCGATCCCGAGCACCTGGCGCTGCTGCGCGCGCTCGGCGTGCGCTCGACGATCGTCGTCCCGTTGATCGCCCGCGGCCGCACGTTAGGCGCGCTGACCTTCGCCGCCGCCGAGTCCGGGCGCCGCTTCACCACCACCGACCTCGCGACGGCCGAGGAGCTGGCGCGCCGGGCGGCGCTGGCGGTGGACAACGCGCGGCTCTACACCGAGGCCGAGGCCGCGCGCCGGGCGGCCGAGCAGGCGGCGCGCGAGGCCGAGGTGGCCCGCCTCGGCGCCGAGGAGGCGAGCCGGGCGAAGAGCGAGTTCCTGGCGACGATGAGCCACGAGCTGCGCACCCCGCTCAACAGCGTCCTCGGCCACGGCGAGCTGCTGGAGCTGGGGCTGCACGGGCCGCTGACGCCGGCGCAGCGCGAGGCGCTCACCCGCGTGCGGCGGAGCGCGCGGCAGCTCCTGTCGCTGATCAACGACGTGCTCAACCTGTCGCGGCTCGAGTCCGGCACCATCGAGTACCACGCCGAGCCGGTGGCCCTCGACCCGCTGCTGCGCGAGGTGGAGGCGCTGCTGGCGCCGCACCTGGAGGCGAAGCCGCTGCGCTACTCCTACGCCGGCTGCGGGCCCGAGGTCCGCGCCCTCGCCGACGAGGACAAGGTGCGGCAGATCATCCTCAACCTGCTCTCGAACGCCGTGAAGTTCACGGACGCCGGCGGCGCGGTCGGCGTGACCTGCGAGGCGTCGGAGGGCGGCACGGTCGCGGTGCGCGTGACCGACAGCGGACGCGGCGTCCCGCCGGAGAAGCTGGAGTCGATCTTCGAGCCCTTCGTGCAGGCGCACCGCTCGCTCTCCGAGCCGGTCGAAGGCTCCGGCCTCGGCCTGGCCATCAGCCGCCAGCTCGCCCGCGCGATGCGCGGCGACGTGACCGTCGAGAGCGAGCCGGGCCGCGGGTCGACGTTCATGCTTACTCTGCCCCGGGCGTAACTGCGAACGGCGTTGCCAGTCGTCAGTGGAAGTTGTCAGTTCCCAGTAGTTCTCGGTCCTGAATCCTGAGTGCGACTGACAACTGGGCACTGTCACTGACGACTGGCAACGCCGTTTCTCCAACCTTTCCGAGCGCTGAGGCGTATAAGGAAAGTCCCCGCCACCTCGCCGGAGCCCCCCTGCCCCTCCGAGTGGCACATCTCGGAACCCAGTACATCCGTCGGACATGAAGCGACTTTCCCAGGCCGCGGCGAGCGTGGTAGCCGCCATGGCGGCCGCGCTCGCGCCCCTTTCCGCCGCCCGCGCGCAGGGCGAGCAGCAGCAGCAGGCCGCCGCACCTCCGGCCGCGGTCGTCCCGGCGCCCGCCTCGACGCTCCCCCTCAAGCTGGACCCGCGCCCCACCTCCGCGGCGATCTCGGCCGCGGACCTCATGACGCGGCTCTACATCTTCGCCGACGACTCGATGCAGGGGCGCGAGATCGGCACGCCGGGGAGCGCCAGGGGGACCGACTACCTGGCGCGCGAGGCCAGGCGCATCGGGCTCGTCCCGGCCGGGGAGAACGGGAGCTACTTCCAGACGCTGCCGTACAAGACGCGCGAGCTGGACCCCGCGTCGACCGTGACCGTCGGCGGCGCGCCGCTCGCCTTCGGCACCGACTGGGTCTCGTCAGGCGCCGCGGCGATCGACCGGACCGACCTGCCGGTGGTCTTCGGCGGCACCCTCGGCGACTCGGCGTCGCTGATCGCGCCCGCGCAGGCGGCGGGGAAGCTAGTCGTGCTGCGCGTGCAGCCCGGGCGCAGCTCCTTCCGCGCGCTGCGCGGCGCCGCGCGCGCCGTGCCGACCGCGGCCGCCGTCGCGCTCGTCGGGCTGGACCAGGGGATGGCACTCTTCCGCCGCCCCAGCTCGTTCGTGGACGACCCGGGCGCCCGCGCGCGTACGGGCTCGGTGCCGGTCGTCGCCCTGTCCACCGCGGCGGCGGCGAAGCTCTTCGCCGCGCCGGCGGCCCAGCTCACGACCGGGACCGCCGGCTCGGCCGCGGTATCGCTCAAGCTCGTGCCGAAGGTGACGCCGATCCCGTTCCCGTCGCGCAACGTCGTCGCCGTCCTCCCGGGGAGCGACCCGAAGCTGCGGGGGCAGTACGTGGCGCTCGGCGCGCATAACGACCACGTCGGCATGTCGAACCGCCCGGTGGACCACGACTCGATCCGCATCTACAACCACGTCGTGCGCCCCGGCGGCGCCGAGGACTCGCAGAAGCGCGCGACGGCGGAGCAGCAGGCGCAGATCAACCAGGAGCTCGCCGCCTGGCGGGCCGCGCACCCCGGCACCGCGCGCCCCGACTCGATCTACAACGGCGCCGACGACGACGGCTCGGGCTCGGTGAGCCTGCTCGAGATCGCCGAGCACCTGGCCTCGCTCGGGGTGAAGCCGAAGCGCTCGATCCTCTTCGTCTGGCACGTCGGCGAGGAGGGCGGCATGCTCGGCTCCTCGTTCTTCACCGGGCACCCCACGGTCCCGCGCGACTCGATCGTCGCGCAGCTCAACCTGGACATGGTGGGGCGCGGCGCGGCGTCGGACGTGACCGGGCTGGACAAGGAGGGGCGCGTGCTGCGCGGCGGCCCGAACTACCTCCAGCTCGTCGGCTCGCGGCGACTGTCGAACGAGCTCGGCGACCTGATCGAGCGGGCGAACGCCGAGGGGCGGCGCGGCTTCACCTTCGACTACGCGATGGACGCCAACGCCCACCCGATGAACATCTACTGCCGCAGCGACCACCAGGAGTACGCGCGCTACGGCATCCCGATCACCTTCTTCACGACCGGCGGCCACTCCGATTACCATCAGGTGACGGACGAGCCGCAGTACATCGACTACGACCACATGGCGCGCGTCGCGGTGCTGGTGGACGAAGTCGCCGTCCGCGTCGCCAACCTCGACCACCGCATCGCGCTCAGCCAGCCCAAGCCCGACGCGGCAGCGCGCTGCCAGCAGTAGGGCCTGGAACGGCTTACCACGGATGCACACGGATACTGCCCGGCAGCGTCAAAGCCCTTCCCGCCCGGGGCGAGGGGGCGTTGCATCGCGGAAGCAGTCTCCGTGTTCATCCGTGCCCCTATCCGTGTTCATCCGTGGTAAGCCGTTCAATCACGCCAGTCCCACGAGAGCCTTCCGATGCGCATTAGGTCGTTCGTTCGTCTCGCCTCCACGCTCGCGATCCTGAGCTTCGCCTCGGCGGCCGTCGCGCGGGCGCAGTATCCCGGGGGCGCCGGGGGCGGGGCCGGGCGCGGGACGCCCAGGTCGCCGGGGAACCGGACGCCGCCCGGGCCCAACATGGCCAAGCGCTTCGAGGAGATGTCGTCGCTCAAGCGCGCGCTCAAGGGCGTGAAGGGGTTGAGCAAGGCGCAGAAGGACTCGCTCAAGCGCATCGAGTCGACGTACAAGGACCGCTTCCACGGCTACGGCAACGCCGCGAAGAAGCTGACCGAGGACGCCGGCGCGACGGGGAGCCGCCCGAGCATCGAGGAGATGCGCAAGCTGCGCGACGGCGCCGAGACGCTCCAGGAGCGCGAGCTCGCCGAGGCCCGCGCGGTGCTCTCGACCGACGAGCAGCGTCAGACGTTCGACGCGAACGTGGCGGCGATGCGAGGCGAGGCGGAGCGGAAGGAGAAACCGTAAGGCCGATTCGCGATTCGCGATGCGTGATGCGCGAGGGGCCCCGGGACGCCAGGTAGTGGCGTCCCGGGGCCCCTCGCGCATCACGCATCGCGAATCGCGAATCGCAGCTCAGCCGCCCGTCGACGTCGGCGCCGGTGCGGCGGGGAGCTGCGACAGGCGCTGCTTGGCGGCGCGGAAGCCCTGCGAGTCGCTGGCGAGGCCGGTGCGCTGGCTCTCCGGCATCTGGTTGAGCATCCGCTGGATGTCGTTGACGCGGTCCTGGGTGCCCGGGTGGTCCGAGAACCACGCGCTCACGCCCCCGCCGCCGCCTGACGACTGCTCCTCCTGGAGGAGCTTCTGGAAGAACGTGAGCATCCCGGTCGGGTTGATCCCGGCGCGGACGAGGTTCTGGAAGCCGCCCTCGTCCGCCTGGATCTCGTCCTCGCGGCTGAACTTGGCGAACACGGCCGCGCCGGTCACCTGGACCCCAGCGGCGACCGCCTGGTTCTCGCAGACGCCCGTGAGCGCGCAGGCGAGCCCGACGCCGATGTTCGCGCTCTGCGCCTGCTCCATCTGCTTCACCGAGTGGCGCCGCACGACGTGCTCGATCTCGTGCCCCAGCACCCCGGCCAGCTCGCTCTCGTTGTCGGCGCGGGCGAGGATCCCGCGGTTGACGTAGATGAAGCCGCCCGGCAGCGCGAAGGCGTTCACGACGTCGGTGTTGACCACCGCGAAGTGCCAGTCGAGGTCGCTGCGCGACGTCGTCTGCGCGATCCGTCTGCCGAGCTGCTCGACGTAGGCACTGATCTGCGCGTCGTTGAGCATGGGGAGCTGGGCGTTGACCTGCTGCGCCGCGGTCGCCCCCATCTCCACTTCCTGCTGCGTCGACACCGACGCGCACCCCACCAGTCCCGCCAGCACCGCTGCCGCCGCGACCCCCGCGGCCGCCCGTGACCGTCTCATGTCGATCCTCCTGTGAACGAACCCAGAAGGACCAAGCAGGATGTGGACCGGAGGGACGAACTACGCCTGCGACCTGCGGCCTGCGGCCTGCGACCTAACACCCTCGGGACGCACGGGCTCCCCGAGCGCCCTGAGGACGCAGCTCGCAGGTCGCAGAGCCTGTCCTGAGAGCAGCGAAGGATCGCAGGTGTAGTTCGCAGTTATCCGAATGGTTCCTCCCAATCAGGCGAGGCGCACGACCGCGGCGTTCCATCCGGCCGGGTCGGCGTCCTGCTTGTAGAGAGTGTCCAGCTCCACCACGAGCTCGGCGCCGTCGCGGCGCACGGCGTAGCGGTCCATGCTGCGCGTCGCGCGTCCCTCGATGAAGGTCCCGTCCGGGCGGTACCTGGACCCGTGCTTCGGGCACTGGAAGCGCCCGTCGCGCTCCAGCCAGCGCAGCGCCGTGTTCTGGTGCGGGCACGAGAGCGCGAACGCGTACGCCGCGTCCTGCCACCGCACCAGGATCACCTGGGCGTCCCTGTCGATCTGCACGCCGTCCGCCGCCGGCAGCGGGTAGCGCCGCGCGCCGTCGGCGAGCCGGCTGCCGCTGACCAGCCGGATCGGGAGCGCGGCGGCGGAGTCCGCGTTCAGCCCGAACGCCGCCAGCGCCCCGGCCGCGATCAGCGAGTAGCGCAGGAACCCGCGCCGCCCGACCGGCTCGGCGGCGTCGGGACACCCGAGGCAGGCCCCGCAGTCGGCGTTAGGCTCCGGAGCGTCATCGTATCGCGGCAGGTTGGAACGACGATTCATTGAGTCTCCTCAGTGAAACGGGACGCGGGACGCGGGACGGGGACGCGCAGGGGACGGTCGCATCGGCGGTTGGACGGTTCACGATCGGGATGCCGGAGGGGCGTCGCGCGCGACGCCCCTCCCCCGTCCCGGCCGGGCGGCGTTTCTGGCGCCGCCCAACCATCCCGGACGCATCCCCATCCCCCATCCCCCCATTCCGCATCCCCACCGTTCCCCGCACGAACC
>DATFPD010000586.1:0-22496 GCA_035265005.1 Gemmatimonadaceae bacterium | reverse complement strand
CTGCCTCGGCGGCTCCTCCACCCGGCGCTCGCTTCCGACGGCCTCCAGCACGTCGTTCATCGCGCCGAGCGCCGCGCCGCGGCCGGCTCGATAGGCCGGTCGCGCGGTGGCCCACGCGTCCTGGAGGATCGCGTCGACCGGGCCCGGCTTCTTCGACTTCCCGTTACCGCTACTGCTCACTGATGCGACTCGTGTGCGGGTTGCTGACCTTGTCGACGGGACGCGGGACGCGGGATTTGGCGCTGTCGTCCCGCGTCCCGTCGCGAGGCGTCACCCCGCCCGGGCCAGGATGCGAAGCCGTAACCCAAGGTGGTTACGAAATATAAACTCCTCGAGCGCCGTCCGTCCCTCGCCCGCGAAGAAGCGCCCGACGTTGGCCGGGAGCATGCTGGGGCCGGGGCTCTCGGCGTGCGGGTCTCGGTACTGGACGTACTTCTCGATGTTCGGCAGCGCGGTCAGCACCGTGTCGGCGTGCACCACCTCGTAGCCGTTCGTGGCGAACAGCCGCTGAAACGTCTCGTGGTTGTAGTACTGAAGGTGGTTGCGGCCGTCGAAGGTCGGCATCTTCTCGCGCAGCATCATCGACGCCAGGCTGTACGTGTTCGGGCTGACCGCCGCGAACACGCCGCCCGGGCGCAGCAGCCGGCGCGCGTTCCGCACGAGCGCGCCCGGGTCGTTGAGGTGCTCCATCAGGCTGAACGCGGTGATCGCGTCGAAGCGGCCCTCCTCCCCCTCCACGTCCTCCAGGAACTGCCGACGCACCTCGAGCCCGCGCGACGTCGCGTACTGGTACGCCACCTCGCTCAGCTCGAGCCCCACCGCGCGCCAGCCGCGCCGCTGCGCGACCTCCATGAACAGGCCGATCGAGCTGCCGACGTCGAGCACGCGCCCGGGCCCGCCGACCGCGCGCTCCACCAGATCCAGCACCTCCTCGAAGTAGGGGACCTGCCACGCCTGGTTCTCCTCGTTCAGCAGCACTTCGGTCCAGTAGTCGTTGGCCTCCGAGTGCCGGTACGTCTCCGCGACCTTCTCCGGCGCCACCTGCGGGTTGGCGTAGACCTGACCGCAGCTCGTGCACCGCACGAAGGTGTAGCCGCGCTTCACGAACAGCTGCTCGGGCCGGTCCTCGCCGCAGATGGCGCAGGCGACGTGGCGCGCGTAGCGCTCGCTCAGCATCCCCGTGGCGGGGTCGAGCAGCTCGCGGATCTCGCGGTCGAGCGCGGCGAAGTACTTGTCGCGCCCGGTGCGCTTCTCGAAGGACGGCTGCTGCTGCTGCTGCCGGTCGTCGCCCGTGCGTTCGCTCATGTCGATCCGCCACTCCCGTCGATGTCGAGGACGCCCCGCGCCAGCTGCCACTCCGCCCACTCCAGCTCCCACTCTTCGTCGATGTTCGCCACCGGGTGCTCGATCACTTCCGCGCGGCAGACCGGGCCGAAGATGACGCCGAGCTCCATCAGGCAGCGCCGGGTGAGCGCGTAGCAGACGCCGTTGCGCCAGTAGAGCCGCTCCAGCGCCTGCCGCGCGACGACCGACCGCCCCGCGGCCTCGTAGAACGTCAGGTTCGCGCCGTCCAGCCGCAGCACCTTGTGCGGATGGGCCTTCGTCGGCAGCTCGCTCACCGCCACCGCCGAGTCCACGCCCGGCTCCAGCAGCCGCCGCGCGCAGCGCTCCACGTCGTCAGGCAGCCGGAACGGGCTCGTCGGCTCGACGATCAGCATCACGTCGTACGTCGTCGCGTCGCGTTGCTCCATCTCGCGCACCGCGTGCTGCATGGTCTCGACGGCGCCGGCGCGGTCGCCGCTCAGCTCGGGCGGGCGCAGGAAGGGCGCGTCGAGCCCGTGCCGCTCCCCCTCCCGCGCGTACTCGGCCGAGTCGGTGGAGATGACGCGCCGGTCGACGAAGGAGAGTTTCCCCAGCGTCCGCCCCGCCCAGCCGATGAGCGAGGTGCCGCGCAGCGCACGCAGGTTCTTGTGCGGGATGCCCTTGCTCCCGCTCCGCGCCGGCACCACCGCCAGCACCCGCCGGCCGTCCTCCATCACGGCCGCACCGCCCCGCGGTCAGACATCGTTGAGCCAGACCGCCTGCATCCCGTCGGTGCTCCGCCGCACCGCCTCCACGCAGCGCAGCACGTCCACGCCGTCCCGGATGGTGCAGCTCGGCCGCTCCGCGCCGCGCGCCACGTCCACGAACTCGCGCGCGACGGCGAGGAACATGTCGTTCCGCTCGCAGTCGAAGCGCGTCTCCTCCCACGGGCCCGCGGCGCCGCTCGCCACTCGGACGACGTTGGGGTCGAACGCGCACTGGAGCGTGCCCCGCTCGCCGACGATCGACACCAGCTTCTCGTGCGGCCGTCCGAAGAGGTCGAGGTGGATGTTCACGCGCAGCCCGGCCGGGTAGACGGCGACCAGGTCGACGTTGTCGTCGGTCGTGATCTCCAGCTCGCTCACGTGCTCGGCGCGCCCGTAGATGAGCTCCGGCATCCCGAAGAGCCAGAGCATCTGATCGAGGAAGTGACTCTCGTCGAGCAGCGCGCCGCCGCCCAGCTCGCGGCTGGCCATGAAGAAGTCCTGGTAGCGCTCCCACGGATGCCAGTCGGCCAGGTGCGCACTCATGACGATGCGCGCGTGCCGCGGCGCCCCCACCGCGCCGTCCAGCACCCGCCGCCGCAGCTCGATCAGCGGCGGCCACCATCGATAGGTGTAGCCGAGGAGGAGCGGCGTGCCCGTGCGCTCGACGGCCTCCTCCAGCCGCCGCGCCGACGCCAGGTCGGGAGACACTGGCTTCTCCAGCAGCACGGGCACCCGCCGCTCCAGCAGCGCCGCCGACTGCTCCACGTGCACGCTCGGCGGCGAGCCGATCACGGCGCCGGCGTACGTCGCGGCCCCCAGCGCCTCGGCGAGCGACGTGTACGTCGCCGCCACCGCCGGCAGCTCGGCGCGCAGCTGCTCCAGCCGGTCGGCGCGCGGGTCGAAGCAGGCGACCCGGGCGCCGAGCGAGGCCAGGTTCTTCGCGTGCCGCCGCCCCACCGAGCCGGTGCCGACGACGAGGAACAGCTCCGGGCCGCGCGCCACGGGGGCCTAACGAACGCGCGCGGTCATGGCCGCGTACGGCTCGGGGTCGAACGCCGCCTCGACGAACATCGGGCCGGCGGCCTCCGCCCCCCACGCCGCGACGGCGTCCTCGAGCTCGGCGAGGTTGCTCGCCCGCGCCGCGGGCATGCCCAGCCCCTGCACCGCCCGGTACCACGAGGGCTGCCGCATGGTTACCGCGTCCAGGTCCAGCCCCGGCGCCGACGGCGCGCAGGCGATGCTGCCGTAGCGCCCGTCCGTCATCAGCACGAACAGGACCGGCAGCGAGCGCTCCACGGCCATCTTGAGCTCGGCGGCGTACATCATTCCGCCGTCCCCGAGCGCGCAGATCGAGCCGCCCGAGGGGTCGGCGCACGCCGCGCCGAGCGCCATCGGGATCGCCGTGCCCATGTAGCGGCCGTTGGCGCTCGCCAGAAACTGCCGCTCGTCAGGCGCCGCCGGCCAGACGTGCTCGGCGACGGTACAGAACGACCCGGTGTCGACCGTCAGCCGCCGCGGTCGCAGCTCCGCCAGCCGCTCGAACACCCGGCCCGGGAGCCACTCCCGCGCCGTCAGCTCGGCGCGCACGTCCCGCTGCGCCTCCGCCACGCGGTCGGAGCCCCACTCCCGCCCCGCGAGCACCGCCAGCACCCGGTCGAAGTCCTCGGACGCGGCGCCGGTCAGCGCCTCGGCCGGCGCGAAGCCGTTCGCCGTCTCGGGCCCCGCCGCATCCACGATCACGAGCGGCGCCGCGAAGGGCTTGGGCGAGAGCACCTCCAGGTTGCGCAAGCCCAGCCCCACGACGAGGTCCGCGTCAGGCAGGATCCGCGTTTCCGGCGCGAGCGCCTTCCCGTCTCCCGTGTACACGCCGGCGGCGAACGGCGACCGCTCGTCCAGCACGCCCTTCGCCGCGGCCGTCGTGAACACCGGCACGCGCAGCTCGGCGAGCCGCGCGCCCCACGGCTGGCGGGTCGCCAGGCTGCCGGCGATCACGACTGGTCGGCGAGCCGACGCGACCGCGCGCTCGACCGCCGGCGGGAGCGCGTCCGACCACTCGCGGCGCTGGCCGTGCGACGCCGGCCGCAGGGCGTCGAAGCGCTCCGGAGCCTGCTCGGCGAACAGCTCTAGGTGCACCGGCCCCGGCACCTCCTCGCGCGCCGCCGCGGCCAGCCGCCGGACGACCTCGTCAGGCTCGCCGGGCGACGCGTACGCCTTCACCACCGCCGAGAGTACGGCCCGGTGGTCGAGCCGCTTGTGCATCCGCGCCGCTGGCGTCGCCGGCCCGAACGCTTCCGCGACGCTGATCGCCGCCCACTGCTCGTAGTGGTTCGAGACGACGCCCGGGAACGCGTTCGCGAGCCCGGGCCCCTTGATCGTGATCGAGCAGCCGAGGGTGCCGGTCACCCGGCCGAACGCGCCCGCCATGATCGCGCCGGCGCCCTCGTGCCTGACGCCGGTGAAGGGCACCCCCAACCCCTCCAGCGCCGAGATCAGCTGCCACGACAGTCCGCTCCCCGGCACGCCGAACGCGCCGCGCACGCCCTCGCCGCGCAGCGCCTCGGCCAGCGCCAGCACCCGCTCGTTCACGCCGCGCCCCCCAGGCCGAGCTGCCCCAGAATGCGCCGCGCCGAGTGCCTGACGACCACCCGCACCGCGCCCGGGCTGAAGCCGCCGATGTGGGGCGTGATGATCAGGTTGGGGTGCGTGAGCGCGTACTGCCGCAGCGGGTGGTCCGCGACGTCCGGCTCCCCCTTCAGCACGTCCAGCCCCGCCGCGGCGATTCGGCCGCTGCGCAGTCCGTCGAGCAGCGCCTGCTCGTCGGTCAGGTCGCCGCGGGACGTGTTCACGAACACCGCCCCGGGCTTCATGCGCTCGAAGCAGGCGCGGTCGAAGAAGCCCGCGTTCTCCTTGGTGAGCGGCACGTGCAGCCCCACGAAGTCCGCGCGCGCCAGCAGATCCTCGAGCGAAGTGCGCTCCACCCCGTCCGGCCACGACGCGGCGTGCGGATCGTAGCCCAGGCACGTCATCCCGAACGCGGTGGCGTAGCGCGTCATCCACGTCCCGATGCGCCCCACACCGACCACGCCCAGCGTCGTGCCGCGCAGCATGATGCCGGGGAAGCTCGCGCGGTCCCAGCCGCCGTCGATCACGTGCTCCACCGCGCCGCGCAGCTGGCGCGCGCAGGCCATGAGCAGCAGCCACGAGAGCTCCGCCGCCGGCGTGAGGTTGCGCAGCACCTCCGTCTGTCCGCGCAGCGTGTAGAGCGGGATGCCGCGCCGGCCGAGTGCCTCGGCGTCGATGTGGTCGGCGCCGGTGGCGGCCACGGCGACGACCTTGAGGTGCGGCGCCGCGTCCACCATCGGCGCGCCCACACGCACCTTCATCGACGCGTCCAGGAACGCCGTCGCGCCGCGCAGCGCCTCGGAGACCGCGGCGGGCTCGGGCTCGACGCGCACGACGTCCATGGCGCCGCCCGCCGTCTCGCGCAGCGCCTCGTGCGCTTCCACGGGGCCCGAGTAGACCAGCACCGGGCGCGCGGCGCCGCCGCCGCTCACGACGCCACCCCCGCCGGCCGGTCCTCGACGTACGCGAGCCGCTTCTGTACGTACGGGTCGATCTCGGCCAGCGCCCGCGCAACGCGCTCGGACACGTAGCCGTCGCCGTAGAGCGTGCTGGGCGCGTAGCGGCCGTGCCCGAGCTGCGCCCTGATCGCCGTCGCGATCTCCACCGCCCGCGGCTCGACCGGCGTCACGTGCTCGTCCGTCTCGCGCCCTTCCTGCCGGTGACCCACCAGCACCACCGGCGTGCCGAAGTAGCTCGCGTCGCGCACGAAGCTGCTGGAGTTCCCTACCGCGCAGGCGGCGTTCGAGAGCACTCTCAGGTAGTTCTCCGGCGTCAGGTTCGTCAGCGTGTGCAGCCAGCCCGGCCGGTGATGCTCGCGGAAGCGGCGGATGGCCTTGGCGATGTGGTCCGACCCGGCGTCGATGTTGGGCCAGAGCAGGATGGTCTGGATCGACACGTCCTGGAGCGCCGAGAGCAGCTCCTCGATCTGCTGCCGCTCGTCGCCGTACTCGGTCGTCGTCGGATGGAACACCACCAGCAGGAACGGCTTCGTCACGTCGATGAAGCCGCCCCCGCCGGCGCGGTTCACGACGTCGGGCGTCAGCGTGCGGTCGAACTGCCGCGCGATGTCGCTGCTCGGGCAGCCCACGGTGAGGATGGTCTCCGGCCGCTCGCCCATGCGGACGAGGTAGTCGGCCGAGCGGCGGGTGCTCGGCACGTGGTAGTGCGAGAGCTTGGTGATCGCGTGCCGCGCGCTCTCGTCGATCGAGCCGGACACTTCCCCGCCCTGCAGGTGCACCGTGCAGAGGTTCATGTACGCCGCCGCGAGCGCCGCCGCGAGCGCCTCGTACCGGTCGCCGATGACCACCACCAGGTCGGGGCGGATGCGCTGGAACTCGCTCGCGAACTCCACCACGCCGAACCCCACCGACTTCGCCATCGTCGCCGGCGTCGAGCCCTCGAGCTCGATGTAGATCTCGCCGTCCACCGGGAAGCCGTCCGCGCGCACCACGTCCACCGGCTTGCCGAAGCGCTCCAGCACCATGGTGCCGGCGGCGATCACGCACAGCTCCAGCGCCGGCGAGTCGGCGATCGCCCGCATCACTGGCTTGAGCCGTCCGTAGTTGGCGCGGTCGACCAGCACGACGGCCACCCGCCGACGCGCCCGCGCGCCGTCCCGCCGGCCGCGCTTACTCAAGGTCGTCCTCCGAGAGCAGCGCGTCGGCGCCGACCGCGCGGCGCAGGCGTCGGTTGACCAGCTCGGGAAGCCGCGCGGCGGGAATGCCGGTGCCGGGCTTCTTCGCCGCCAGGTGCCGCTCGGCGAGCACCGTGCCCGCCGGCAGCGCCTCCCGCGCGACCACGCTCTTCATGAACATGTTCCGCAGCGGCGACAGCTCGGCGGCCGCGGCGTCCTTGTCCACCGGCGACGCCAGCGCGCGCTCGATGAAGCGGACTCCCTCGACGAGCTGCCGCAGCTCCTCGAACGTCACCGAGGCCTTCACGTCCGGGCCGAACATCTGGCGGCTGAACGTGACGTGCACCTCCAGTACGTCCAGGCCCAACGTCGCGGCGGCCAGCCCGGCGTAGATGGTCCCCGAGTGGTCCGAGAGTCCCACGTCGCAGCCGTAGCGCTCGCGGTAGAACGGAATCAGGTTGAGCCCCACCTTCTCCGGCGGGCACGGGTAGGCCGACGTCGCCTGCATCACGGTGAGGGGCAGCCCGCGCGCGCGCACCAGCGCCACGGCGCGGTCCACCTCGGCGATCGGACTCATCCCGGTCGAGAGGTAGATCGGGAGCCCGGTCGCCGCCATGCGGTCGAGCATCGCGCTGTTGCCGATCTCCCCGGACGCCACCTTCCACGCCGCCACTCCCACGCGCGCGAGCAGCTCCACCGCCTCCATCGAGAACGGGGAGCTGAGGAAGCGCAGCGCGCGCTCGTCGGCGTGCCGCCTGAGCCCGAGCCACTGCTCCTCGGTGAACTCCATCCGGCGCCAGTACGCATAACGCGTCGCGTCCTGCGGACTGAACTTCACCCGCCACGGCTCGGAGGGCGTGCTCTCCGCGGCGGCGATGTGGGTCTGGAACTTCACGGCGTCCGCGCCCGCCGCCGCGACGGCGTCGACGAACGCGTGCGCCGTGCCCAGGCTGCCGTCGTGCGCCTGCGCCACCTCGCCGACGATCAGGCAGCGGCTCACCGCGCCGCACCCGCCGCGGCGCGCTCGCCGCGCTCCGCGGCGCCGCCCACGTCCGGCGAGACAGCGTCCACGAAGTCTGCCGCCATGTCGCGCCAGCCGTACGCCCGCAGCTCGCCGGCGAACGGCTCGAAGCGGCGTCGCCACTCGGCGGCGCGCTCCCGCCACGCCAGCAGCCGCACAGCCAGCTCCCGCGCGTCCTCCGGGTCCGCCAGCACCATCGGCGACAGCTCGGCGGGGTAGCGCTCGGCGATCCCGGCGGTCGCGCTCACGATGGCCGGCACACCCCGGCACACCGCCTCCTGCACGTTCAGTCCGTACGCCTCGTATCGCGCCGGACTCACCAGCAGGTCCGCCGCCGCCAGCAGCTCCCGCACGCGCGGGGTGAAGCCGAGGAAGCGCACCCGGTCGCGGAGCCCCGCCGCGTCCGCGGCGGCTTGCCATCCGGCCACGCCGCTCCCGCCACCCGCCACGACGAGGAGCGCGTCCCAGCCGCCGCCGGCGGTCGAGAGCGCGGTCCAGGCGCGCCACAGAGTGTCGAGCCCCTTGTTGCGGTCGTGGCTCAGCGCGCCCACGAACGCCACCACCGGCTGGCCCGGCGCGGCCCCGATCCAGGCGCGGGCGGCGGCGCGCTCGTCAGGCGACGGCGCGCCCCAATCGGGGTCGGCGCCGAGGTAGACCAGACGCGTTCGCGCGGGGTCGACGCCCAGGTGCTCCACCACGTCGCGGCGCGTTCGCTCCGAGTTCACGACCACCACGCGCGCCGCGGTGATGGCGGCGCGCTCGCGGCGCCTCGCCCAGGCCTTGACGCCGCGATTCTTCGCCCTGAACCAGAGCGGTGCGCCCGCGTCGAACGCCGGCCAGGCGTGGTGCACGCTGTGCACCCAGTTCACGTCGTCCCAGAGGCAGTTCCCGCCGTTCACCACGACGCGCGCGCCGCCAGGCCGCGCCGAGGCCGCCGCGGCGACCGCCCGCCCCCGACGCTCGAGCAGCAGCTCGCCGAGCAGGAAGGACCCCGCCGGACGTGGCACCGCGTGCGGCACGAATCGGCGCTCGTCGGCGTACTCCGGGTCGAAGTGGTGGGCGACCAGCTCGACCCGGCACCCCCGCTCCGACAGCAGGTCGGCGAGGGCCGCGTTCGCCTTGTCCATGCCGCCGCGCTGGTGGAAGCCTCCCGCCACCAGCACCCACGCCGGCCCGCGCGCGGCGGACACGTCAGGTCGCATAACGTCGCAGCGCCGGCGGCGCGGGCGCCGCCGACGCGGCGCCGACCGGGCCGGCGGCCATCCCGAGCCTCTCGCCGCCGGGCGAGATGAAGCCCAGGAACATCAGCAGCAGCGCCGACCCGGGGATGGACGCCAGCAGCCCCGTTCCGATGAAGGCGGTGGCGAAGCTGATCACGCAGTACACCCATATCAGCCGCCGGGCGAGTCGCGTGTCGTCGCGGCGGCGCGGGTAGGAACGCAGCAGCATCGACAGCAGGAACGCGACCCACATGAGCAGTCCGGGCAGCCCCTGCTCCAGCATGATTCGCGCGTACTCGTTCTCCATGCCGACGCGGTCGCGCACCCTGTCGGCCAGGAAGTACGGGATGCTCGTACCCCCGCCGCCGATGCCGTTCCCCATGGGGTACTGCTCCGCCAGGTCGAGGAACGTGACGTTCAGACTGCTCTCGACGCGCGTCGAGACGTAGTCCGTCTCGTTCAGGCTCAGGAAGCGCTGAAGTCGCTCCGTGCGGAGCACGACGAAGCCCACGGTCCCGGCCAGCACGAGTCCCAGCACCGCCGTCGAGATCCGCAGCCCGCCGAACAGGATCACGTAGAGGATCACCAGGCCAATCACGACCACCGGCGACCGCGCGCCGGCCATGAAGATCCCGACGAGCGACGCGAGCAGCGCCGCCAGCACCAGCGGGGAGCGGCGTCCCAGTCGACCGCCCGCGTTCAGCGCCCCGAAGAAGACGGTGGACGTCATGGCCATGGTGCCCGCGTACGCGTGCGCGCTCGAGAAGGTGGCCGGGATGCGGTACTGCGCCCCCGAGCTCGTGTAGATGTCGAGGCTCGCGTACATGATCTCCGTGACGCTGCTCCTCGGAAAGAAGGGCTCGATGCCGACGAAGTACTCCGCGACGGCGAACCCGAACGCCGCCAGGTTCAGTACCGCCAGCCACGTGGTCAGCTCCACCAGCTCGTCCGCGGTCATGAGCGCGCCCAGCAGGACGAACCCGAGGAGGAACACGTTCCCGCGCAGGCCGGCGAGCTGCACCAGATAGTCCTGCACCGGGAGCAGCGTCAGCAGCACCGGCCACCCGATCAGCGCGATGAACCAGCTCCGCAGCTCACGGATCCGCCGCCGCTGCACCAGGGTGAGCGGCCGCTGAAGCTGGGAGACGTACAGCCCCACGACGGCCGAGTCGAAAATGAAGTGCGAGAACGGCTGGAGAATGTTCGCGCGCAAGATGCCGTACGGGTACCCAACCGCCAGCACGCATCCGACGCCCGTGACCAGAGAGCGACGTCCTCCGGCGACCCCGAGGAAGAACGCGAAGATGCACAACGCGATCGAAGTCATTCGCCCGCCCCCGCGGTTGGCGCCGCGCCTCCCTTCCGCCCGACGATCATCAGGTTGTCCGACAGCGCTCGCGGAAACAGGCGGGCGAGCAGTCGCGGGTAGATGATCGCGGTCCCCGGGACGCGCGAGTGCAAGCTGTAGTCGAAGGCGACCTCCGTCAGGCCGCAGTCGGCGGCGACGCGCGCGAGGTCCACCTCGAACAGCGCGCTGACGTGCGTCGGGTAGTGCACATCCAGGAACGCGGCGTGCTTCCCCCGCAGAACGAGGCTGAGCAGGCTGAGCGCGCTCCTCTGGTTCGGGGTCGTCACGATCACCCAGCCGCCGGGCCGCACCAACCGCACGAGCTCGCGGAAGAAGGCGCGCGGGTTCTCGAGATGCTCGATCGTCTCGATCGCCGCCGCCACGTCCACGCTGCCATCCGCCAGCGGCACGCGCCCGGAATCCAGGTCGATCCGGTGGAACTCCACGTCCGGCGGGAGCGCGTCGTACCGCACGACGTCAACGCCGATGTAGCGCGACACGTGGGATCGGACGTGCGCGCGCAGGTTGCCGGTGCCGCACCCCACGTCGGCGAGCGTGGCCCCCCGAACGCCCCGCGCCGCCAGCGCGCGCGCGACCATCGCGTAGATCGCCTGGTCGCTCGTGCCGGCGCTGCGCCTGGCCCGCTCCTCGACGTTGAGCGCCTGGTCCGGCGCCACGGCCTGCGATGCACTTGGCATGATCCCTTCCCTCGTACGTCCGTCGCTCACAGCAATCGCTCCCCGGCGCCGGCCACCGCGGGCGCCCCGCGCCGCGCACTCGTCGGGCGGATTCCCGTCGCCGCAGCCCGCTCGGCCGCGATCGCGACCGCGGCTTCGAGTCGGGAAGCCTGGGTGACCGGGTCCGAGATCGCCATCGCCCTGGCCGGTCCGGCGCTCCCGAGCCGCGTGCGCGCCCCGGCGTCCATCACCATGTCCCGCAGCGCCGCGGCCAGCGCCGCGTCGTCGCCGGGCGCGACCAGGACGCCGCACTCCGGCGTGACGATCTCCGCCGCGCCGCCGAAGGCGGTCGTGACCGCCGGCAGCGCCGCGTACAGCGCCTCCACCAGGGCGATGCCGAACGGCTCCGGAGCGGCGTTAGGCTGGCAGAAGACGTCCGCCGCCGCCAGGAGCGCCGGGACGTCCGAGCGCTGCCCCAGGAACCGCACCCGGGACCCGATGGCCAGGCGCTCCGCGAGCGCGCGAAGCTCGCGTTCGTAGTGCTGCTCCGCCGCGGTCTGCGCCCCGCCGCTCAGCCAGTACTGCCAGTCGGCGTCGGCGCCGAGCGACGCCAGCGCCGCCAGCAGGCGCCGCTGCCCCTTCCACTCCTCCATCCGGCTCACCTGAAGCACCACCACGGTACGCTCGGAGGCGCCGAGGTCCGCCCGCATCGCGTCACGGCGCGCGCCCGCGTCGGCCGGCGGAGGCCAGACCGGCGGGTACACACACTCGCGCGACACGCCGGGATACAGAACGTCCAGCGTGGACGCCGTGAAGGCGCTGTTCGCCACGGCAGCCGCCGGCCGGGCGCGGCGCGCCATCCGCTCGAGCCAGTGCCGTCCGGCGGCCGGAGCGTGGGCGAAGTACACCTCGGGGACCCCCGCGTCCAGCGCGGGCCGGGCCAGCAGCGCCTGCGCCCACGGGGCGTGGCACACCACCGCATCGACCTCCCTCGCGGCGAGCAGCCCCCGCAGCCGCCGGCGGGCGCGCCAGACGGAGAGCGGTCGGCTCGCCCGAACCGGACCGAGCATGTGCACGACGGCACCGTGCGCGCGCAGCTCGGCGGCCAACCGCCCCTCGAAGCAGAGCGCGAACTCCAGGCGCCGCGGCTCGCGGAGGGCGTCCACGCGCGCCAGCGAGATCAGCAGTGTCTCGACGCCGCCGAACAGATTGCCGCTCGTCACGTGCAGGGTGCGCGTCACGTCGCCGCCCTCGCGACGCCCGCCGCGCCCAGTCGCACGCTCGCGTAGACGTGCGCGACCTGGCCCGCCACCCGGTCGCGGTCGAATCGGCGAACCGCCGCATCGCGCCCAGCGGCCCCGAGCTCCTCGCGCATCGCGCGGCTCGCCGCCAGCCGCGCGATGGCGTTCGCGAGCGCCGCGGAGTCGCCCGGGGGGTGCGTGATCGCACACGCGCACGTCGCGACGATCTCACGCGCGCCGCCGGCGTCGCTGACGATCACCGGCCGCCCGCACGCCATCCCCTCCGCGATCACCAGCCCGAACGGCTCCGGATGCGTGCTGGCGTGCACCACGACGTCGAGCGCGCGCATGGCCGTGGCGGTGTCCCGAACGTACCCCGTGAATCCCACCCGGCCAGCGACGCCCAGCTCGTTCGCCAGGTGACGGAGTGCGTCGACGTCGCGCTGGCTGCGCGCCGTCTCGTACAGCGCCCCGCCCACCACGTAGCCGCGGACCGGCGTGTCGGACGGGAGCGCCGCGAGCGCGCGCAGGAAGACGTCGTGCCCCTTCCACGTCGCGAACGTCGCGACCAGCCCGACCCGCACGACCCCAGGCGGCGCGGGCGGAAGGCCGGCCAGCGCGTCGAGGTCCGCGCTCGGGCCGACCGGAGCGAACCGCGCCAGATCGACTCCGTTGTACACGGTGTGCACGGGCACGCGGGCGCCAAGCAGCCGTCGGACGTCCTCCGCCACACTCTCCGAATTCGCCACGACCGCCGCCACGCGTCGCGCGCAGACCCGCAGCGCCCTCGCCATCACCGGCCGAGTCGTGACGTAATCGTGAACGTGCCAGACGACGGACGCCGCGCGCGGGGCCGCCAGCGCGCACAGCAGGTGCATCTTGAGGCCGTTCGTGTGGACGACGTCCGGCGCCTCGTCACGCAGCGCGCGACGGAGCCGCCACAGGTACGCCACGGAGGGCGGCGTCGCTCGAAACAGCCCCGCGGCGAGCCGCAGCGCCCAGCCGATTCGACCGCCCGCGCGACCCACCGGCGAGTCGCCGAGCCGCGCCACCGACGCCGGGAATCGCTCCACCCGGGTCGCGACGCCGAGTGCCTGCGCGTCCGTCAGCAGCTGACCCTCGGCCGGCGAGAGCAGCCTCAGCGCCCACGCCGGCGACCGCCGCCTCATGCTCGACATGAGGTCGAGGAGCACCCGCTCGGCGCCGCCCACCGTTCCGCCGGTGGACGCGAAGAGCACGCGCAGCGGCGCCGGACCGATGCCCACGGCCTCCCGTGCGCGCGCACGATCGTGCGTCGCGCGAGTGGCGGCCGACAGGGCCGCGGCCTCGCTCGGGAGAAGCTCGCTCTGGGGGCGGGGATGGCTCACGGAGTGGAATGTATCCGGCGCCGGCGGTGCACGGGACCGCCGCCCACGCTCGCGGCGGCGCGCACCACGAGGCGCCCGGGCACCGCACAGCGCATTCGTCGTACCGGGCCGCGTGGCGGCGAGCTCACGACCGTCCGCCGCGGGCGGCTCTGACCCGCAGGCGGTAGGGCCCCTGGACCCCTGCCCACGCCGCAGCCAGTGTGAAGAGCGCGTCGCGCGCGCCATCGCGCCGGACCGCGGCGATGACGGGTGACGCCGCCACGGCGAACAGCAGCCGCGCCAACGACGTGGCCCTCCCGGGCGCGCGCTCCTGGCCGCGCCGTGCATACTTCCGGTCGAGCGTCGCCGCACTGCGCATGATCCCGACGATCAGCCTGCAGACGTATTGGGTGTCGAAGCGCCTCGCGAGCACGCGATGCGCCAGCCTCAGCTCCGGCCGGTAGGTCCGAAGGTGGCCGGCGCGCCCGATCAGGAATCCGATCTCGATGTCGCCGCCGCTCAGCAGCGTTTCGCCAAGACGGTCCGGAAGGAGCTGCTCGGGTTCCGACCAGGGCACGGCGTTCAGGAAGGCCTCCCGTCGCACCCACAGCCCCGCACCGAGCGTGGGGGCGATGCCGTCTTCGGGCTTCCAGACTCGGGGAGATACACCGAGGTGACGGTTGATCCCGAAGAGGTGCTCCCGGCGCGCGATCGCCGGCGGCGGCGACGACTCGTAGTCCGGGAACACGTGCGACACCGCGACGCCGACCTTCGGATCGGAGAACACCTGAATGCCGTCCTGGACGTAGCGCTCGCCCGGAATCGTATCATCGTCCAGGAAGCAGACGACGGGCGCCGTCGCCTCCAGCACGCCGCGGATCCGCGCGTACGTGAGACCGGGTCGCCCCTCGTGTACCACGCGCAGCGGCACACCGTGCCGGCAGAGCTCACCGGTCGCCGGGTGCTCTCTCGCAATCCGGCCGGTGTCGTCCGTGGACGCGTTGTCGACCACCACGACCTCGAACGCGGCGCCAGACTCCACGGACTGTGCCGCGAGGGCGGTCAGGAGCTGGCCAATGCGCTTCGCCCCGTCGAAGGTCGGTATCGCGACCGTGGCCGCCGGCGGGCCGAGGACGCCGGCGCCGCCGGTCGCCTCAGCGGTCGCCATCACGATAGGCCCAAATGAATCCATTCTCGGTGCGCGCCGCGTCCTCGATCGGCACGCAGTCGAAGCCCGCCTCGGCCAGTCGCCGCTCGCACCAGCGCGGGGCGTCGGCATGCAGCGGCGTCTTGTGCCACTCGAGCACCAGCGCGCGCACCGGCAGGGCGTCGAATCGTGCGTCGGCCAGGAGGTCGTACTCGCCGCCTTCGATGTCCATCTTGAGGAGGTCGATGGGCTCGGGGCCGACCGCCGCGAAGAAGTCCTCGACGCGCACCGGGAGCTGGCCCGTCCCGCCGCCCGCACCGATGCTCGACACCGTCTCGGCGTCCGAGAGGAACGCGTCCTCGTCGCGCGTGCCGGCGGCGGTCGCGTGGACCGTTACGCGATCCAGCGCCCCGTTGCGCGAGAGGTTGGCGCGAAGCAGCCGGACGTGCTCGGGGTGCGGCTCGAACGCGACCACGCGCGCGTTCGGAAACGCCCGCAGGAAGTAGGTGCAGCTGTAGCCGACGTTGGCGCCCAGGTCCACCACCCGGCGAACCGATTCGCGCGCGATCGGGCGCGGCGAGCGGTAGACCTCGGAGACGAAGATCTCGTAGGCGGTGTCCAGGTCGGCGGCCGGCCGGCGCCGCACGGCCAGCCGCTCTCCGGCGGAGAGCCGGAACACAGGCGCCGAGGGGACCTTCAGGGCACGCCACGCCAGATAGCGCGCGCGACTCATCGGCGTGAGGAGGTCACGAAATCGCTTGAGCATCGGAGCGAACGGGCCGCGCGCTCTCGGACGACCGAGCGCCGGCAGCAAGTGATTGCGGATCGGGATTCGCCCGTCGAGTATTCGCCCGTCGAGGCCGAGCCGCTCGGCCGCTACCCCGCGCGCCCGCTACGCGGCGGTCGCGTTCGCGGTGGCACCGCCCTCGCGGGGCGCCTCCGATCCGTCGCGCGCACGACCACCCGTTCTCGCCCCGATCCCCTCCTCCCACTCGCGTGCGCGTCCAGGCTCCGCGCCGGCGGAGGCCACGTACGCCACGTCGATGTCCGCGACAGCGTCGCCGTAGCCGTACTCGCTGGAGCGCCAGAGCGCGAGCAGCTTGGTCTGCACCGCCGTGCGGAACTCGCCGGCGATGGCGTGCATGTGCGAGAGGCTGGTCTCGCTCGCGTCGCCGTCCTGCCAGAGCACGAGCGATCCGATCCGCCCGCCTTCGACGTCCAGGAGCGGGAGCTTGATCTCCCACCAGTCGGCGGACGCCGAGCCGTTCCTGGACCAGGCCCAGACCGGCGTGTCGTCCTCGAGGCGACGGTCGAGCACCGGGAATTCGCTGGTCTCGTTCAAAAAGGTTTGACGCAGCCGAACCTCGGCGCGCTGGAACTCCTCGTCCTCGAAAGTGCGCCGCATCGCGGTGAACACTTCCTCGAGGTCCATCAGCGTCGCCATCCTGCTGCTCGCCTCGCGAATGCGCACGCGGCGGGCGATCACCTCGCGAGACTGGAGGCCGCGCCGGAACGCCCTCGCCAGCTCCTCGAACTCGTGGAACCGGAGCCGCTGCACGACCAGCCCGACGCCGAGCCCGACGATCAGCAGGAGCAGCGCCGTGTAGTTGGCGTTGTTCACCATCAGCATCCCGCCGAGCGCCAGCACCGCGCAGCCCCCGTAGAGGAGCATGGCGACCTTGCGCGGCGAGTGGCCGAGGCCGAGCAGGCGATGGTGGATGTGCCCGCGATCGGCCGTGAAGATCGGCTGGCCGCGCAGGAAGCGGCGGACGATCGCGAGCAGCGTGTCGAGCACCGGCAGTCCGAGCGCGACCACCGGGATCGCGACCGCCACGACGGTCGAGCCCTTCTGGGAGCTCAGCAGGCCGATTCCCGCCAGCATGAAGCCGAGGAACAGACTGCCCGAGTCGCCGAGGAAGATCGACGCCGGGTGCCAGTTGTAGAAAAGGAAGCCCAGCGTGGCGCCGGCGATGACGATCGTGACGAGCGCCGCGCCGACCTGGCCGTTGATGCTGCCGACGACGAACATCGTCGTGAGCGCGAACATCGCCGCGCCCGAGGCCAGGCCGTCCAGGCCGTCGATCAGGTTGAAGGCGTTGGTGACGCCCACGAACCAGGCAACCGTGATCAGAAGGCCGATCGGCGCCCACAGCTCGACCACCCCGACGCCGGGGAGGGAAAGCATGCTGACGCGAGCGCCGCCGAAGTAGACCACCGTCGCGATGACGACCTGGCCGAGGAGCTTCCACCGCGCCGGCATCGGCCGCCGGTCGTCCCAGAGGCCGAGCACGTGGATCGCCGCCGCGCCCGCGAGCACGGCGCGCAGGCCCTGGCTATTGACCGCGAATGGGGAGAATCCGAAGCCCGCCGAGAGCGCGAGCAGCGTCAGCGCGACGGACGAGGCGATCGCCAGCCCGCCGATGCGCGGGGTGGGGCGCGTGTGCAGCTTTCGCTCTTCGTACGGATCGAACAGACCGCGACGCTTGGCTTCCTCGCGCACCACGTAGGTGAGGCCCACCGACGTGATGAGCGCGGTGACGAAGCCCAGAAAGTACAGTGCGATCGCGTATGAATGGCCGAACGAGGTCACGTCGGAATTGCCTGAACTATCGTGTTGAACAGGGTCGAACGCGTGGTGCGAATACGACTAGCCGACGCGACGGCCAGCGCGAACGACGCCGTATCACTACCGGCGGCCATTGTTCGGCTGAGCCCCCCGGATAGAAGCAAGTTTGGTGCCGACCACGGATCGCTAAGTCACGCTGTCACAACAGCAAACGGCGCCCCGCGCACGGAGTCCGTGCGTGGGCGCGCAACGTGACATTGGTCACCGATCTGTGATGGCCTGCGATCGTCGGGACGGAACGATCGCCGGGTAGCGGACGACGGCGCCTGGAGCCACCGGTCCGCGCGCTTGTACTTCGCTAAACAGTGACCACCGCCCCGGCCCTACGCAACCGACCGAGCGTCGCACCATCGAGCCGGGCCCGGAGGATGACGTCTTCCCCCTCGGTGCGCTGATCGAGCACCTCGCCCGCCCTGTATACTTCGGCGAGCAGCCCCCCGTTCCGCGCCGACACGCGAAGCTCGGCCAAAGGACGGGTCTCGCGCGCCGCCCTGGCCAGCGCCCGCCGGAGCGGCTCCAGTCCGCCCTCCGTCACGGCGCTCACGAAGACCGAGTTCGGCAGCAGCGCGGTGACGCGCTCGCGGAGGCCGCCGAACGCCTCCTCGGGGAGCGCGTCCACCTTGTTGAAGACGTGGAGCACCGGCCGGTCCAGGGCCCCGAGCTCGGCGAGCACCTGGTCCACCACGAAGCGGTGCTCCTCCCACGCCGGGTGGCTCGCGTCGATCACGTGGAGCAGGAGGTCGGCCTCCTTCGCCTCCTCCAGCGTCGCGCGGAACGAGGCCACCAGGTTGTGCGGCAGCTTCCGGATGAAGCCCACCGTGTCGGTGAGCAGCACCTTGTAGCCGTCCCCGACCTCCACCTCGCGCGTCAGCGGGTCGAGCGTCGCGAACAGGCGGTCCTCGACGAACACCTCCCGCACCCCCGAGAGCTCGCGCAGCACGGACGACTTGCCCGCGTTCGTGTAGCCCACCAGCGCCGCGCGAAACGCGCCCTGCCGCGCCTGGCGCTGCACCGCGCGCGCGCGCCCGACCTCGGCGATCTTCGTGCGCAGCACCTTGATCCGGTGCTGGATCAGCCGCCGGTCCGTCTCCAGCTGCGTCTCGCCGGGGCCCCGCATGCCGATGCCGCCGCGGAAGCGCTCGAGGTGCGTCCACATCCTCGTCAGGCGCGGGAGCATGTACTCCAGCTGCGCGAGCTCCACCTGCATCTTCGCCTCGCTCGACCGGGCGCGGGTGGCGAAGATGTCCAGAATCAGCTCGGCGCGGTCCATCACCCGCTTCCCGGTCGCGTCCTCGACGTTCTTCGCCTGCGCGGGCGTGAGCTCGTCGTCGAAGATGAGCAGCGACGCGTTCGTGCGGCCGATCAGCTCGCCGAGCTCGTCGATCTTCCCCTTGCCGAGGTAGGTCGCCGGGTTCGGCCGGTCGAGCGCCTGGACGAGCGTCCCCACCACCTGCGCGCCCGCCGTGTCGGCCAGGCGCTCCAGCTCCTCCAGGTGCTCGCTCACCTGCAGGCGGGCGGCGGAGCGCTTGGACGGCGCGCCGACGAGCAGCGCACGCTCGACCGGCGTGGACAGGGAAATCAGATCGTGCGGGATGGTGCGGTCCTCGAAGTGGTGCGGTGAGTCGCGGCGCGGGCGTCAGCGCGAGCCGCGCAGGAGCGTGTAGCGGCCGGTGCGATCGTACGGACGCTTGAAGTCGCCGATCGGCGTGCCCACGGTGATGTCGCCGGTGACGCGGTAGTTCACCGTGCCCGTGTTCAGCAGCTGGCGCCCCGCCGAGCCGATGCCCGCGTAGGTGAAGTTCAGCGGCAGCCGCACCTGGGTCGAGTCGCCGTTCTGCACGGTGAACGCGGAGTTGAGCTGCCCCTCGCCGAACATCACCGAGTCGATCATCAGCCGGTACGTCAGCGCCTTCCCGTCCAGGTTGAACTTGTTCGGGTTGTAGACGCTCAGCACGATGTCGAGCGACCCGCCGGTGAGTCCGAGTCCGTTGACCTGCATCTCCCGGAAGCTGACGACCGGCTCCGAGAACGTCGCCTTCGCGATCGACGAGCACCCGGCGGCGGCCGCCACGAGCAGGGTGAACGAGGCCGCGGCCAGATAGCGCCCACGAGTCGCCAGCTTATGCATTGCTCTCCTCCGTACCGGTGTCAGTCGTGTCATCGTCCTCGGCGGTCTCCGTCGCGTCCGCGTCGGGACGCTCGGTCATCCGCGCCTTGAGGTCGGCCCACCACGCGAGCCGCTTCCCTACTTCCTTCTCGAAGCCAAAGGGGCCCGGCTCGTACAGCACGCGCCCCAGCAGGCGATCGGGCAGGTACTCCTGCGGGATGTATGCCTCGGGGACGGCGTGTGCGTACTGGTACCCCTTCCCGTATCCCAGTTCCTTCATCAGACCGGTCGGCGCGTTTCGGATGTGCAGCGGCACCGGGTCGGCCGGGGTCTCGCGCGCCATGTCGAGCGCCTCCTTCCACGCCTCGTACACGCGGTTCGACTTGGGCGCGGTGGCGAGGTACACGGCGGCCTCCGCGAGCGCGAGGTCGCCTTCGGGCGACCCGAGGAAGTGGAACGCGTCGCGCGCCGCGATCGAGAGCGAGAGCGCCGTCGGGTCGGCGAGCCCCACGTCCTCCACGGCGAACCGCACCATGCGGCGCGCGATGTACAGCGGATCTTCACCGCCCTCGATCATCCGCGCCAGCCAGTACAGCGCGCCCTGCGGGTCGCTCCCCCGCAGCGCCTTGTGGTACGCCGAGATGAGGTTGTAGTGCTCCTCGCCGGACTTGTCGTAGCGCGCGAAGCGCTTCTGCATCGCCTCGCGCACCGACTCGACGCTTATTCGCCCGCCGCCGCCGACGAACTCCGCGGCCGCCTCCAGCACGGTCAGCGCGCGGCGCGCGTCGCCGTCGGCCTCCTCGGCAAGGACGGCGAGCGCGTCGTCCTCCAGCACCAGGCCGCGCCCGCCGAGCCCACGCTCCGGGTCGTGCAGCGCGGCGAGCAGCACCGCGCGGATGTCGTCGGCCGCGAGCTGCTCCAGCACGAAGACGCGCATCCGCGAGAGCAGCGCGCCGTTGATCTCGAACGACGGGTTCTCCGTGGTGGCGCCGATCAGCGTCAGCGTCCCCGACTCGACGTGCGGGAGGAAGGCGTCCTGCTGGGCGCGGTTGAAGCGGTGGATCTCGTCCACGAACAGGATCGTCCCGCGCCCCTCGGCCAGCCGGTCCTCCGCCTCGGCGACGACCTCGCGGATCCGCGGCACGCCCTCGGTGACCGCCGAGAAGGGGACGAACTCGCGCTCCGCGTACTGCGCGATCAGGCGGCCGAGCGTCGTCTTCCCGCTCCCCGGCGGCCCCCAGAAGACCATGGAGCCCACGGTGCCCTTCTCGATCGCCTCGCGGAGCGGCTTCCCCGGCGCCAGCAGGTGGCGCTGCCCCACGAACTCGTCGATCGTCCGCGGTCGCATGCGCGCCGCCAGCGGCTGCGCGCGCCGCACCGCGTCGGCGTCGGCGAACAGCGACGGGTCGCGCGGGGCGCGGGCGGGGCGGGAGCGCGAGCGCTTGTTAGGCACTAGCCGACCCTCGCCGCGGTCCGCGCCAGGACGTACAGCCCGCAGCCGGCGAAGAAGGCCGCCGGCAGCCGCCAGCCGCGCTTCGACTGGAACTCCGGCACCAGGTTCGACGCGCCGACGTAGAGCGTGACGCCCGCCGAGAGGGCCAGCCCGTGCGAGGCCAGCGCCGGGACGGCGTCGGTGATCAGCGCGCCGACCACCGTCGCCATGCCTAACGCCGCGGCCGCCGCCAGCGCCCGGGCGCGCGAGGCGCCGGCCGCCAGGAAGAGGCTCGAGATCGCCAGCCCCTCGGGGAACTTGTGCAGCAGGATCGCCATGAAGATCACCACCCCCAGCGACTCGCTGACCCGGAACCCGGTCGCGATCGCGACGCCGTCGACCAGCGTGTGCAGCATGAGCCCCACCAGCGCCGACGCGCTCACCGACGCGCTCACCTCGTGCGTCTCCTCGCCGAAGTGAAAGTGCGGCGCCAGGGTGTGCTGGGTGAGGTGCACGAGCATGTAGCCGACCAGCGCCACCGCCGCCGCCGAGCGTCCGCCGGCCTCGATCGCCTCGGGCAGCATGTCGGTCAGCGACGCCGAGACCATGAACCCGGCGGCGAGCGCCACCATGGCCTCGAGCGCCTGCACGCTCCACCGCCGGCGGGACGTCACCGCCGCCGCGCCGAGCACGTTGGCCGCCGCCGCCGCCACCGCGAATACCAGTCCGTCCCGCGTCACGCGGGGGTCACGCGCCCCGGAGCCCGAGCCGCTCGACCGCCAGCGCGAGCGCATCGGCCAGCTCCGGCGCCGGCGGGAACTCCCCGCGACGCAGCTTCCAGCTCTTCGTGCGCACGGTGCGCATCTGCTGGAGCCCCTTCCCCTCCAGCAGGTACAGCCACTGGTCGGTCCGCGCGTAGACGAACAGCTCGAGGTGCTGGTTCAGCGTGAGCTGGTCCTCGGTGCTGTACACCGAGAACTCCACTCCGCCGTGCGAGGCGAGCGGGACCTTGAGGCGCGCGAGCACGTCGCGCACGTCCGGCAGCGCGATGTCCTGCCCCTGCCAGCGGCGGTCGGTGCGAAGGTCTTCCAGCGTCACGTCGACCGCCGGCGGCAGGTGCTCGGTGAGCGCGTGAAAGAGGTCCACCACCCGCTCGGCGTTCGCCACGACGTGCGCGGAGTAGTGGTTCTCCTCCTTCAGAAACGTGAAACCGTCGAGGCCGGATCGGAATCGGCGCCACACGGTGGATTCGGGCTGTCGGCCGCGGAAGAACATCGGCAGTCAGGTGCGGGATGAGGCAGCGCCGCCACCCCGCCGGGTCTCGGCGGCGAGGGCGAGCAGGCGGTCGCGAGTGTTTCGTGACGGGTCGTCGAGGACGTGGTCGAGCAGCGCCCGGAGAATCTTACCTAGCTCGGGCCCGGACGGCACTCCGGCGGCCTTGAGGTCGTCGCCGTCGACGGCCAGGTCCGCGATCTCGATCGGGTCGCGGTAGGCGATCCGCCGAGC
>DATFPD010000585.1:0-5014 GCA_035265005.1 Gemmatimonadaceae bacterium | reverse complement strand
GATCGGCACCGACTGGGAGAACGAGATGCGGCGTAGCGAGTGGGTGGGCGCGTTCGGGCAGGACCTCCGGTACGGCGTGCGGCAGCTCCTGCGGAGCCCCGTCGTCACCCTCGTCGCCGTCGTCACCCTGGCGCTCGGCATCGGCGCCAACACGGCGATCTACAGCGTCGTCAACAGCGTCCTCCTGCGCCCGCTCCCCTACAAGGACCCCGAGCGCATCATGCTGCTGCGCACGCGGTGGCCGAAGGGACAGCTCGGCACCGTCTCGGGCGGGAACTTCAACGACTACCGCACCGAGAGCCGCTCGTTCGAGGTGATGTCGGCGATCGTCGGCGCGAGCTTCAACGTGATCGACATCGCGCCCGGCGGCGCCGCCACCGGCGCCGAGCCGGAGCGCATCTTCGGCGCGCGCGCCACCTGGGACTTCTTCAAGTCCGGCGAGATGGCGCCGCTGCTCGGCCGCTACTTCCTGCCGAGCGAGGACACGCCGGGGGCGAACAAGGTCGCCGTGCTCAGCTACCCGTTCTGGGAGCAGCACTTCGGCGCCGACCGCAACGTCCTCGGGCGTGAGGTCCTGCTCAACGGCGAGCGCCACACAATCGTCGGCGTGGCGCAGAAGGCGTACACCCTCTCCACCAATGACGAGCAGCTCTGGGTGCCGCTCGCGCTCACGCCGGAGAAGCTCGCGCTCCACGACGAGTACTCGTACCAGATCGTCGGGAAGCTCAAGCCCGGCGTCACGCGCGAGCAGGCGCAGCAGGAGCTGGCGCGGATCCACAAGGGCATCCTCGCGCGCTTCCCGCAGAACATCCCCGTCGGGCAGACGGCGGACGTGACGCCGCTGCACGACGTCCTCGTCCAGAGCTACCGCACGCAGCTCCTGGTGCTGCTCGGCGCGGTGGGCTTCGTCCTGCTGATCGCCTGCGGCAACGTCGCCAACCTCCTGCTCGCCCGGGCCACCGCCCGGCAGAAGGAGATCGCCGTCCGCGCCGCGCTCGGCGCCGGCCGGTGGCGCATCGTCAGGCAGCTGCTCACCGAGAGCGTCGTCCTGTCGCTCGTCGGCGGCGCGGCGGGGCTCTTCGTCGCCAGCCTCGGCATCCGGTTCCTGGTCAGCATGAGCCCGCCCGGCGTGCCGCGGCTCGACCAGGCGGGGCTGAGCCCGGACGTGCTCGGCTTCACGCTGCTGCTGACGCTCCTGAGCGGCATCGCCTTCGGGCTCGTCCCCGCGCTGCGCGCCGGCCGCACGGACCTCCAGGGGACGCTGCGCGAGGGCGGGAAGGGCGCGTCGTCAGGCGCCGGCGGGGCGCGCGACCGGCTGCGCGGCGCGCTCGTCGTGACCGAGATCGCCGGGGCGCTCGTGCTCCTCGTCTCGGCAGGACTCCTGATCCGCAGCTCGCTGCTGCTGAGCGCGGTGCGGCCGGGCTTCGAGCCGTCGAACGTCCTCTCGGCGCGGGTCGCGCTGCCGCGCGCGGACTACTCCGACCCCGCGCGCGTGGTGCGGACCTTCGAGCGCATCGCCCAGGAGACCGCGAACATCCCGGGCGCGCAGGCGGCGGCGGTCGTGTCGAGCCTGCCGCTGCAGGGCGGGTGGAGCAACGGCCTCGTCGCCGAGGGGAAGGCGCAGGACGACCCGGCGAACTTCATCGACTCGAACATGCGCATCGCCACGCCGGACTACTTCAAGGTGATGGGCATCCGCCTCGTGCGCGGCCGCACCTTCACGGCGCAGGACGACGCCAGCGCGCCGAAGGTGATGGTCATCAACGAGACGCTGGCGCGCACCGCGTTCCCGGGGCAGGACCCGATCGGCAAGCGCCTCTCCTGCTGCGAGAAGGGCCCGGACGGCGGGCCGTCGTTCAAGACGGTGGTCGGCGTGGTGAGCGACCTGCGGGCGTGGGGGCTGGGCGCGGAGATCCACCCGGAGTTCTACATGTCGATCCAGCAGGCGCCGGCCGATGCGTGGGACTGGGGGCAGCGCGCGATGTCGGTCGTCGTCCGCGCGACCTCCAACCCGGCGGCGCTCGCGCCCGGTGTGCGCCAGGTGATGCGCGGCGTGGACCCGACGGTCCCGGTCTACAACATCCGCACGCTCGACGAGATCGTCTCGCTCTCCACCGCCAGCTCGCGCTTCAACACGCTCCTCCTGACGATGCTCGGCGCCACGGGCCTGATCCTGGCCGCGGTCGGGATCTACGGCGTGATCGCCTACTTCGTCACCCAGCGCACGCACGAGATCGGCCTCCGCATGGCGCTCGGCGCGAGCGCGACGAAGGTGCTGGGGATGGTCGTGCGGCAGGGAATGCTGCTCGCGGCGGCCGGCATCGCCGTCGGCTCGGTAGCAGCCTACGGCGCCACGCGCGCCCTCGCCTCGCTCCTCTACGGCGTCACCCCGACCGACCCGATCACGTTCATCGGGGTCGGCGCGCTGCTGGCGTTCGTGGCCCTCCTCGCCTGCCTCGTCCCCGCCCGGCGGGCGACGAGAGTGGATCCGATGGTGGCGCTCAGGACGAGCTGAGAACTGCCACCTACCACCTGCGACCTGCGGCCTGCGAGCTGCGACCTGGCTGCCTCGGGAGGCTCCTGGCGTCCCGAGGTCGTTAAGTCGCAGCTCGCAGCTCGCAGGCCGCAGGTCGCAGGTGGTAGGTGGCAGTTCTCAGCGAACCCTCCCCCCCACCCGGGTGTCCAACCCGGCGTGAACTCCCTCCAGGCGTTCTCCCTCTCGGGAGCGGCGTTGCTGTGCGTGGTAGCGGCGGCGGTGTCGGTGCCGCACGAGCGGTTCCCGGCCGCGGGCGCGTTCGCCGACAGCGCCGAGGCGGCGGTGGCGAACCGGTTCGCGCAGGCCGCGAAGGGCGCGGCGGCGCAGCTGGCGCGGGACGGCGGCGCGCTCTGGGGCGTACGGCTGGACACGGGGGCGGTGTGGGCGGGGGTGCGCGGGCAGAAGATGTTTCTCACCGCGGACCCGCGGATGCCGGACTACGAGCGCGCGGGGCCCGCGCTCTGGGCCGGCCCGCTGCCGCCCGGCGTCGCGCCGGCCAACACCTCGCTCCGATGGGCGGGGCGGCGATGGGCGATGGTGATCCTGCCGGTCCCGGACGACCCGACCAGGGCGTCGCGGCTCCTGGTGCACGAGGCGATGCACGCCGCGCAGCCCGCGGTGCTCCCGTCGCCGAGCTACGCCGAGGGCGGGGCCGGCGCCGACCTGCTCGACGGCCCCGAGGGCCGCACCTGGCTGCTGCTGGAGATGCGCGCCCTCACCCGCGCGGTCGCGTCGAGCGGCGCGGCCCGCCGGCGGGCGGCCGAGGACGCGCTCACCTTCCGCGCGCGGCGCTACGCGGCCGCGCTGCCGCAGGAGCGCGAGCGCGAGCGGGCGCTCGACGTGAGCGAGGGGCTCCCGGAGTACACGGCCTGGCGCCTGACGCGGGGCACGGCGGCCGAGCTGGCGGCGTCGATCCGCGCCGGCTCGGGGTCCGACCGGTCGTGGGTGCGCTCCTTCCCCTACCAGACCGGCCCCGCCTACGGCGTGCTGCTCGACGCGCTGGCCGGCGACGGCTGGCGGCGCCAGGCGCGCGACACGGCGCGGCGGGAGTCGCTCGACCTCCAGCGCCTGCTCGCCGCGTCGCTCGGCGCGCCGGCGGCCGGCCGCCTCGACGCCTGGCTGTGCGCCGCCGGCGACAGCGCGGCCCTCGCCCGGTCGGCCGAGCGCGCGGGGCGCGACTACGGCCTCGAGGAGGTGCGCGCGGCCGAGGACGCGCGATGGGCGGATCGCGAGCGCACGATCGCCGAGTTGCGCGCGCGCTTCGTGGACGACCCGACGCTCCGCCTCCGCCCCGGCGGCGGGGTGAGCGTCAGCTTCGACCCCGGCCGCCAGACGCCGCTCGGCGCGGCGGGCACGGTGATGGGCGGCCTCATCTGGAAGGGCGAGGACGGCGCCGAGCTGCTCGCGCCTAACGGGGCCCTGGTCGCCGCCGCCTGGAACGAGCTCCGCATCCCGCTCCCCGACAGCGCCGCCGGCCCGCCCCTGGCCGAGGGCCCGCTCCCGGACCGCCGCAGCTGGAAGGGCGCCGGCGGCTGGTCGCTCACCCTCCCCGCCGGCTGGCGCCTGACGAGAGACTCGGCCGGGTGGGTGGCGAGACCCAGGTAACAAATACGAGATACGAAACCGGCCCCGGGATGCCAGTAGACGCTTCCCGGGGCCGGTTTCGCATCTCGTATCTCGTATCTCGTATCTCGTACTTGTAGGCATCACACTTCGTTCACGGAGCGCACGCCGCCTTGCGCGCCAGCGCGCGCGCCCGCTGCTCCGGGCCCGGCGTGTCCGAGAACGTGCGCGCCTCGCCGCGCAGCGTGGTGCCGGCGGCGTCGGGGGCGAGCCGGAGCCGCACGCCGCGCGTGCCGTCCGACCACACCACCTCGACGGAGTCCCCCGCCGCGAGGTGCCAGAAGGCGAGCCGGGGCGCGCCGGCCGCCGCGTCGTCAGGCGCGCGGACGAGCGACGACGCCACCGGGGCGCCCGCCGCGGGCGGCGCGGGCTCGCCGGTCAGCTCGATCCGGCGCGGCGGGAGCGGCGAGCCCGCACCGCCGCCGGCGGGCGGCGCGGGCGTCCAGCGGTCGAGCCGCAGCTCGTAGCAGCCGCGCAGCGACGCCTGGCTCGCCAGCACGCGCTGCAGCGCCGAGTCGGCCGAGCGCACCGCCCGCAGGTCCCCGGGTCGGAGCGCGCGTCGGGTCGTGTCGAGGCGCTGGAGCTCCTCCAGCCGAACGCTCTGAGTGCGCTGGGTCTGCCGCTCCCGCTCGCTCTCCGCGCGCGCCGCCGCGGTGGCCCGCGCCGCCTCCGCCGCGTCCTGACTGTCCCGGCGCGTGAGCGGCGCGGCGGCGGGGACCGACGCCCGGGCCGACGGCGGCGGCGACGCGCTGTCCGCCGTGGCCAGCATCGCCTTCCGCCGCTCCCGCCTCCCCTCGGCGCCTAACACCTCGTCGCGCGCCGCCGCGTTGGCGGCCGCGCCCGAGATGCCGCCGG
>DATFPD010000584.1:0-10396 GCA_035265005.1 Gemmatimonadaceae bacterium | reverse complement strand
GTTGTGCATCGACCAGGCGACGTTCACCGGAGCCTCGTACCCCGGCACCAGCCGCTTGTACGAGTTGACGAGCGGGTTCGTGATCGCGCACATCCCGCGCGCGTGCCGCAGCAGCCCGCCGATGTAGTGCAGCGCGGTGCGGCTCAGCTTCCACTCCGCCTTCGGGTCGAAGAACGCGTTCTCGGCGCCGCGGAAGAGCGACTGGTGCGCGTGCATGCCGCTGCCGCTCTGCCCGAAGATCGGCTTCGGCATGAACGACGCGACGAGCCCGAACTGCTGCGCCACGTACTTCACGACGAAGCGGAACGTCGCGATGTTGTCCGCCGTGCGCAGCGCGTCGGCGTAGCGGAAGTCGATCTCGTGCTGGCCGTGCGCCACCTCGTGGTGCGCGGCCTCGACCTCGAAGCCCATCTGCTCCAGCGTCGCCACGATCGCCCGCCGCGCGTCCTCGCCCAGGTCCGCCGGCGCGAGGTCGAAGTAGCCGCCGACGTCGTGGGTGGCCGTGGTCGGCTGCCCGTCGGGGCCGGGCTTGAACATGAAGAACTCGGCCTCCATCCCCGCGTTCATCACGAAGCCCATCCGCGCCGCGCGCGCGATCTGGCGCTTGAGGCAGCCGCGCGGGTCGCCGGCGAAGGGCTCGCCGTCGGGCGTGTAGATGTCGCAGATGATCCGCGCGATGCGGCTCTGCGGGTCCCCCCACGGGAAGACGCGGAAGGTCGACAGGTCGGGGCGGAGCAGCATGTCGCTCTCCTCCACCCGCACGAACCCCTCGATCGACGACCCGTCGAAGAGGATGTCCCCCTCGAGCGCCTTCCGGAACTGCGACGGCGGGATCTCGACGTTCTTGTTGATCCCGAGGATGTCGGTGAACTGGAGCCGCAGGAAGCGCACGCCCAGCGACTGGGCGAGCTCGAGCACGTCGTCGACCGTGGCGCCGGTGAGGTCGGGGTGGGTTTCGGACGCGTCGGCTGGCGAGCTCAACGTGAATTCCACAGGTCGCATTGCGAATTCCGCATTCACTGGGTCCGGGTCCTGCATACCGGACTAATGCGTAACCACGGACGCGGAATGTGCAATGTGGAATGCGGAATTGGCAGCCGGCATACCACTTGCCCGCGTTGGCTTTCCCTGTATCACGAATTTTCGAGGGACTGCCAATGCCAATGAAAGCCAAGGACATCATGTCGAAGGACCCGCGCACGGTCACGCCCGAAGCCGCCGTGCGCGAGGCCGCCCGCCTCATGAAGGACGAGGACGTGGGCGTCATCCCGGTCGTCGAGTCGGGGGGCTCGCAGCGGCTCGTCGGCATGCTCACCGACCGCGACATCGCCGTGCGCGTCGTCGCCGAAGGGCGGAGCGGCGACCAGGTGCGGGTGAGCGAAGTGATGACCGCCAACCCGCGCGCGGTGAAGGAAGAAGAGAACGTCGACGCGGTGATGAACCTGATGTCGAGCGAGAAGGTCCGCCGCGTCCCGATCGTCGACGACCGCGGCACGCTGCGCGGCATCGTGTCGCAGGCCGACATCGCCCGCGCCAACGTGGACGGCAAGAAGGTGGAGCGCACGGTCGAGAAGATCTCGTCCCCGGGCGGCCGGCACAGCCAGTAAGGGCAAGTACGAAGGACGAAATGCGAGACGGGCCCCGGGCAGCGTGTACACGCTGCCCGGGGCCCGTCTCGCATTTCGTCCTTCGTATTTCCCCGCTCTCCCCTTTAGCTTGCCCGTGGCCGATCCTCCTCTGCTTCTCGCCCCCATGACTGCCCCGACTGCCCCCACGGCTCAGAGCTGTCCGCGCTGCTCCTCTCCCATCCCTCCCGACGGGCGCTTCTGCACCGAGTGCGGCGCGCCGGTCGAGGGCGCGTCGTGCGCGGGGTGCGGGGGCGCGCTCACCCCGGGGGCCAGGTTCTGCCACCGGTGCGGGACGGCGGTAGGCACGATGCCGGCGGCGGTGGCCGCGGCGGGGCCCCGCGCGCCCGAGAGCCGACTGCCGTGGATCGTGGGGGGCGTGGCGGCGGTCGCGGTCGTGGCCCTGCTGGGCGCGCAGATGCTGCGGCAGGGAGGGTCCGCCTCCCCCGAGGCGTCGGCGGCTCCGGTAATGGGTGCCGCGGCGGGCGGCGGGGGCGGCGTCGGCGGTCGGCCGGCCCCGGACATCTCCAGCATGTCGCCCGAGGAGCGCGCCGACCGGCTGTTCAACCGGATCATGACGGCCGCCGAGCAGGGGGACACGGCGCAGGTCCGCTTCTTCGCGCCGATGGCGCTCACCGCGTTCTCACAGCTCCAGACGCTGGACGCCGACCGCCGCTACCATTACGGCCGGGTGGCGCAGGTCGCCGGCGACCTGGCGATCGCGCGCGCGCAGGCCGACACCATTCTGGCCGCCGCCCCGACCCACCTGCTCGGCCTCATGCTCGCCGCCGACGTCGCCACGCTCCAGCGCGACGCGCCCCGCCGCCAGGCCCTGGCGCGCCGCCTCGCCGAGGCCGCGCCCGCCGAGCTGCGCACCAACCGCGACGAGTACGTGCAGCACCGGGCGGAGATCGACGCGGCGGTGAAGAAACAATAACGGCTGCGAGGTGCGAATTGCGAGTTGCGAGAGGAACGACCTCGGGAAGCGGTGGCATCCCGGGGCAGTACCTCTCGCAACTCGCAATTCGCACCTCGCAATGCACCTGAACCTACCTCAGATGACCAACCGTACAATCCACGTCGCCCACAGCCCGGACTCCGACGACGCGTTCATGTTCTACGCGCTCGCCGAGGGGAAGGTGGACACCGAGGGGCTGACGTACGTGCACGAGCTGCAGGACATCGAGACGCTCAACCAGCGCGCGCTGCGCGGCGAGCTGGAGGTGACCGCGGTGTCCATCCACGCCTACGCGTACCTGGCGGATCGTTATGCGCTGCTCCCGCACGGCGCGTCGATGGGGGACCGGTACGGGCCGAAGCTGGTGGCGCGCGAGCCGATGGCGCGCGGAGAGCTCCGCGGGCGGCGGATCGCGATCCCGGGGCCGCTGACCAGCGCCTACCTGGCGCTGCGGCTGTACGAGCCGCACTTCACCCCGGTGCCGACGCCGTTCGACCAGATCGAGGACGCGGTGGCGGGCGGCGCCGTGGACCTGGGGCTGCTGATCCACGAGGGGCAGCTCACCTACGGCGACCGCGGGCTCCATCTGGTGGCCGACATGGGCGAGTGGTGGTACGGCGAGACGGGTCTCCCCCTCCCACTCGGCGGCAACGTCGTCCGCAAGGACCTGGGCGACGAGCTGGTCCGGAAGATCTCCCGCCATCTGCGCGCGAGCATCGCCTACGGGCTGGAGCACCGCGTGCCGGCGCTCGACCACGCGATGCGCTTCGCCCGCGGCCTCGACCGCGGCAAGGCGGACACCTTCGTCGGCATGTACGTGAACGAGTGGACGCTCGACTACGGCGAGCGCGGGCGTCAGGCGGTGCGGCTCTTCCTGGAGCGCGGCGTCCAGGCGGGCGTGATCCCGAAGGCGGTGACGGTGGAGTTCACGGAGTAGGACAGCACTTGCCCTCCGTTGCTTCCGCTCCGTCCGACTCGTCTCATGCTGTCAGCATCCCGTTGCCCCGTCGCGAATTAGAGCGGTCTCACCGCGGCGGCGAGCCGCGTCAGGCAGGACCGGAACGCGGAATGCGGAATCGCCCACCATCAGCGCCGTCATGATCCAGCCCGCGTCCCCCGCCCGGAACCACATGTCGAACTCCACGCCCTCGTCGCCCACCCCTCGCACGTCCCGCGCGCTCGCGGGGTTCGGGTCGGCCGGGACGATCAAGCGCCTGCTGGTGGTGGACGACGAGGAGACGATCCGGCTGGCGCTCGCCAAGTTCCTGCGGTCGCGCGGGTACGAGGTGCAGACGGCCGACAGCGGGCCCGCGGCGCTGGAGGCGCTGGCGGGGACGAAGTTCGTGCTGATGCTCTGCGACGTGCGGATGCCGGAGATGTCGGGGGTGGACGTGGTGCCGAGGGCGCTGGCGGTCGACCCCGAGCTGGCCGTGATGATGCTGACGGCGGTGAACGACGCGCCGACGGCCACCGACGCGCTCTCGCGCGGCGCGATGGACTACCTGATGAAGCCGATCGAGCTGCCGGACCTCGAGGCGGCGGTCTCGCGCGCCCTGCACAAGCGGGAGCTGTCGATCGAGCAGCGCCGCGTGGAGCAGATGATCCGGGAGGAGGTGGCGCTGCGCACCGAGCAGCTGGAGCGCGAGAAGTACGCGCTGCGCTCGCTCACCGTGAGCATCGCCGAGACGCTGGTGAACGCGATGGAGGCCAAGGACGTCTACCTGCGCGGCCACTCGGCGCGGGTGGCCGACCTGGGGGCGTCGATCGCGCACGAGATGGGACTCGACGACGACACGGTGGAACAGATCCGCCTGGCCGGCCGGCTGCACGACGTGGGGAAGATCGGCATCCGCGAGTCGATCCTGAACAAGCCCGACCGCCTGACGCCGGAGGAGTTCGAGCACGTGAAGAGCCACGTGAAGATCGGCATGGAGATCCTGGCCCCGCTCCGCCACATCGGCGAGGCGCTCACCTACGTGCACGACCACCACGAGCACTGGGACGGCGGCGGCTACCCGCGCGGCCTGAAGGGGGACCGGATCTCGATCGGCGGGCGCGTGCTCTGCGCCGCCGACGCCTTCGACGCGCTCACCTCCAAGCGCGCCTACCGCGACCCGATGACGCCGGCGCAGACGATCGAGTACCTGGCCGGCCAGACCGGGAAGCTGCTGGCCGGGGACGTGTACCTGGCGCTGAAGCAGGTGGTGCTGGGGCGGAAGAGCCTCGCGCTGACGTTCATCGACGACGTCTGACGCCTGACGAGGGGCGGCGGTCGTCCGACGACAACGAACCCGGCGAGTCGCAGGCAGTGGGTCACTTTGAAGTGACAGCAACGGCAACGGCTTTGACAGGATGCACAGGATGCACGGGATGGTGAACAGGATGAGTACCTCGGGAGGCGAGCTCTCCCAGGGCCCGCATCCTGTTCACCATCCCGTGCATCCCGTGCATCCTGTGCATCCTGTCAAAGCCGTTGCCGTTGCCTCAAACTGACCCCCTACCGAATCGCAGCGTGATTCCGCCGGGTTCGGCGTTTCCGGCACCCTGTCCGAGCAGAGCCCACCGGGCTCAGCCACGAAACGCCCGGCGCCGCCCGGTCGTCCATCACACGCGGGGGAGATGTGCGGGGTGGAGGGACAGACCGAAGCTGGCACCAGCCGGGCGCCCGTCAGGCGGCTCGCTCGCTCTCCATACCCAGTCCAACCGTCAATGCCTCTCGCCGCACCGCGCGCCGCCCGGCGCGCTGCCGCTCACGCCGTCCGTGCCTCCCTCGCGCTGCTGCTCGCGCTCGGCGGGCGCCCGCTGGCCGCCCAGCGGCTCCAGTTCCGCTCGATCACGCCTGACGACGGACTCGCCGCGTCGTGGGTGCCGGCGATCGCGCAGGACCGGCGCGGCTTCATGTGGTTCGGCACCGTGCGGGGGCTCAACCGGTACGACGGCTACACGCTCCGCAGCTACCAGCACGACGCCGCCGACTCGACCTCGCTCCCCAACAGCCGCGTCAACGCGCTCCACGTGGACTCGGCGGGCGCGCTGTGGGTCGGGACCGACGGCGGGGTGAGCCGCTACGACGCGGCGCGCGACGTCTTCGTGAGCTACGCCGTGGGCGCCGAAGGGGCGCGCGAGAGCGTGCAGAGCCTCACCGACGACGGTCGGGGGACGGTCTGGGTCGGGAGCGGGCGCGGCGTCTACCGCCTGGACGCGGCCACCGGCCGAGTGACGCCGACCGGCGGCGGCACGCCGCTGGCGACCGCCGCGGTGTCCGCGGCCTTCCGCGACCGCGACGGGCATCTCTGGTTCGGCACGCAGGGGCAGGGACTCTTCCGGGTCGAGCCGGCGACGGGCGCGGTGCGGGCCTTCGGGCGCGACGCGGGGCTGGCCGGGATGGACGTGCGCGAGATCGCGCAGGACGCCGCGGGCAACCTGTGGTTAGGCCTCTACGGCGCCGGGCTGGCGCAGCTCGACCCGCGCGTCGGGACGGTGACGCGCCACTTCGCGCACCGGGCGGGCGACGCGCGCAGCCTCTCGGCGAACGGAGTCTTCGGGCTCTTCCCCACGCGCTCGGGGCGCGGGCTCTGGGTCGCGATCGAGAACGGCGGGCTGGACTACCTCGATCTGGCCGCGGGCACGTTCCATCACAACCGCGCGGACGCGAACGACGAGACGGGGCTGAACAACAACTCGGCCTGGTCGGTGCTCGAGGACGCGGGCGGCACGGTGTGGGTGGGGACCTTCAACGGCGGCGTCAACGTCTCCAAGCCGAACAGCGAGGCGATCCGCCGCTACCGGGCCATGGCCGGCGATCCGGCGAGCCTCGGCGGCAACTCGGTGCTCAACTTCGCGGAGGATGCGCGCGGCACCGTGTGGGTGGCCGCCGACGGCGGCGGGCTCAATCGCTTCGACCGCGCGACCGGCCGCTTCCGCCGCTATAGCACGCGCACGAGCAACCTGAACTCCGACGCGGTGCTCGACGTGGCCGTGGACCGCGACGGCGGCATCTGGGTCGCCACGTGGGCGGGTGGGATCAGCCGCTTCGACCCGGCGAGCGAGCGCTTCACCGCGTTCACGCCGAAGAGCTCGAACATCCCCGACGAGAGCTTCTTCTCGCTCCGCGTGGACCGGGGCGGAACGCTGTGGGCGGGGAGCTTCCGCCAGGGGCTGGTGCGCTACGATCGCGCGCGCGGCCGGTTCACGCGCGTCGCGATGGCCGCCGCCGGACAGGCCGAGACGCAGATCCGCGACATCGGCGAGACGCAGGGCGGCGAGCTGCTGGTGAGCACCGAGGGGAACGGGCTCGTGATCCTCGACCCGCGCACGATGCGCCAGCAGCGCTACGGCGCCGCGACGCCCGGCGCGGCGGCGCTGAGCTCGAACATCGTCGAGATGGCGGTGGAGACGGAGCCCGGCGTCGTCTGGATCGCGACGGGCGCGGGGCTCGACCGGCTCGACCGCGCGGCGAACGCGGTCACGCACTTCACGACGCGCGACGGGCTCCCGAGCAGCAGCATCGCGGGGATCGCGCCCGACGGCGCCGGCAACCTGTGGGTGACCAGCGACCGCGGCGTCAGCCGCTTCACGCCGGCGACGCGCGCGCTCAAGCACTACGCGGTCGCCGACGGGCTGCAGGGGAGCGAGTTCCTCCCGGGCTCGGCGTTCGTGGGCCGCGACGGCGCGCTGTACGTGGGCGGCGCCAAGGGCTTCAACGTCATCCGCCCGGCGGCGATGTCCGACAACCGCCGCCCGCCCGCGGTGGCGCTCACCGGGTTCCAGCTCTTCAACCGCGCGGTGCCCGTGGGGGCGGAGGGGTCGCCGCTCGCGCGCTCGATCACCGAGACGGAGCGGCTGACGCTCTCCCACACGCAGTCGGTGTTCACGCTGGAGTTCGCGGCGCTCGACTTCACGGCGCCCGAGAAGAACGCGTACGCGTACAAGCTCGAGGGCTTCGACCGCGACTGGAACCAGGTGGGGCAGCTGCGGACCGCGTCGTACACCAATCTCGCGCCGGGGCACTACACCTTCCGGCTGCGCGCCGCCAACAACGACGGCGTGTGGAACGAGGACGGGCTCGCGCTGCCGATCGACATCACGCCGCCCGTCTGGGCGACGTGGTGGTTCCGCACGCTCGCCGCGCTGCTGGCGGTCTCGGGCCTGTGGTGGGTGGTGCAGTCGGAGCGCCGGCGGCGGAAGCAGCTCGAGAAGATGAACGCGAGCCTGGCCGCGGCCGCGGAGCGCGACCGGGCCTCGCAGCAGCACCTCGAGCGGAACGCGGAGGAGATCCTTCACGCGATGGAGCGCTTCTCCGACGGCGACCTCACGGTGGCGCTGCCGGTGGAGAGCGACGACGTGGTCGGGCGGCTGCGGCAGGGCGTGAACACGACGGTCGAGCACATCCGCGCGATGGTGCGGCAGGTGCACGAGGTGCTCGACGCGACGGTGGCCGCGAGCCAGGAGATCCACGCCAGCACCGAGGAGCTGGCGCGCGGCGCCGAGGAGCAGACGGCGCAGACGACGCAGGTGGCCGGCGCCGCGGAGCAGATGGCGGGGAGCGTGCGCGAGAACGCGACCTACATCGCCGCCGCCGCCGAGCTGGCGCAGAAGTCGGGGGCCGACGCGCAGGCGGGCGCGCGCATCGTGCGGGAGACGTTCGCGGGGATGGAGGGGATCGTCGGCGCGATCGCCCGCTCGTCGCAGACCGTGGAGCGGCTGGGCCAGGCGAGCGCGCAGATCGCGACGATCGTGCGGGTGATCGAGCAGATCGCCGACCAGACGAACCTGCTCGCCCTCAACTCGGCGATCGAGGCGGCGCGCGCGGGCAAGGCGGGGCGCGGGTTCGCGGTGGTGGCGACGGAGATCCGCAAGCTGGCGGAGAGCACGGCGACGGCGACCGACGAGATCCGCCGCGTGATCTCGGGCAACCAGCGCGAGGTGGACAGCGCGGTGGCCGCGATCCGGGAGGCGAGCGCGCGGGTGGACGCCGACCGCAGGCTGGTGGACCAGGCGAGCGCCGCGCTGGACGCGATCATCGGCAACTCGGAGCAGGCGCTGGCGAGCATCCGCCAGGTGCGCGAGTCGAGCGACGCGCAGGCGGCGAGCACGGCCGAGATCGGCGCGAACGTGGAGCTGATCGCGGGCGTGACGCAGTCGTCGGCGACGGGGACGCAGGCGATCGCGCAGTCGATCGAGCAGCTCAACGGCTACATCGCGGACCTGCAGGCGCGGGTCGACCAGTTCCGGCTGGCGCGGGAGGAGCCGCCCGTCGCGCCGCCCGTCGCGCCGCCCGTCGCGCCGCCCGAGGACGCCGCGACGCCATGGGTGCTGTCGCGCGGGCGCGGAGCTCCCGTCCCCGCCTGACGACGCGGCGCGGAGGCCGGCCGGCCGTAAGGCCTCGGCCTCCGCGCCGTCATCGCACGATCACCTTCCACTCCACACCCCGGGCCGCCAGCGGGGCCGAACTGGTGAGGTGAATGGCGGCCACCTCGGTGCCCGCCAGCGTCCGCGGGAGACCCAGGCAGAGGTACTGGTACCGGCCCACGAACACGTAGCCGTGCCCCCGCAGTCGGACGCGCGCCCCGCCGGTCGTGACCACGAACCCCTCGACGTCGATCCAGGTCGATTCAACAGACTGCGGCGTACCCGGGCGCTCGCGAGCGTCGCGGCGCTCCCCGGGGCGCCGGACTCGAATGCCCCCCGCCCCGCCGATGTCGAGGGCATAGCGCGCCGGGTCCAGCTCGAGGCAGAGCTCCGTCGCGCGATCGCGAACCCGGTAGGGGCGCGAGAGCGTAACGGGTGCGGCGTCGGGTCTCAGATGGAGCGGCCCGCGCCGGGCAGTGGCCGACGTCACCTCTGCGCCGAGGCAGCATCCGGCGGAGGCGAAGCAGGCCGCCGCGAGCAGCACGAAATTCTGGCGGAGAGCGAGCATGATCGCACGGTAGCCCGACACCGGCCCCGACGCATACGTCGAGTGGCGTAGCAGCCCGCCGCGGCGCCCGCCGCTGGAGCGATTCCCGGGTCGGTCGATAGTAAGCGCAGCCGAGCCACGGCGGGGCACACCGGGCCGGCCCTCTCCCGGGACGATTCAGGCACGGCATGAACCGCGGCCTCCGCGGTTCATGCAGCCAACAGAGGGGCAGTCACGGGCCCCTGCCGCCCTACCGCAGGACCGGCGCGAGTCGCTCGCGCCAGAGGGCGTAGCCGGCGGGCGTCATGTGCAGGCTGTCGGCGACGAACAGCTCCGGGCGGGGGCGGCCGCCGGCGCCGAGCATGGGGGTGAAGACGTCGACGTAGCTCTGGAGCGTGTCGCGCGCGACCTCGTCCCGGACGAGCCGGTTGGCCGCACGCACCTGGTCCACGATCGCCCAGCGGCTCGGGCTCGGCTTGATCGACACGAACGCGACGCGCGCCGCGGGGAGCTCGCGCCTGACGAGGGCGACGAAGGCGCGGTAGTCGGAGAGGACCTGCGCCGGGGTGCGGCCGGCGGCCAGGTCGTTGTCGCCGGCGTAGAGGACGACCAGGCGCGGCCGGTACGGCAGGACGATGCGCGGCGCGAACTGGAGGACGTCCGGGAGCGTGGAGCCCCCGAAGCCGCGGTTGAGCACCGGCACGCCCGGGAAGTCGCCGGCGAGGTCCGGCCAGAGGCGGACCGACGAGCTGCCGACGACCACGACGCCGCCCGGCGCCGGCGGCGCGGCGCGGTCCGCCGCCTCGAACTGCCGGATCTCCGACTCGAAGGCGCTCGCGGCGGGGGCGACGGCCGGCGCCGCCGCGGCCGGCTGCGACGCGACGGCGCGGCGGCCGCCGCCGCCGCCGCACGCTT
>DATFPD010000583.1:0-2892 GCA_035265005.1 Gemmatimonadaceae bacterium | reverse complement strand
CCGTGCAGGTGACGCCGCCACCACCCTCGCCGCCGCACTGGCCGGCCGCGAGCGCCGCCGCGGCCAGCGCCAGCCGCACCGGCTCCGCCGGCCCCGACGCGACCGCGTCGGCGCCGTCGGCCGGTGGCCGGGCGCGCCAGGCGCCGTCGCCGCCGCCGCCACCCGACCGCGCGATCGCCGGCACCGTCAGCGCGGCGACCGCGTTCCAGCTCTCCACCACGTTCACCGGCTCCCGCGCCGGCCGGGCCAGCGCCAGCAGCGCGTCGGTGACCTCCGACAGCCGCTCGAACTGCGCGGCCGCCGACTCCGCGAACGGCCGCACCGATGCCGCCTCGGCGCCGGCGCGCGCGGAGCGGCTGCGGACCACCTCCAGGTTGACGGCCACGCCGTTGAGGAGGTTCTTCACGTCGTGCGCCGCGCGGCCGACCACGTCCTGCAGCGTCGCGAGCCAGAGGCGCGCGACGACGTCCCCACCGGCCGCCGACGCGGGAGCCGGTGGCGCGTCAGTCACTGAGGTCGGTGTCGTCAGGCGCGGCGGCCACCAGCGGCGCGCCGTCGGTCGGCATCGGGCGGTGCAGCTTCGGCGCGTGGACGTACTTCTCCACGTGCTTCGCCGTGCCGCCGATCCCGAGCTGCGTGAACAGGAACTCGAACTTGGCGTCGTACGCGCGCGCCACCGTCTCCTTCACCCCCGCCGGGAGGTCCCACAGGCGCCGCTTGAACGGGCCCAGCGCCTTCTTCCGCGTCTTGTAGAAGAACTGCTCGTCGCTGTCCTTCGGCTTGCGCTCGTCCTTCGCGTTCTCCCGCAGCCAGCCGTAGACCTCCTGCCGCAGCTCGGCCGGCATCTGGTCGAACAGCATGTTCTGGAAGTTGGTGGCGAGATGGATCTCGGCCACCTCGCGGCGCGGGAAGTTGTTGAACGCCGTGTCGGGGAGGGTGGAGGCGCCGTGCTGCACCGCGCCGGCCATCCCGTACTCGTCGCGCGCGATCTTCGACAGCTCTTCGAGCGTGTCCAGGTCGAGGTGGACGTCGGCGATCGAGCCGTCGGCGAGCACCACGCCCCCGTGCGACGTGCCGGACTGCACGCTGATCTTCGACAGCCCCACCATCCCCGGCGAGCGCTTGGCGAGGGTGCGGTTGAAGCCGTCCATGAATGCGCGCAGCTCCTCGGGCGTGCTATTCTCCGTCCCCACCTCGCCGATCTCGCCGCCGAGCGAGATGGTGACCCCCTTCGGCTCGAGCGCGCGGATGTAGCTGCAGATGTCGACCGCCTGCTCGAAGTTCACCCGCTGCTGCTCGTCGAGGTTCGGCTTGCTCAGGTCGACGAGCGTGGAGGTGTCGACGTCGATGTTGTAGAAGCCCGCGGTGATCGCCTCCAGCGCGAGCTGCTTCACCGCGTCCACCTCGGCGGCCGGGTTCACCGCGAACTTCTTGTGGTTGACCTGGAAGTGGTCGCCCTGGATGAACACCGGCCCCCGGTGGCCCTCGCGCATCGCCGCGGCGAGCATGACCGCGACGTACTCCTGCGGGCGCTGGTCGGTGTAGCCGATCTCCGACCGCGCGATCTCGAGGAGGAACGCGCCGGCGTCGAGCTTCCTGGCGGTTCGGAAGATCGAGCGGGCGGTGTCGTACGACATCCCGCGGACGTTGATCGCCGGCACGGTGAAGCCGCCGATCTCGCCGCGCCCGCGCGCCATGTACAGCTCGTGGATCGAGGCCGCCCGCACCCCGAGCTGCTGCGACGCCTCCCAGATCAGCCAGCGCGCGTACTGCTTCGCCACGTCCGACTCGCCGAAGACGGCCTCGCGGACCAGCTGGTCCATGCGCTCGGACGCCAGCGCGCGCTCGTTCCTGATGGTGACGCGCCCCTGCTCCACCGACAGCACGTCGGCGAGCGGGTGGTTTTCAACGACAGACGGGTTGCTCATGCAGCCATCATCCAGAAGGGGAATCGGGAGCGTAAATATAGCCCGGGGAAGGTGATTCGCGGCATGGGGGAGAAGCAAGGGCTCACACCTTCCACCTCGAATCGGCCTTCGGCAGCGAGTCCCACTCCTGCTTCGCCTTCGGGTCGGCGTCCGCTCGTCCGAGCTGCGCGTAGGCGAACTGCTTGCCCAGCTCCACGCCGGGCTGGTTGAAGGCGTCGATGCCGTACAGGTCGCCCGCGTAGGCGGTCGCGGTCTCGAGGAGCTGGATCAGCGCGCCGACGTGCCAGGGGTCCACGCGGTCGAGCGTGATCGTCATGTTCGGGCGGCCGCGGCGGGCGAGGGCGCCGGCGGTGGCGCGCTGCTCGATGTCGATCAGCTCCCCGAGCGTGTGCCCGCCGAGGTACGCGAGCTCGGGGACCTCGGCGTAGGCGCGCGGGATCGCGAGGTCGGTCGCGCGCTCGGCGACCGCGACGAAGGTGACCGTCTTGTCGGCCGGCCCCTCCATGAACAGCTGCACCTGGCTGTGCTGGTCGGTGGCGCCGAGCGCGGCGATCGGCGTCGGGCCGACCGAGCTCGAGCCGCCCGGCTGCACCTTCCCCAGGCTCTCGGCCCAGAGCTGCACGAACCAGGCGGCGAAGTCGCGCATCGGGTCCGAGTAGGGCATGAGCACGTGGATGTGCTTGCCCGAGCGGGTGTCGGCCAGCCACTGGAGCATGGCGAAGGTGCCGGCCGGGTTCCGGGACAGGTCGTCGCTCTCGCACCGCGTCGCCATGTCCGCCGCGCCGGCCAGCAGCGCGCCGACGTCGACCCCGATCAGCGCCGCCGGGAGCATCCCCACGGGCGTGAGCACGCTGAAGCGCCCGCCGACGTTAGGCGGGATGTCGAGCGCCGCGATCCCCTCGGCGGCGGCGATCGGGCGGAGCGAGCCCCTGGCCGGGTCGGTGACGAAGACGACGTGCTCGCG
>DATFPD010000582.1:0-14419 GCA_035265005.1 Gemmatimonadaceae bacterium | reverse complement strand
CGACCACCGCGGTGAGCGGCAGCCGGTTGGAGACGATCAGTACGCGACCCGCGCCGCCCGCGAGCGGCGCGCCGGACTCAGCGCGGGGAGGTCGCATTGAGCGACATTGGCGTGAGCCCCACGGGCGCTTCGACCGGAGGGGTGACGGGGTCGCGGACCGTCGAACGGTACTCCGCCGCCACGTCCCGGACGACCATGCCGAACGTCGCGAGCGCGTCGAACAGCACGCCCGCGTCGGCCACGAGGTCCCCGGTCCCGTGCGAGCCGCGGCAGTGCACGACCGCGTGCTGCGTGTGCTGGGTGAGGGCGCGGTTCAGCTCCGACGCGGCGTCGAGCAGCTCGCGCATCCGCTCGATGCGGTGGCTCTCGGCGTGGCGCAGCGGGAATCGAAGCATCACGGCCTCGGACACCGTCTCGAGGTCGTCGAGGGTGATCCCGACGTCGCCCGCATCCCTGGACATCTCGCTCATGGCAACCTCCACCGCGTTGGTCGTGCAGTCGTCAGCGTACCGAGCGTCCGTGACGCGCGGTACCTTCCTCCTTCGAGCGTGCGCGACCGCGAGCGCGCTCGAGCGAGGGGGCACAGTAACCAGGCCCCCTCAGCGCGACCTCAGGGCGGACTCAGGCGAACCTCATCTCCAGCGTAAGTGCTTAGACTGCTGACGTTTGGCGGTGCGGTGGTCCTCGACGATGGCGGCGAGCCCCTGGGCTCGGCCACCTCGCAGCGGCGCGTGGTGTCGCTGCTGGCGGCGCTCGCCGTCGCCGGCGACAGCGGACTGAGCCGTGACAAGCTCATTGGCCTGCTGTGGCCGGAGGCGGACGCCGAACGGGCGCGGCACTCCCTGACCCAGACGCTCTACGCCGCGCGCCGGGCGCTCCGCTGCGAAGACCTGTTCGTGGTGGGCGCCGACGTCCGCCTGAACGGCGCGCGCATCACGACCGACGTGCGCGAGTTCGAGGCGGCGATAGACGTCGGCGACCTGGAGAGGGCGGTGGCGCTCTACCGCGGCGCGTTTCTCGACGGGGTCTACGTCCCGGGGGCGCCGGAGTTCGAGCAGTGGAGCACCGCGCAGCGCGCGCACTTCGAGGCGCGGGCGGCGGACGCCCTCGAGCGCCTCGCCCGGCGCGCCGAAGGCGAAGGCGAGCCGCGCCGCGCCGCCGAGTGGTGGCGCCGGCTGGCCGCGCTGCGGCCGCTCGACTCGGGCGTCGCGCTGCGACTGATGGAGGCGCTCGCTGCCGCCGGCGACCGCGCGGGCGCCCTGCAACACGCGCGCGTGCACGAAGCGCTGCTCCGCGAGCAGCTGGGCATCGAGCCGTCGCCCGCGGTGGCCGAGCTGACCCGCGTGCTGCGCGAGCCGAGCCCGCCCGCCGCGGCGCAGACCGGTAGCGTCGCGGTACCAGTCGAGATGAAGGAGGTCGCGCCGCTCGCCGCGGGCGGCGCCGTGGAGCCGGCGGACGCCGTGGGCGGCCTGGCCGTGGCGGAACGCGCCCCGCTCGCGATCGGCGCGCCGCCGCTCGGCCCGTCCGACCGCGATCGCGTCACGGTCTGGGTCCCGTCGCCGCGCATCTGGCGATGGCGGCTCCCCATCGCGCTGCTCGTCGTCGCCGTGCTGGTGGGGAGCGGCGTGCTGATCGGACGCGGGCGGCGACCGGCGCCGGTGGTCGCGCCGCTGCCGGTTCCGCAGAAGGTCGTCGTCGCCCCGTTCCGGGTAGCCGGCGCCAGTGCCTCCCTCGGCTACCTCCGGGACGGGCTCGTCGAGCTCCTCTCGGCGCGCCTGGCGGACGACTCGAGCGCGCGCTCGGTGGACGCGGGAGCGGTGCTCGGCGCCTGGCGAGCCGCCGGCCTGGCGGCGGCGGTCGACGTCCCTCGCGACACCGTCGTCGGTCTCGCCGCCCGGCTCGGCGCCGAGCGCGTGGTGGTCGGCAGCGTCGTCGGCACGCCGGGGCGGCTGGTGGTGCGCGCGACCGTGCTCCGCGTGCCGGCCGGCGCGGTGGTTGGCGACGCGACGGTCGAGGGCCCGGCCGACAGCATCACGGCCGTCGTCGACCGGCTCGCCGCGCGGCTCCTCGTGTCCCAGGCCGGCGAGGACGAGCAGCTCACGGGGCACACCACGGAGTCGCTCCCGGCGCTGCGGGCGTTTCTCGCCGGTCAGGCCGCGTTCCGCCGGGCCAGCTACTCGGCCGCTCTGCGCCAGTACGAGGAGGCGGTCGCGCGCGACTCCGCGTTCGCACTGGCGGCGCTGCGGCTGGCGGTGACCGCGGACCGCGTCGGCGACGACGCGGCGCGTCACCGCGGGCTCGTGCTGGCGTGGGCGGCGCGCGACGACCTGAGCGAGCGCGACCGGGCGCTCCTGCGCGCCTTCGCCGGACCGCGGTACCCGGCGCCGTCCACCGCCGCCGAGCAGCGCGCCGCGTGGGAGCGCCCGGTGGATCTCGCGCCGGCCAGCGCCGAGTCGTGGTACACGATGGCGGCGCGGCTCTTCTACGACGGACGCACCACCGGCGACTCGTTGAGCTGGCTGCGCACACGAGTGGCGGTCGAACGCACGCTCGCGATAGATCAGCGCTACGCGCCGGCGGTCTGGCTGCTGCTCCAGCTCACCGCGCAGCAGGACAGCGGCGGCTCGTCGGTCCTGGCCGACAGCGCCGCCCGCATCGTGCTGGCCGACACGCTCGACCCTTTCGCCCCGTTCCTGCGCTGGCGCGTGGCGCTGGCCCGCGGCGACTCGGCCGAGCTGCGCGCGGCGCGCGAGCGGGTGATGCGCAGCGGCCCCGCGAACCTGCGCGCCGTCGCGATGGCGAGCCAGCACGACGCACTTCCGCTCGGCGACGCCGTGCGCGCGATCGAGCTGCTGCGCGGCCGAAGCTCGCGCACCACGCCCGCGGCCCGCGTCGACCAGCTCCTCGCCGCGCACAGCCTGGCGATGAACCAGGGCAGGCCCCGCGACGCGCTGGACGCGACCGTGGTGATGCGGGCGGCGCAGCCCGCGTCGCGCGCCCACCTTCGCCTGCGCGTACTCGATGCGCTGTACGGGGACGGAGACAGCACGGCCGCACGCTCGGCGGCCAGTGAGCTGGGCGATCTCGCCGGCGCCGGCGCGGCCGGGACGGGCGCCACGCTCGACGCCTGGCTGGCGGACGCCTGCGTGCTCGCGCAGTGGCGGCTCGCGCGCGGGGACACCGCCGGCGCGGCGCAGACGGCGGCGGCGCTGCGCGCCCGCTCGTCCCCCGGCCGCCTGGTGCCCGTCGGCGCCTCGCCGGGGGCGTGCGCCGAGCTGCTGGACGCGTCGCTCGCGGTGGCGGCGCGCCGCCGTGATGCGCGCGCCGTGGTGTCCGCGCTCGACTCGCTCGCGCTCACGCCGGAGACGGCCGGCGACGCGACCGCGTACGCGCCGCTGCTGGTGGCGCGCCTCCACGAGCGGCTGGGCGACTCGCGCGCGGCGCTGGCCGCCATCCGGAAGCGCGCGTACCTGTCGGGCTGGCCGCGGTACCTCGCGACAATGCTGCGCGAGGAGGGGCGCCTCGCCGCCGCGCTTCGGGACACGAGCGGCGCGCGCGAGGCGTACCGCCGCTACCTCGTACTGCGCGAGTCGCCGGACTCCGCGCTCGCCCCGCAGGCGGAGGACGTTCAGCGCGCGCTGCTACGCCTGACGCCGGCGCGCGCCGAGTCCACGAAGGCACTCCGCTCGCCGTCCGCGCTCGCCCACGCGTCCGACACGAACCGGTACCAGCGCCGCGCCTCGTCGCGGTCGCCGCGCAGCTCGGCCGCCCGCCCCCGCTCGAAGGCGTAGAGCACGAGCTCCGCGCCGGGGAGGTTGTTGAACGGCTCGTCGAGCACGCGGGCCGCGTCGTCGTGGCGGCCGCGGGCGATGAGCAGCCGCGCGTGAACCAGCCGGTCGAGCCGGCAGTCCAGGCAGAGGGTGTCCGGGAGCGCGTCGAAGCGGGCCAGCGCGTCCGACGTGTCTGCGCGCGCGAGCGCGAGGTGCGCGCCCGCCGCCGCGACGGCGTAGCTCGCCACGTACCGCGGCACCGAGTCTCCCGCGCGCGCGGCCGCGGCGGCGAACGCGGAGATGAGCGTCGTGTCCCGGCGCCGCGACCAGAGCGGGAGCGCGAACGTCGCGCGCCGGACGTTGCCGGACGCCATGACCCGCGCGAACGCCTGGGACGCGCTGTCGGCCGGGACCGCGCCTAACAACGCCAGGTCCGCCAGCAGCGGGTACGCCTCGTGGCGGTCGGGGCGCGCGGCGAGGATGGCGCCGAGCCCCGCGGCGGCCTCGCGCAGGTGCCCGCGGAGCGCGAGCTGCTGCACCGTGCGCAGCCTCGGCCGGGGCGGGCGCGCGGGAGTCGCGGCGCCGCCGCGCGCGGTGTCGAGCGGCACCTGCGCGTCCATCGCCCGCACCAGCGCCACCGCGGCTTCGGCGGAGTCGGGCCAGTTCGAGAGCGCGGCCCAGGTGGTGTACTTCGTGTCGAAGTCCGTGGTGTCCAGGAGCCGGCGCCCCGCCTCCGTCCCCGGGCCCCCGGCCTCCAGCAGCCGGACCGCGAGCTCGATGCCGCGCGCGTGCACGTCGGTGGGACTCCGGGCGAGGTACGCGCGCGCGTAGCGCTCCCCCAGCGCGCGGCCGCCGAGCGAGAACCCGAGCTCCACCGCGTGGATGTACGCCGGGGTGAACGCGGAGTCGAGCTCGATCGCCGCGTCGAACGCGTCGAGGATGCCGCGCTGCGACACGCCGTTCAGCGTGGACCCGTGGTGGTAGCGCGCGTCGCCGAGCTCGTACCACACCTCGGCGTCCTCCGAGTAGTCGTCGCGCGCCCTGGTGAGCGTGGCCAGCAGGCGCCGCGTGAGCCGCCACTTCAGCGTGTCCGCGTCGACCACCTCCAGCGCGGCGCCTAGCGAGTCGGCGAGGAGGAGGAAGCTGTCGCGCGCCGCCTGGCCGTGGTTGAGCGCGCCGGCGCTCAGCTTCCAGGCGATCGACGCCGAGTCGTCCGTGTGCCGCCGCCAGCCCTTGATCATCCCGATGCGCCGACGCGAGACCGCCAGCCCCGAGTCCCGCGCCAGCGCGCTCTGGTGATGCTCAAGCGCCGACTGCCAGTCCGACTCGCGGAACGCCTGCTCGCCGGCCACGAACTCCTGCAGCGCCTCGAGGTTCCGGGTGATCGCGATCGGCGCGCCGCGCACCGCGCCGATCGGCCGCCACTGCCCCAGCGCCTCCAGCACCCCGATCGCCGAGGCGTGCACCAGGTCGGGCATCTGGTCGGCGGCGCTGGTGCGCTCGATGCGCTCGATGCGATCGCCGGCGACGTCGTAGACGGTGAGCAGGGCGCGCACCGAGTCGGGCCCCGCACTGGCCAGCGTGCCGGTGACGACGAACCGCGCGCTCAGCCGCCGCCCCATCTCCTGCGGCGTCGGGTGCTCGCCGGGCCCGCCCCATCGGTCGATCGTCGCCTTGAGCGCCACCGGCCTGAGCCCGGCGACGTGGTCCAGCCCGCCGCCGAGCAGGTAGGCGAAGTGGGTGCTCCACCCGGCGAGGGCCTGGTTCCGGTCCGGCACGTCGAACGGCGTCACCGCCACGCGCTGGCCGGCCGCCTCGCTGAGCACGTCGCCGCGCCCCCGGCGCAGCACGGCGCCGACCGCCAGCAGCACCAGCGTCAGCGCGCCGGCGGCGGCCGCGCTCATCACCCCGTGCGACTGCAGCCACGCGCCCGCGCCCCGGCCCCGCCGCGGCAGCAGCTCGTCGAGCGCGTCGCGGAGCTCGGCGGCGGTCGCGTAGCGCGCCTCGGGCGCCGGCGCGATGGCCTTCGCCAGCACCGGCCTAACGGCGGCGGGGAGGTCGCCCCGCCCCTCCGGCGGCGTCGGCCGCGCGGCGCCGTCCAGCAGCCGCGCGCCCGCCGACGGCGTCGGCCGCGCGCCGGTGAGCATCTCGTACAGCGTGACGCCCAGGCTGTACACGTCGCTCCGCCCGTCGATCTCGCTCGACCCGCTCGCCTGCTCGGGGCTCATGTACGCCGGGGTGCCGAGCACGAACCCGGAGTCGGTGAGCCGGTCGCCGGCGGTGATCTGGATCGCCCGCGCGATGCCGAAGTCGGCGACGATGGCGTGCTCGCCGGCCAGGAGGATGTTCTCGGGCTTGATGTCGCGGTGCACCACGCCCTGCCGGTGGGCGTACGCCAGCGCGTCGGCCGCCTCGCGCGCGATGCGCAGCGCGGTCTCCAGCGGCACCCGCCCGTCGCGCTCCAGCCGGTCCCGCAGCGACTCCCCCTCGACGAACGGCATCACGTAGTACAGCGCGCCGTCGAGCGAGCCGGAGTCGTGCAGCGTCAGGATGTGCGGATGGTGCAGCCGCGCGACCGTGCGGATCTCGCGCAGGAAGCGCTCGCCGCCGCCGACCACGCTCGCGACCTCGGGCTTGAGCACCTTGAGCGCGACGGGCCGGTCGTGCTTCAGGTCGCGGGCGAGGAACACGTTGGCCATCCCGCCTCGGCCGACCTGCCGCTCGATGCGGTACTTGCGATCGAAGGAGCTCTTGAGTGGATCGCGGGGCTCTGACACCGGGTGTGCGCTCGCTGGGCGGCTGGCAAACGTACGGCGCGCGCCAGCCCCCAGTAAGGCGCGGCGTCGCACCTTGCATCCATATGGATGGCCGCGGCACCGGCGCTTCGCACGCGCCGTGGCGGGCCCGACCATCGCGAGCGCGTGGTCACCCGGCTATCGTTTGCTCGTGCTACGACATTCGATTCCCTCGCGCCGCCGCCGCCGCCGCCGCCCTCGCGCGCTGGCGTGGCTCGCCCTCGTTCTCGCCGTCGCATCGTCCGCCGCCTGTCGACGCGAGCGGGCGGCGTCCGTGGAAGAGCTCTACGCCGCCCGCATGGCGGGCCTCAGCTACCTCCAGCGCAACCAGCTGGCGGAAGCCGAGTCCGCGTTCAGGAAGATCACCGAGCTCGCGCCGGACGACCCGCTGGGCTACGCGAACCTCGGGCTCACCTACCTGCAATCCGGCCGCCTTCCCAACGCCGAGCAGCAGCTGCGGCGGGCCCGCGAGCTGGACCCCGGAAGCGCCGAGGTCGGACTCGCGCTGGCCAGACTCTACTCGCTCACCGGCCGGCCGGCGGACGCGCGCGCGATGCTGGAGCAGCTCCGCCGGGACACGACCGGCGACGCGCACGTGCTCTACGCGCTCGCCGAGCTGGATGCGGGGCAGACCGACAGCGCGTCGGCGCGACGGTACGAGGATCGGCTGCGCGAGGTGCTCGCCGTCGCGCCCGCCAATCTGGTCGCGCGGCTGAAGCTCGCCGACGCCTTCGCGCGCCGGGGCGCCGCCGACAGCGCGGTCCGGCAGCTCGAGGAGGCGCGGCGGATCCCGCCCGAGCCGCCGAAGGAGGCACGCGCGCGGCTCGACAGCGCGATCCAGCTCCTGCGCGCGGGGCAGCTCGACCAGGCGCGCTCGACGATGGGCCGCTTCGTCGGGCTGATGGAGGTGACGCAGCCGTATCAGGCGTCGCTCGAGGAGGTGAAGTGGACCGAGGGCCCGATCCCGGGGCGTCTCGTGCTGAGCTACTCGCCCAAGGACTTCGTCTCGGTGCACGGCGTGCGCGAGCGCGCGGCCGCCGACCTGGCGAAGCTCGTCGACGCCACGAGCGACGCCGGCCTCGACATCCCGCAGGCGCGCGCTTCGGGCGGAGCCGCGGGCGGAGGACCGGCCGCCCTCGCCGCGGGCGACGTCGACGGCGACGGGCGCGACGACCTGTTCGTCTCCGCCTGGTCGCCGGCGCAGGGGCGATCGCTCCCGCGTCTCTACCGCGTGCAGGGCGGCTTCCTCCGGGACGCCACCGACGCGTCCGGCATCGCCCTGCCGCAGGGCGCGTCCTACGCCACCTTCGCCGACTACGACAACGACGGCTGGCTGGACCTGTTCGCGATCGACGCGACGGGCGGCGCGCGCCTCTTCCGCAACCGCGGCAACGGGACGTTCGTGGACGAGACGGCGAAGGCCGGACTCGCCGCCGTCGCCGGCGCTCGTAAGGCAGTTTTGGTCGACCTCGATCACGACGGCGACCTGGACCTCCTGCTCCTGGCGAGCGGCGGGCGCGTGGTGTACCGCAACAACCTCGACGGGACGTTCGCCGAAGCGACGGCGGGCTTCGGGATGGGCGGCCCGGGCGTGCCGCGCGACGCCGCGTTCGCCGACTTCGACGGCGACGGACGCGTCGACCTCTTCGTCGCGAACGAGAGCGGGAGCGACGCGCTCCTGCGCAACGGGGGCGCGCAGCGATTCGCCGACGTGACCGCGCCGAGCGGGCTCACGAACGACGGCGGGTCGGGAGCCGCGGCGGTGGGCGACTACGACAACGACGGCTTCCTGGATCTCTTCGTCGCGCGCGCGTCCGGCGGCGAGCCCGCGCTCTGGCGCAACGGCGGCGGCGGGACTTTCGCCCGCGACCGCCGCTCGGCGGCCGCGCTGCGGCTGGCCGGCAGCGCGGCGGTGCTGACGGCGACGTTCGTGGATTACGACAACGACGGCTGGCTCGACCTCGTGGTGGGCACGGCCGCCGGCGTCCTGCTCTTCCGCAACGACGGCGCGGGGAGGCTCCTCGACCGTTCGGCGGTGGTGGCGGAGCGCGTGCGGGCGGCCGGTGCGTCCGCGATCGCGGTCTCGGACGTGGACGGCGACGGCGACGAGGACCTCTGGCTGCTCGACGCCGCCGGCGCGCCGAGGCTGCTGCGCAACGACCTGGGGAACAGCAACCTCGGGGTGAACGTGGAGCTCAAGGCGCTCCGCGCCGGGAGCGGCAAGAATAACGCGCTCGGCATCGGCGCCAGGCTGGAGCTGCGGGCGGGCGAGCTCTTTCAGACCCGCGTCGCCACCGGCCGCGTGACGCACTTCGGCCTGGGGCCGCACCTCAAGGCGGACGTGCTGCGCGTGGAGTGGCCTAACGGCGTGCCGCAGACCGTGTACGTGCCCGGCTCCGACCAGGACGTGGTCGAGCGCGAGGTGCTGAAGGGGTCGTGCGCCTTCGCCTACAGCTGGGACGGGACGCGCTTCCGGTTCGTGACCGACGCGATGTGGCGCAGCGCGCTCGGCATGCCGCTGGGCCTCATGGGGAGCACGAGCGCGTTCGCCCCCGCCGGCGCGTCGCAGGAGTACGTGCGCATTGCCGGGGACGCGCTCCGCCCGCGCGACGGGCGCTACGTCCTCCAGCTCACCGAGGAGCTGTGGGAGACCGCGTACGCCGACCAGGTGAAGCTGCTCGCCGTCGACCACCCGGACTCGGTGGAGGTGTTCGTGGACGAGCGCTTCGTCCCGCCCGGGCCGGTGAGCCTCCGCCTCTTCCAGCTCGCTCGGCGCGACCCGCCCGTCTCCGCGACCGACGAGCGCGGGCGCGACGTGCTGCCGGCGCTGCGCGAGAGCGACGACGTGTACGTTTCCGACTTCACCCCGACGCGCTACCAGGGCGTGGTGGAGCCGCACGACCTCGTGCTCGACCTGGGCGAGGGCGCCGGCCGCCCCGGCACCTTCCTCTTCCTGCGCGGGTGGATCTACCCCACCGACGCCAGCATCAACGTCGCCCTCTCGCAGCAGTCGGCGATCCGGGTCGCGCCGCCGTCGCTCGAGGTGCGCGACGCGGCGGGGAAGTGGCGCACCGCGGTCGCCGACATCGGCTTCCCGTCAGGCAAGGACAAGACGATCGTCGTGGAGCTGGCCGGGAAGTTCCCCACCGCGGACCATCGCGTGCGCATCCGCACGAGCATGCAGATCTACTGGGACCAGGCGTTCGTCGCCCGCGCGCTCGACGACGGCCCGGCGAAGGTCACGGCGCTCTCGCCCGTGTCCGCCGACCTCCACGCCCGCGGCTTCTCCCGCATGTACCGCCGGGGCGGCCGCTACGGGCCGTACTGGTTCGCCTACGAGGACGTGGCGAAGGAGTCCCCCTGGCGGCCGATCGAGGGCGCGTTCACGCGCTTCGGCGACGTGCTGCCGCTGCTGCGCGAGCCTGACGACATGTACGTGGTCATGGCGCCGGGCGACGAGACGACGATCGAATTCGACGCGAGCTCCGAGCGCTCGCTGCCGCCGGGGTGGAGGCGCGACTTCCTGCTCTACACCGACGGGTGGATCAAGGACTCCGATCTCAACACCGCGTTCGGCACCACGGTGGGTCCCCTCCCCTTCCACGCCGTGAAGTCCTACCCGTACGCGCCCGGCGAGTCGTACCCGACCGACGCGCAGCACCAGCGCTATCTTCGCGAGTACAACACGCGGATCGTGCGCCGGCACAGGCCCTCTGCCGGGACGCGCTGATAGAGTCGACCACAGAGACACAGAGGACACAGAGGAGGGGCACACGAAGAGATTGTCCCTCTCTCGGGATGATATGTGAGAATGCTGACAGGGGTCGCGGCCGCAGGGTCCTCCCCAGCACTTCAAGCATCTCGTCCCGACCGAGGGACGACCTCCCGTGTGCCCCTCCTCTGTGTCCTCTGTGCCGCTGTGGTCGATTCTATCAGCGCCTCCCGAGCGAGGACTCGCCGAGCGAGGACTCACTGCCGGTATACCCGCACGTAGTCGACGAGCATCTGCTGCGGGAGTGGGGTGGAGGCGGTCGGGTCGCCGGGCCAGACGCCGCCGACGGCGACGTCGAGCAGCAGGAAGAAGGGGTGGTCGTAGACCCACCCCGCGCCTGACGGGATGTCCGACGGCGTGCTCCGGCGGAACTCCCTGTCGTCGACGAGCCAGCGGATCTGCCCCGGCGTCCACTCCACCGCGAAGACGTGGAAGTTGTCCGCGACCGCCTCGGGGGCCAGCGAGTAGGAGCCGCCGATCCCGCCGCCGCCCGAGTAGCCGGGCCCGTGCATCGTCCCGTGCACCAGCGACGGCTCGCGGCCGATGTTCTCCATCACGTCGATCTCGCCGCACCGCGGCCAGCCCACCTGGTCGACGTCGGCGCCGAGCATCCAGAACGCCGGCCAGATCCCCTGCCCGCGCGGGATGCGGATGCGCGCCTCGAAGCGGCCGTACGTCGTCTCGAATTTGCCCTTGGTGATGAGCCGCGCCGAGGTGTACCGACACGCCCCGTACCAGCACCCGCGGGCGGTGGACGCCGGCTCGGCGCGCGCCGTGATGACGAGATGTCCGTCGCCGTCGAGCGAGGCGTTCTCGGTGCCGGCCGTGTAGTACTGCCGCTCCTGGTTGCCCCACCCCTGGCCGCCCGTGTCGGCTACCCACCTGGCGGCGTCGACCGGCGCGCCCGCCGGGCCCTCGAACTCGTCGCTCCACGCCAGCGCCCACCCCTTCGGCGCTCCGCCATCGGGGGGAGCGGTCGTGCGGCTGGCTGCCGGGCGCCCGCACGCGGCGACCGCGAGCGCGGCGGCGGTCGCGACCGTCGAAGCGATGCTGCAGAGCGCCAGGGCCATGGGGGGTGATGTCGACGAAAGTGTCGCCGCCGTCAAGTACGGAGACTATAATCGGAGCCGTGATGAACCGACCCCGCCCCACCGTCCGGCGCGCCATCATGGCCGTGCCCTTTCTGGCGGCGCTCGTGCTCGCGATGCGACTGAACGGCGGACCCATTCGCGCGACCGCGGACGCCGCCCACCCCGGCTTCGCGCTTCGGGACGAGACCGCGGCCGCCGGCATTCGCTTCGTGCACCGCCGGCCGACGTTCGACCCGAAGCTGGCCGGCATCGAGCCGCACGTGGCGGCGCTCGGGGCCTCGGTGTCCGTGACCGACGTGGACGGCGACGGGTGGCCCGACCTGTACTTCACGAGCAGCCGGTTCGGCGAGCCTAACGCGCTCTACCGCAACCGCGGCCCCTCGACAGGCTCGGGGCAAGCTCAGTTCGAGGACGTGGCCGCGAGCGCGGGCCTCGCGGATCTCAACCGGCCGGGCGAGGGCGTGTCGATGGGCGCCGTCTGGGGCGACGTCGACAGCGACGGCCGCGAGGACGTGCTGGTCTACCGCTACGGCTACCCGGCGCTCTTCCGGAACGTCGACGGCACCCGCTTCGAGGACGTCACCGAGCGGGCCGGGCTGCGCCGCTGGGTCAACAGCAACGGCGCGATCTGGCTCGACTACGACCGCGACGGCCGGCTCGACCTCTACGTCACCGCGTACTTCCGCGACGTCGACCTGTGGCACCTGACGACGACGCGGATCATGCACGACAGCTTCGAGTTCGCCAGCAACGGCGGCAAGAACCTGCTCTTCCACAACGTGGGCACGGGCCCGGAGGGTACCCCGCGGTTCGAGGACGTGACCGACCGGATGGGCGTCGGCAGCACGCGCTGGACGCTCGCCGCCGCCTCGGCCGACTTCGACGGCGACGGGTGGCCGGACATCTACCTCGCCAACGACTACGGCCCGGAGGAGCTGTACCTGAACGACCGCGGCCGGCGCTTCGTGCTCACCACGGCCGGTCTCGAGAGCGAGTCCAAGAGCGGCATGTCGGCCACACTGGGCGACGCCTTCAACCGCGGCCGGCTCGACGCGTTCGTCACCAACATCTCCGAGCGCGGGTACCTCTTCCAGAACAACAACCTCCGCCTCAACGACATGCCGACCGCGCGCCGCTTCCGCAACGTCGCCGAGGGCGAGATCGCGGACGCGGGCTGGGCGTGGGGCGCGCAGTTCGGGGACCTGAACAACGACGGCGCGAACGAGCTGTTCGTCGCCAACGGGTTCATCTCGGCGGACCGTGAGAAGAGCTACTGGTACGCGATGTCGAAGATCGCCGGCGCCAACGGCCGCTTCTTCGAGGACGCCGCGACCTGGCCCCCGTTCGGGAGCGCGAGCCTGGCCGGCTACCAGCGGTCGCGCGTGTACCTCAACCGCGGCGCCGCCGGCTGGGTGGACGTGGCGAAGAAGGTCGGCGCGACGGACCTGTACGACGGCCGCGCGGTGGCGCTCGCCGACCTCTCGAACCGCGGCGCGGTGGACGTGATCGTCGCCAACCAGAACCAGCCCGCGCTGCTCTACCGCGGCTACCCCGACAGCGCCAACCACTGGCTCGGGCTGCGGCTCGTCGGCACGCGCGGCAACCGGAGCGCGATCGGCGCCGAGGTGGTGCTCGAGTCGGGAGAGCTGACGCAGCGCCGCGTCGTCGACGGCGGGTCGGGGTTCGCGAGCCAGAACGACCGGCGGCTGCACTTCGGGCTGGGGGCGCGGGAGTGGGTGGACCGCCTCGTCATCCACTGGCCGTCGGGGACGAGACAGGTGGTGCCGCGCCCCGCGATCGACCGCATCGTCACCATCACCGAGCCGCAGCGCTGACGGCATGAGCGAGACCTCCCACGCGGTCGCAGCGCGCGAGTCCACGCCGGCGCGCCCGCGCGAACGGCGGACGGCGATCGACCCGCGCTACCTGATCGCGTTCCTCATCACGCTCGTGCTGGCGGCCGGGCAGTTCCGCTACCACCTCGTCGGCGGCTACGAGCGGCTGGCGCTGGCGCTCGCGGTGTGCACGGCGACCGAGGCGCTGCTCTCCTGGTTCGACCGCGGCAAGGTCGTCAACCTCCAGAGCGCCTACATCAGCGGAATCAGCCTGACGCTGCTCACCAAGCCGCAGGGGGGCGCGCTCTGGCCGTTCGTGCTCGGCGGGTTCCTCGCGATCTCGTCGAAGTACGTCCTGCGCTACCGCGACAACCATCTCTGGAACCCGACGAACTTCGCGATCAGCGCCCTGCTGCTCGCCGCGCCGGACCGCGTGTCGGTGCTCAGCCACCAGTTCGGCAACGACGTCGCGACCAACCTGGTGATCTGGACCTTCGGGCTGGTCATCGCCTCGCGCGTCGGCGTCCTGCACATCACGCTCGCCTACGTCGCCGGCTTCCTCCTGCTGAACGGCCTGCGCGCCGCGGCACTCGGCCAGCCCGTGCTCCCCGAGCTCGCGCCGATCACGGGGCCGATGTATCAGCTCTTCATCTTCTTCATGATCACCGACCCGCGCACCGTCGTCCGCGGTCGGCGGCCGCAGATCGTGGTGGCGGTGCTGATCGCGATGGCGGAGGCGCTGATCCGCCTCGGCTCCGATCGAGGGTGGCCCATGCCCACCGCGTTCAACGCCGCGCCGGCGCTGCTCGCGCTCGCCCTGGTGGGCCCGGTCGCGAAGCTCATCGACCTGCGACGCCGGCCGAGCCCCCCTCGCGGGACGGGTTGAGGAACTGAACCGTCAGACGGAGTATCCTTTCTTCAACAGAAACTCGCCGGACTTCCGGTAGAAGCGGTCGTCGGGCAGCTCCCAGCCCAGCGTGTCGGCCAGGCGGTCGTACGTGTTGAAGAGGAACGCGACGTAGAACGCGTCGCGGATCGCCTCGCGCGTCACGCCCGCGGCGAGCACCGCGCGCACGTCGTCCGCGCCGAGCGCCTCCGGCCGCAGCGTGAACGTCTCGAGCAGCCCGAGCATCGCCCGGAGCTTCTCGTCGATCGG